>JAXMAC010000014.1:0-5680 GCA_046350595.1 Candidatus Brocadiaceae bacterium | reverse complement strand
GTTGCGCTTGCCGACCATAAGACTATAGAACGCATTACTGGTGCTCCTGTTGGATTTGCAGGCCCTGTTGGATTAAAGATAAAAATTATTGCCGATCAAGCCGTATCTGTACTTAAAAATTTCATCACTGGCGCAAATAAGCCAGATGCCCACTTAGTGAATGTAAACCCGGAAAGAGATTTCAAGATTGACCAGGTTGCACATCTCCGTTATGTAACTAAAGGCGATAAATGCCCAAAATGTAACCACGAACTGGATGTTTCGCAGGGTATAGAAATTGGGCACGTATTTAAACTCGGCACAAAATACAGCGACGCCCTGAAAGCAAGATATCTGGATGCTGGTGGTAAAGAAAAATCCATGATTATGGGATGTTATGGGATCGGGGTCAATCGTATCATTGCATCTCTTATTGAAAGATCCCACGATGAAAATGGTATTATCTGGCCACTGTCGATAACACCATACCATGTTATTATAATCCCTGTAAACGTTAACGATAATCAGAGTATGCACATGGCAAATTCCCTTTACGCCGACCTGAGCAGCAAGACGGGCATGGATGTATTGTTGGATGATAGAGACCAGAGGCCCGGAGTTAAATTCAAGGATGCCGATCTGATTGGTATACCTATAAAAATTATCATTGGTAAAAAATTTACCGAAACAAAAGAGATTGAAATAAAAATAAGAAAGACTGGTGAAACATTTCTGGTAAAGAAAGAAGACGTGAAGTCAAAGATTGAAGAGCTGTTAGAAACACTCAAGAAAACCAGGTAATGCAAGCCGGGAAAACTGTAATATTATGAAGTCTACAGATTGCATGGATACTAAATCAAATAATCTGTGCAATTTGTAAAATCTGTGGTTTCTGTAGGGAACAAATTTTAACTGCCGTGGGACAAATTTCCAAACCAAAACCGGTAAATTTATTTATCGGGATTTTAACCAGTATTCCTGAACTTTTTGGCCAGATGGAAAGAGATCTTGGGAGTTTCTTTGGAAGGATAGACCTTCGGAGTTCTATACTCCCCTTTCATTTTACTGATTATTATACTGAAGAAATGGGACAGGGTATCCAGCGTCAATTCTATAGTTTTGAAAAACTCATCAGCGCTGACGAACTCGCTACGATTAAAGCAAAAACAAACCACCTGGAAGAATTGCTGGTTTCGTCAAAAAAATACGCTGTCTTGCGACCTGTCAACCTTGACCCTGGTTATATAAATTTAAGCAGGCTTATTTTAGCTTCTACAAAGGATTTTTCTCATCGTATATATTTACGGGATGGCATTTTTGCAGAAGTAACCCTTAACTACCGGAGAGGTAAATATGAATCATTTCCGTGGACGTTTCCAGATTATAAGAGCTCGGAATATCAGGATTTCTTCCTTCTCGTCAGGAAGCATTACATTGAAAAACTTAAGAAAATAAAGGAATAACATTGTTATGGAAAGGACCTTGATTATATTAAAACCTGATAGTGTTCAACGTCGTTTGACAGGAAAAATTATTTCAAGATTTGAAGAAAAAGGTTTTCAGATAATTGGGCTTAAAATGACCAGAATTTCAGAAACTATGGCGAGGAGGCATTACGCTACCCATGAAGGCAAGGATTTCTTTGAACCCCTGATCCGGTACACAACCTCTGCTCCGGTAGTTGTCATGGCGTTAAAAGGCAAGAATGCTATAGAAGTTGTCCGCAAAATGATGGGCGCTACCTTTGGTTCAAAGTCAGAACCAGGCACAATCCGCGGCGATTATGCACTCAGCAACCGTTTTAATCTGATTCATGGCTCAGATTCTCCGGCTTCGGCTGAAAAAGAAATTGATATCTTTTTCAAGAAAGAGGAAATACTGGAATACACACTAACTGACATCCAATGGGTATATGACATGTCAACAGGAGATATCGTATAAAATTTCAGATTCTTTCATAATGGCAGTACGCCTACTCGATAACGATCCGATACCCGCACTGGCATGCCTGGTCTCATATTTGACTTACCCATTTTTACTTTTACATCCTACGAATACCATGTTATAATTTTTTTATGAGTACAATGATTGTAGAAGTATACGACGCCCTGAAGGAAGCTGGCGCATCAGAAGAAAAAGCTAAAGCCGCTGCCAGTGCTATTGCTGATTTTGGGAGTAAATTTTCACGTATAGAGTCAAAACTGGAGTCACTTGAAATAAAATTTAATGCAAGGTTCGACTCTGTGGAGACAAAATTTGACTCTGAAATAAAAATTGTAAAGGCTGAAATTGGTGTCCTTAAGTGGATGTTAGGCTTCGCCATTGCCGGTGTTATCTCCATTTTTATCAAACTGATCCTCTGAAGTTTTTGCTTCAACGTGCAAATCCCGCCAGGTTTTTAACGACACAATCACACAATTTCTGAAGTCTGAGACTAAATGGTTATAAATATTTTCATGGTTTCATGGTGTCGTAAGAGTGGTATGATGGCTATGCATAAAATGGTGGTAGAGACAAGGCAGTGCCTTGTCTCTACATATGTGGAATCTTCCATTGGTAAAATAGTCATCAAATTCCACTTGTAAAAGGGGAATCAATGGGGTTGTTTAAAACTTATTCAAAATAAGCATGTCTTCACAAAAATTTACTGTTACCCAGAAAAATGACATACAAACACTGCTGGGCCTTATTGCCGATAAATTACGCATCTCCAAAAACAAGGCAAAACAACTGCTCGACAAGCGGCACGTTTTTGTGAATAAAAAAAGGGTCTGGATTGCCTCGTATCAATTGCAGAAAGGCGATATTGTTGAAGTTGCTATAAATGACACAGAACCATTCAATTTCACTTCAAAAAGTGAAAGAACAGGCTATGAAGAAGTTAACATCCTGTTTCATGACGATTTTTATCTCATTGTTTCAAAACCACCCTATCTTTTGACGAATGGCGCGAACAGTCTCGAATCGCATCTGAGGGAACGCTTTAATAACAGCCAGATTCAAGCTGTTCATCGGCTGGACAGGGATACATCAGGCGCCGTTATCTTTGCAATGGACAAAGACGCCTTTGAACGTATGAAGTCCATGTTTAAAAACAATCTTGTTAAAAAAGTTTACAGGACAATGGTACAGGGAAATGTGGAAAAACAGACCTTTACGATAAATACCCCGATACAAGGGCAAAGAGCCATAACCCATGTAAAGACTTTAAAAAAAGGACCTATTGCCTCCTACCTGGAAGTAATGATTGAAACGGGCAGGACGCATCAAATCAGGATACATCTGGCTTCTGTGGGTCATCCTGTCATTGGCGAACGGGAATACAATCGCAAGCCAATCAATAATCCACTCATGAGGCAGCCGGCAAGACAGATGCTGCATTCATACCAGATAGCTGTTACTCATCCCTACACGCAAAAGACCATATCTATATCAGCGGATATACCCGAAGATTTTCTTCAATGCCTGAAAAATCTCGGACTTTAAGGAAAAGGAAATTTAAATTAAGCCTTCATCGATTTTTTTCGCAATCACACGTAGGGCGATGCTTTAGCCTTGCCACGTGCAACCCTAAAGGGTTGCCCTACAAAAAACTTTGAAATTCCAATACAATTAAATTAGGCGTAGGACGGACTCCGTCGGGAACGTTCGACCGAACTCACGTCAAGGTCTCAGCTTTTAATGGTGGGTTCGCTCCGCTTAACCCACCCTACCCAAAACCCGCCTGATTCAGTAGACTTTTTTATTTTCTTGTTCAGACCATAATCTAAACAATTCCATATTTTCATCCCGCAGGACATCTCCAACGATCTCTATCGGACTGTTACCTGATTTTTTCATGGTATCATTTGAAATCGTTAGTTCGCTAAACCCCAATTTTTTTGCATCTTCTATCCTTGCCCCATAAACGATTTTTGAAATCTTTGCCCAGTGGCAGGCGCTAAAGCACATGGGACATGGCTCACAGGTGGAGTAAATAACACATCCGGTCAAGTCTACCACATTCAGTTTTCTGCAAGCATCCCGAATGGCGCATATTTCTGCGTGACCGGTTATGTCCGTGTCTTCCCAGACCCTGTTATGAACGCATGTTACAACTTCTCTATTTTTTGTTATACATGCGCCAAATGGAGTTTGTCCCTGTTTAATGCCCTCTTTTGCCTTGTTTATGGCAAGTCTCATGAATCTTCCATCTACCGGTATCATCGTAACCCATCAAGTCCTGTTTTGAGGTATCTTTTATAACTCAAGACTTCGAATTTTTGTAATGAGGGAAAGATTGCTTTGCTTGCAATGACATCAAAAACTTGACTTACTGCAAAGACCCTTCAACCAAATGTCATTAAGTTAAGGATTATTTAATCAAAACAACCCCCTGAATCCCCCTTTTTTAAGGGGGACTTTTACAGCAGGTGGCTTAACTTAATGACATTACCCTTCAACCTCGAACCCTGCATAGACTCAAACCAGAAGGTTTGAAGTTATTCTGAAAATCCAAATAAATAAAATGCCAAAATTATTTTAATTCAAACTCTATGGCAACCGGTGCGCCTGCTTTGACTTCAACCTCCCGGTCTGCTGCCTTGAATCGCTCATTCCAGAGTTTTACCCTGCATTTTCCTTCAGGCACATTGGGAATAGAAAAGCTTCCGTCATTATTGACACGTGCAAAGTATGGATTTTGTAATACCAGGGCATAGGCTAACATATCCACATGCACATTACAACGAAGGGTGGCAATGCCTAATTTATTGAAGGTAAACGGTCTTGTTTCACCTTTAAGCCAGGTGCCCAAATTCATATTATCTGTAACGGCATCGGGGGAATAAATGTTATGCTGAACCATATCGCTGTTGAGAAAGTCAACCGTGGTTCCTTTTACCAACGGCAGCACATGGGGAATAAAGGCCATGTTTTTTTGATCCATAACGGCATGTTCCCTTGGGGGTTCATAAGCATTCGGCACATTTTCGACATAGACAATGGAATCCTTAATATATTTGGCTTTTTTTGCCTTGACGATGCCCTGAATGCTGCCGACGTCCTTTTCTTCTGCAAAAACATGGCAGGCGGTAGAGAAAGTTATTAAAAATAGCGCCATAAATAAAACAATCAGTTTTTTTATAGTTGTACATGTATTATCCATAAACATTGACGTCAGATTCTCCTTATAAATATCTTGTTATTATGAAAATATTTATTGGGTAAATTTGTTTTATATCCATCTTTTAAAATACTTTATAATCAAATTTTGATTACCAGTCAGATGTGTTGTTTGCTCTGTAAAAGGTTCTTTAAATTGTTAGCATACAAAACTGGATTACAATGTTCTCCATCTAAATAAGAGTCATCACCAAACTCATCAACAACCCAAACATATCTTTGTTTTTGCCCAATCTTAATCTTCATAGGAACAATATAGGCGCCTGTTGTATAAATTCTCGGTCCAATTTCAGTAAAAAACGCATTATCAAGCTTTTGTTCAATTTTAAGGGACATAAACTTTCTTCCTTTCAAACAGTGATTTTTTCTAGTTAAAAAGTAAAATTCTAGTCCTCCTCTGGGGCAACGTATAGGCATTCCCAATTACTCCGGTTTTGCCATATTTCTATTACCGAACCATGCCAAGTTTTATCATTAGGATTTTTTATTAAATGTTCAACAAGTTTATCCAATGCTATAGGAAATTTTAAACCAGATC
>JAXMAC010000013.1:0-48783 GCA_046350595.1 Candidatus Brocadiaceae bacterium | reverse complement strand
CATCCGGAGTTTCATGGTCTTCTGGCTTACCTCCTCCTTTGACGGTTTCCTTGCACAATCATTCTTTGCCCAAAGGGTTTTTCCCAAAACCACCGACAATAACAACATAGTAATCACAATAAAAATACTATTGCCCTTTTTCATTGTTATGCCCTCCGAATAATGTGGAAAAAATACATTAAAAGAAGACGGGCAAAACATGTATCATAATTGTAGTAACTATTCAGCGTACTTTTTCGCACACGATCACCATGCGTGAACAAAATATTATTTATGTCATCCCTTCGGGATTTTTCTTTTTGCCCATTATTTCTCCTGGCATTTAACCGCCCTGTAATACTTATTCCTGCTATTTTCGCTAAACAGCTACAAATATTATTTATAAGACACGATAACTCAAGAGAGTTTCATACCCAATCTCTCGGTAATGCGGCAAAACTCACTGTTGTTGTGAAATGAGATAACGATCTTTCCCCTTCCATTCCTTTCTTTTATTGTTACCTTAGCGCCAAAAAACCTACGAAAGTTATCCTCTAAATCAGCAATATGGGGAGTCGGTGATTTGTGAGACGTGGGTTTTGAAGAAAGATGGGCGTTTTTCTTTTCGGAAGAAACTATCTCTTCAACCTCGCGCACAGACAAGCCTTTTTCTATAACCTGCTTGCAAAGATTTACCTGGGAGTCCTTGTCGCGAAGAGAGAGCATAGCGCGGGCATGTCCCATCGAGAGCGTTCCACGTGAAACATGTTCCTGGATTTCGGGAGGCAGATCGAGAAGCCGGAGGTAATTGGTTATTGAACTACGCTCTTTCCCCATAGCTTTAGCAACCTGTTCCTGGGTAAAGTCAAATTTATTAATCAGCTCCTGAAAACCCTTTGCCTTTTCGATAGGGTTGAGGTCTTCCCTCTGGATGTTTTCTATCAGGGCAATTTCGAGGGCATCGGCATCGTTCGTGTTGCGGACAATTGCAGGAATCTCTTTTAACCCAATTTGCCTTGCCGCACGCCAACGACGCTCTCCCGCAATGAGCATATAGCCGTGGGAAAGCGGTTTTACAATAACAGGCTGGAGGATGCCATGTGTTTTTATGGACTCCACAAGTCCCTTCATTTCTTCTTCAACAAAGACATCGCGGGGTTGAAGGGTGTTTGGTTGTATGTCATGGGGGTTTAGCCTCAAGATTACATCCTGGCCGCCCTCGGCCTCTATTCCAATGACACCGCCGAGGAGGGATTGCAGGCCGCGACTAAGTTTTTCCTTTTTAGACATGAGAGAAACTCCTTGCATGAATGATTTTAAATTGCATTTGGTTATCAGGGATGCTACTATTTCAGTACCTATGTTTCACGTGAAACATTTCTGCACGGTTTAGTGTATGAGATTTTCTGAAATTTGCAAGGCTTTTTATGAATAAAAGTATTCTTGTTATTGCGGGAAACACCATCCAGGAACTTATGCGACAGGCAATATTTTACTGCATGGTGGGTGGCGGCGGCATGCTCATATTCTTTTCTTTTTCCTTTACCTTATTTGCATTTGGAGAAGAAGCAAAGATGATTAAGGAAATGGGCATGTCCACAATTACAATGTGTTGTATGTGTCTTGCGATTATTTGCGCTGCGAATTCGATCTCGAAAGAAATTGAAAAAGGGACACTTATGACCTTGCTCTCCAAGCCCGTAACCAGGCAATCCATATTTCTGGGCAAGTTTCTTGGGATTGTGGGTGTTGTGTTTTGCGCATTTTTCATACTAGGCATTATATTGATTCTATCTTTATGTGTCCAGAATGCCATGGAGCTTCATGTTGGATTTTTTGATTCGGTTCGTATCATTGGCATCCCGACATTTTTTCAACTGCTCCTGCTGTTTTTACCCCTTGCTATTATATGCTCGGTCGGGATTGCCGGTTCTCTGCATTTGCCCTTGGTATCAAACCTGATTTGCTGTCTGTTTATTTATACGTCCGGGAATCTGATCCAATTTTTTTATAATCAATTCGGCGGGGGGGATGAAGGTTTTCCCTGGCTTATATCCCTCGTTTGTATTTTCTTTCCAAACCTTGAGGCATTCAGCGTTATCGGGGTAGAGAATGTGTATAAATCTATCGGTTGTGGACATGTTTTTTTGCTTATACTGTATGCTCTTTTTTATATAGCATTTATCATGCTCGGCGCGTTTGCGTTATTTGAAAAAAAAGAGTGCGGGTGAGGTCATTTCGCTCAAAGGGGGAGACGATTGATATATGGCGTAATCGGGGATATTCATAATAATTATGATGCGCTCAGCGCAGTTGTCCAGGCGCTCCGGCAGGAGAAGGTTGACAGGGTTTTATGTGTTGGAGATGTCGTTGGTTACGCCGCCGAACCTGCGCCGTGTATTGATTTGGTTCGTGATTTGAATTGTATCTCTGTGGCGGGTAATCACGATTACGCCGCTGTAGGTAAATTTCCCGCAGAATATTTTCACTATGATGCACGGTCTGTGATTGTGTGGACAATGAATAAGTTGACTCATGGATATCTGGATTTTTTAAGAAATATGCCCCTGGTGGTAGAATTAGATGACATAACGATTGTACATGGATCACTGAATCGTCCTGAATTTTTTGATTATATTACGACGGGGGCTGATGCACAACTGAGTCTCGACCTCTTAAAAACACCCATTTGCTTTTATGGGCACACCCATATACCTATGTGCGTTTACCGGGAAAATGGACTTGTCCGTATGGATAGAGGAACTGTGTATCATTTGAAAAATGCAGAAAAGGCACTTATTAATGTGGGAAGTGTAGGACAGTCCCGAGACTGGGACGTCAGGGCTTGTTTTGCGATTTATGATTCAGAGGAAAAGATAGTTCAGATTAAGAGGGTAAAATACGACATCCATAGCGCAGCAGAAAAAATATATAAGGCAGGCTTACCGTCGTCCAATGCATTGAGATTGATCGGATAAGCCCGCCTTTTTTTCGCTAACATGCTCTTTACAGATTTACCTGATAAACTCCTTCGATATGGTCCAACTGGTTAATTTCATTGAGACAGTCCTGCGATACGGGAGAATCAATGTTAAGTATTGTTATTGCATTGCCACCGACCTCTTTCCTGCCGAACGTCATGTGCGCAATGTTGATTTTTTTACGTCCGAGTAAGGAGCCAATATCACCAATCAGACCCGGCTTGTCTTTGCCGAAAAGCACGAGCATGCCTTTGTCTAGTATTGCCTCGACTCCGTAGCTATTAAGAGCAACAAGTCGCGGCTCATTCTTGCCAAATACCGTTCCCGATAGAGCTGTTTCACCTTTTGATGTTGTTATCTTGGCTGAGATAAGACTCGTAAAATCACTGCCACAACTACTCGTGGTGACATTAATCTTAATACCCCTTTCTGACAGTAAGAGCGGGGCGCTGACGATATTGACACCATTTTCAAGCGCTGGCTTAAGCAATCCAACGATAAGGCTGTCGGTAACAAGGCGCATATTCTTTTTGCAAAGTTCTCCGGTGTAAGTAATGTCCACCGTCTGAAAACCGCCATGTGCAATTTGCATAAGCATAGAACCCATCTTTTCGGCAAGGGTAATATATGGTTTCAAACCGGCATACTCTTCAGGGTTATATGGTGGGAGATTAACGGCATTTCTATACCCTTTTCCCGTGAGTGCATCTGCCATTTGCTCAGCCGCTTCCAGAGCAACGGCATATTGTGCTTCTTCTGTTGAAGCCCCTAAATGGGGTGTTGTGATAACCTGGTCTAATTCCAGAAGCTTATTGCCTACCGGCGGTTCCACGTCAAACACATCAAGCGCGGCTCCGGCTACCTGGCCGGCTTTTACGGCATTATACAGGTCTTCTTCCGAGATAATACCGCCCCGTGCGCAGTTGATAATACGAACCCCTTTTTTCATGATCGCAAATTCTTTTTTCGTTATAAGGTTCTTTGTCTCATTGTTAAAGGGGACATGGACAGTGATATAGTCCGATTGCATGAATAATTCGTTCAGGTTTTTGGCAATATGAATCCCATATTGAGAGGTAATATCCGGTGAAACAAAAGGGTCGTAACCAATTACCTTCATTTCTAACCCCAGTGCGCGCTTTGCAACTTGCCGTCCAACTCTTCCAAGCCCGATAATGCCAATAGTTTTTCCGGCAACCTGGATACCGGTAAAAAGTTTTCGTTCCCATTTACCCGCCTTTACCGAAGCGCAGGCCTGGGGAATAAAACGTGATAAGGCAAAAAGTAAAGCCACAGACTGTTCTGCGGTCGAAGTAATATTTCCTTCGGGTGTGTTCATGACCACTATGCCCCTCTTCGTGGCGGCGGATACATCCACATTATCAACGCCAACGCCGGCACGGCAAATAGCCTTGAGCCTGGTAACATTTTCTAACAAGGCGGACGTGATCTTTGTGCCGCTCCGCAATATTATTCCATCACAGGTATTGATAATTGTTTTTAATTCATCGGCCTTTATACCGGGCTTTTTTAAAACCTCAAGACCGGCCTTTTTTAGAATATCAATACATATATCGGGAAGTTCATCTGCAATTAGAACCAACATGTCATCCTCTTTCGATTATTTACTAAAAATAATTGCCCCATGGAGAAACAGAGACTGATTATAATAAAATAGCCAGAATTTGGCCAAAAAAAATAAAGTTTTATTGTATTAGATTTATCGAGTAAAATCAATTTAATTTAAAAGTACACATCCGTTCTTCGAAGAGGAATATAAATATTTGCGCTCTGTGAAATTATTTGTTAAACTAACTGGGATTTAAAATATACAAACTTCCTTCGTTCGGAGTAAATGCATGAAAAAGATACTCTCGGTATTTTTAGGCACGTTTTTCCTATTTATCCTTTTGGGTGCAAAAGGACCAGACGATAAAGCTGATTCTCAGGATGTTTTAAAGGAGTTGGATGATTTTCAAAGATCCCTTTCAAGTTGGATGAAGAATTTGGATACCATGGGAAGTCAGGTCTTAACGCTTCAAAAAAGTGTTGGTGAGAGTTTAACACCTTTAAAAGATTTTGATAAATCAATGAAAGGCATCGAAGAAAAGCTCAATACGATGGCTTTAAAGGTGGAAGTCATGGAGAAGACTGCATCTATCGCCGAAGTAAAGAAT
Organism: Candidatus Brocadiaceae bacterium; assembly: GCA_046350595.1. Classification (GTDB taxonomy): domain Bacteria; phylum Planctomycetota; class Brocadiia; order Brocadiales; family Brocadiaceae; genus JAHFOW01. Next base: position 43,646 of record JAXMAC010000013.1, on the reverse strand, counting down.
ATGCTGGAATCTTTTGGAAAAACGTTTGATGTCTTTAAAAAATTATTGTCTGACTTAACAAAGCGTGTCGAAGATCAGGAAATAAAGGCCTCTGTGCTTGAGAAGAGATACCAGGAGGCGCAGAGACCTCTGGAACCTATTAAAAAGGCGATTGATGACCTCGGTAAGCTGGTGAACGACAAGCTTGGTGAGCAGGAAAAAAAGTTTTCGACAATAGAGGATATGGTAAAGACGCGTCTTGCATCGTCAGATACCGCTATCAAAAGTTTTGAAGGACAAATCAAGACACTTTCCGATATGGACACGAGAATGAAAAGGTTGGAAAAAGGTGGCGTCGGTAGCATGAGTACGGGTACGGCGACTGTTACAGCAGAGGCGACTCCAACCCCCAGTATACAGGCAACGTCCGGCACTGGAACCGCAAAAGCTGCGGTGGGAACAGAGACGGTTGCTGCGGTAAAGGAAAAGGTTATAACACCCGAGGATGAGGGGTATAAGGATATCGGCGACGGGTTTTATATACGAAATGTAAATCTTTATCTCTTTGGGTCGTCATCACAAATAAAAGGAGATATAAAGAACTATTCTGATAAAGATTGGAGCATCGCCACTTTTGTGATTCGAGTGTATAATGCATCAAATTTTCAGTTATTTACACAGGATTTTTCTATTAAAACATTTAAAAAAGGCGAGGTGCGAACCTTTAATGAGATTATTTCCGGGTATTCCCCATTAGACATTGCCAGGTATGAAGTCGAACCAAAGAGGAGATATTAATATTGATGCGGTATCTAAAATATTTCATTTTAGTTTTATTAGTAAGTTTGCAACCAGTTGAAGTGTTCTCTGCTGACCCAGCGCCACCAGCCGAGGATACCAATCCGGGCATGGTGTTAATTCCGGCCGGAGAATTTATTATGGGCGATAATACGAGATATAATTGGACATTTATGCTGGCCTATAATATCTATGACGGGCCTGAACATACCGTTTATTTAGATGCTTACTACATAGATAAATATGAGGTAACCAACGAGCAGTACAAAAAATTTGTAGAGGAAACAGGGCATCAGATACCACGTTGTTGGAATGATTCGAGGTTTAATCGTCCCAATCAACCGATTGTTGGGGTTACATGGGATGATGCTGTTGAATATGCAACGTGGGCAGGAAAGAGGTTGCCTACAGAAGCTGAATGGGAAAAGGCCGCGCGCGGAACGGACAAACGATTGTGGCCGTGGGGGAATAAATTCGATAAAACCAAATGCAATGTATGGGAATCACAAGAAGCCGGACTCAGAGATACAAAACCAGTGGGGTCATTTGAAAATGGTAAGAGTCCCTATGGTTGTTATGATATGGCGGGAAATGTCTGGGAGTGGTGCGCCGACTATTATGACCAGAATTACTATTTACTCTCACCATCAAAAAATCCTGCAGGTCCTGATACCGGAACCCAGCGTGTAATCAGAGGAGGTGGGTTTCTTTATTTTGGGCATTACACACGATGTGCCGCACGCTACCGTGTACCCTGGTACGCACAAAGTCCCCAGATTGGGTTTCGGTGTGTAAAATCTGCAGAGAAATAATACCCATGAAATTCAATTTTGTTAACGAATTTTTTCGAAATGCACCGTTTCTTTTTCCCCTTCTTTTGATAAATGTTCCAAGTACAAATCTACCCTCAGAGTAGGATATTTTTCAATTAAAAATGTCCTTGCTTTTCTTAAATCTGTAATAAGCGTTTCCCTTTCTGATAAATCTGACCCAAAGGAAGCCGAACCCCCATACCCACCACAATCTTTGTGGCTGATAACAACTACACGTTTTATAAGATGGAGTTTTACCGACAGGGCAAATTTACTAAACACTAATTCCTGGGTTTCTGGATTCACAAGGTTAAGGATACTACCCGGAATTGAAATGTGGTCATAATTGTCCTTTAATTTTAATGTATTGTTTATAAAATCCTGATTTGTAAGGGCAAAGCGATAATCAATACACGTTATAACCAATGTATCACAGTCTGGCCGTATTGCACTTGGATCTACATTGACAACAATTTGTTGATTGTCAACAAGAATGTCTGGTGAAGGTTCCCTGGATGTACAGCCAGAGAGAAGAATCAATGACATTCCTATGAACGGTAACAATTTATATTTTTTATTCATGTATCGGGGCTCTCAATCGCAATTTTAATGATTATAGAATTTGCTTAAAATTATATATGCGCTGATGGTCTTTATACAAAACAGTACTATAGTATAAATAAACTTTTAAATGAGAAAATTTCCAACCCAATAAGGAACGTGCCTTTTTCATATCCTTGCTGATAGTATTATATTCGTCAGCGGCTTCACTAAAGCTTTTAGACCCGCCGTACCCAATTGTACAGTCCTGATGTCCGAGTATAATTAAACGCTTTACGTGATGCAATCGTAAAGAGATACCAAAACTGTTTAACACGAGGTCTCTTGTTTTTGAGTCTAAAAGGTTTTTTATAGAACCGGGAATAGAGATGTAATCGTAATTTCCTTTTAACCCCAATCGTTCATTTACAAATTCTTGCGTAGCGGATGTAAAACGGAAGTCGGTGCAGGTAATAACCAGGGCATCACACCAGTGAGTTTTTTCATCAAAGAATTTTGAATACTTTGGTTTTGAAGCTTGTTTAGCGTTTGAAGGCTCATCTGTTGCCAGAGAAACATTAATTGTACACTTTAATACAAGAAAAGATACAATCAAAAAAAAGGCGCTGGCTCTGAAAGTATTATGAACACACATTTTATTAATCATGTTTCCTTCCAAATATTTAAATGAATAAAATTATTCAGTTATACTGACATAGCTGAATCAGCGCAAATATCATTCCGTTACGAGATTAATATTTAAGTGCTTTATTTAAAGCAAGATGTGTATTTGATCAGAATTTGGGTACTCATGGTATGGGCACAATTGGTTTATTTGAACCAACCGTGCCTTATAAAACGACTAAATTTTCAGTTTGGATGCTATTTAGGTTTTGATGTATCGGTACCTTTTGGTTGGTTTAGTATCTCTTGTACTTGTTTAAATGTTTTTGAGTCCACCTTCAATCTTCCCTTTGTATCAAAAACTCCAAGACGTGTTGCCATATCGTCGACATCGAGAAGATTCATATCGAGGCTAGAAATATTTATATCTGCAAGGTTCATATTGCGTGCAGCTTCCATAGCGACAAGGATATCTCCACCCACTCCAGCCAATGCCTCTCTCCTTAATCGCTCTCCCTCTGCCTGGGATTGTCTAATTAATAAATTACCTTCGGCAATTCGCTGCTTCTTGTAAAGATCCGCTTCTGCCTTTTTCTGAATCAGATATTTATCAGCTTCTGCAAGAAGCTCTATTGTCCTCTTCGTGGTCTCGGCATCTAAAACAGTAATAGTTCTTTCTTTGTCACCACCAATTTTCTGTGCGACAGCCTCCGTATCCGCATCGATTGTTTGGGTGATACCACGTTGTTCAGCTGCAAGGGCCTTTGATTTATTCAAAACATTATCAAGTTCTGCTAACTTAATGTTTTTGATTTTTCTGTCAAGCTGAGGGTCAAATCTTAATTCCAATATCAGGACATCAATGACATTAACATGCCGGTAAGCCAACCTCTCGGTTAATTGTATTTTGAACTCTTCAGCCCTCTTTCTCTTTTCGTCCGGATTGTAGAGATCACGCTCGACCATTCTACCGAGTACGCTTCGGGCAATGTCACGTGTCTCGTTTTCTACGATAATTTTATACCTGTCGCCGACGCCGATGTCCTGACGTAACTTCCATGCATCGCCCTTCTTGATTTGATACTTCACAATTAAATCGGCTGATACATCGTAGTCATCGGCAGTTCTGATGGCGGCTTCTTTACGTTCGTCATGTCCCAGGTGGGAAGGCTCTTTTGCCAGTTCGAGAGTTTGAACCGTAGTATCATAAAGATCCCATTGGTCAATGGCTGAAATAGCCCTGTGCCAGCCAGGACCATAATCCTTTTGGACAATACCACGGGTTACGCCCCATATGCGTGTCCTTACACCTACCTGATCAACACTGACTTTTATGACAAAGAATTTTATACCAATAATAAAAATGGCTGCAAATACAAATATCCCTATTGGTATAATATATTTTGTTGTTAATTTTCCTATATGCATTTTCACCTCATTTGTCGAATTCTTTACATATATTCTTGAAAAAGTTTTCTTATCATAGCACTATAGTATTATTGTGTAAATAACATCTTTTTTTGTAAGTTTTTTACAACCCCCCTCACCCCTTTATCAAGAGGTACTGTTTGTTTATAAGAGAAAGATTGTTTCGCTTCGCTCGCAATAACAGAATGAGGGGATCACTCTTTGCAATGGCAAAGCTCGATGCACAACGTCAGGTGCACTTCACCATGACAACAACGTGCAGTGTCTTATCAAAGCGCATAATCCGTGTCATTGCGAGGGTCTTTTCCGAAGCAATCTCCCCGCATTTATAAATGAGAATTGGTTGCGACTATACTGCGCCTAACATAAAGTCCGAGGTAAATTATTCCCACAAAATCTTGCCTTTTGCAGCTTTCCTTTATCTTATGGCGATTTGTCAGGACCTGGTTTTAAAGGACTGACCAGTACAGCATCCGGCGGCTCCGGGAACATATAATCAATCTTCGGAGCATCCTCAATATACTTAAACCTCTGGATGCTTTGTGGTGTCTCAATGCCCTGTCTGATAATCGGTGTACTTCTAACAATTGCCTGTTTAAGACGTTTCGCATACTCGAGTCTTACCATGTTACGTCCGCCTTCACCTTCGAGCGCTCTTCTCAAGAGCAGGACACCTTCGGCGTCGGTCCTCACGGTGGCAAGCACAGCTTCTGATTCCTTGGCAAGTCTTTCAAATTCAGCATCAGCCTCGAATCTTAGACGTATGAGATACGCATCGGCGTCTTGTTTTTTTGCTTCAGCGCTACCTCTGGCATCCATGATACGCTTGTCGCATTCACCCTTAAACCTCGCAACTTCAACCTCCATTTTTTTGGTTTCTTCCACGACTACTTTACGCTGATTTTCCCTGGCGGCCGCTGCCCTCGTCTTCTGTTCTTCCACTTCCTTGTCTGCCAACCTGCGCTCCTGGATTTTTTCTGCGTATTCCCTGTAATAACGGTAATCTGTCAGGTTTATGGACGAAACGTAAAAACCATGCGGGTCTAACATCTTGTTTATTTCTTCGCGCGCCTTCTGTGCTTTGATATCACGCTGCGAGGCAATGGGAAATGAGTCGAGCGTTAATTCTCCATAGCAGTAATAGCAAATTGTCCGCGCATAATCATAAAGCCATTTTGTTTTGTAAATATCGCCGACACCGGAATTTTGAACGATATGTGTGGCAAAATCCGGCTTTAGCATGTATTGTATCTGTATATCTAATACTACGTCACCGCCATCGATGGATTTTACGATAAGCGGATTTCCTTGTGGATGTTTATCATCGATCTCTGCCGACGTCATCTTCAAAACCTGCTCACGTTTGTCCAAAATATATATATCTTGTATGAAGGGATAATAGAGCACAGCGCCGGCACGATTGATGAGTTTTATACCGCCTGTTAAATTATTAACAACGACAGCAACCTCGTCTGCGGCAATTTCCTTCCAGCTTAGTTCTTTGCCGCCATAAATGCCCCCAAGAATTATCGATACAACAATTACACCAACAATAATTTTGCGATAAATATGGAAAGTTTGCAATTTAGGCTTAAAGTTTTTGTCCATAGTTATTCTTTTCTGGTCAACGTTTGAGGAACGAATTAATACATAATCTACAAATAATTGGAAATTATTATAAAAGTCTGTCTCTGCAAGGTCAATAAAAAATTAAAAAACAAAAATAATACCTTTGGCATTAATATTTATAAATTATTTAATAATATTAATGCAGCTTATGGTTTTTCAGTTGAGGTGGATTTTTATTTCATGGTTAAGGAAGGTACAAATTGCAAGATGTATTTCATAAATGAAAAGAAGACCGTGTTGTTTTCCTGGATATTTTTTGTATTTTAGATAGCATAATTCTCCATAAAGGCTTTATACATGAATATTTTTGAAATATTGGAAACTGACTGATTAATAGGAACGAAATTTGTGCAATTTCTTAAAGATAGTTTGTAATCAGTATTTTGGTAACTATTCAGCGAAAATGGCAGTAATTAAGTATTACAGGGCGGCCAAAGGCCAGGAGAAATAACGGGTAAAAGAAAAATCCCGAAGGGAGTGAAATACTCAGAAATAAAAAGATATATCACCCCTACGGGGGTGCCAATAAATAAAATACATGACTTTATGCTATAATCATGTCATCCCTTCGGGATTACATAATTACTATCATAAATAAATACAGAAATCAGCTTATTTATAGTATTGACACGAAAATACATATTTTTTCATAACCTTTTGTGAGCCTTTAGCTCATGATTGTTTACTGTGTAAAAACTTCTTTTTTTGTAAGTTTTTCACAATCACATTTGTTTATGTATGGAAAGATTGCTTCGCTCCGCTCGCAATGACAAGGTGCCGTGCGCCATTAAAGTGCATAGTTAGTGTCATTGCGAGGGTCTTTTCGAAGCAATCTACCCGCTTCACAAGAGAATTGGTTGCGGCTTAGCTGCGCTAGGTAGTTGTTGCCTTGTAATAGCGATAAATAATTTTCTTGAAACTTTTTGTTTTCATTTATAATGTGTCGGCAAAATCTTTTCAATAAGATTTAACTTGAGAAAATATAAAGTCAAGGAGGAGGAAGGAGGTTGCAAACACTGAATTTTAGTAGTGTTGTGTTTTTTAATTTAAGTTTGGGTCACAATTTGTCCTAAATTAATGGGAGGAAAAAAATGGAGAAAAGATTGTGGAAGACGTGTATGGGCGGTATAGCTACCGCGGTCTTCTGCGTTGCGACTTGTGCTCAGTCATTTGGGCGGAAGCCAAGTCTGTTGACGACATGGAGAAGGAGTTGAACGCTTTAAAGGCATCTGTTGCAAGTCTGACAGAACAGATTCAATCTGTTAAGCAGGACAAGGTTGCAACCTCTACTTCTACCAATTCTAAGGAAGAGATTGATGCTTTAAGGAATGAGGTTCATTCACTAAAAGAAGAGATGCAAACCGCCGCTGAGGGTGAACAGGCATTGAAGGCCGAGGATATCACCGGCAATGTTTATTCAGAATTTGCTAAAAAAGGTAAAACTCGGAGGACGGATCAGGACAAAGGGCGGAGTATGCAAATGGGTTTATCAGGTACCCGCTAGCAACAACACCGAACCCGGCGGCGCCAGGAGCCACGCAATGGAGGTTTCGGAAGAATACCAAGCGAGGCAGGAGACGACGATTATGTCCTTAACCAAACAAGGCTGTGGGTCGATGCCGATGTTAATGAACACTTGAGGGTATTTATACAGTTGCAAGATGCAAGGACGTTTGGTGCTGAAGGTACAACTGTTGGATGAGACCCCAAATAATACGGGTAACGTTGAGAATACTGTGACGGATATTCATCAGGGGTATTTTGACATAAAGAAGCTTTTTGAGTTGCCGTTGACTGTTCGGGTTGGTCGACAGAAGTGTATGGGGTGATCATGGGTTATCGGTAACTTTGTTTGGTCTAACGTGGGTCGCACTTTTGATGGTGGCAGGATCATGTAGGACACTGATGCCGCTCATGCTGGGGGTGTTGCCGCTAAAGTAGATGAGAGAGGTTTTGGAATGGTGCAGCAGCTGATAAATTCTGATGAATCAATGTATGCTGCCCAGTATGCATTTAAAAGCTTGTTCCCGATGCTTTGTGGAGTTGATGTATATCCAAAAGAATGACCAAGATAGTGTAAGCAACAGCGCTGTTTTGAATGGATTTGCTGCTGCGGGTGATGGAACCGTTGAGATACATGATGTTGGGGCAAGTTGATGGTAAGGCGCCTGGTATGGACGCCGCTTGATTATACGGTTGAGGCGCATGGCCGGTTTGGTCATTATGCCGACCAAAACCAGCAAGCCTGGGCTGCAGCCGCAGAGACGGGTTATACGTTTAAAGACTTAGCCTGGAAACCACGTTTCGGGGTGGAATATTNCTCGGAGGACAGATCAGGACAAGGGGCGGAGTATGCAAATGGGTTTTATCAGGTACTGCCCGCTGTAACAACACCGAACCCGGCGGCGCCGTGGACTATGATGCGGAGTTTCGGAAGAATACCAAGCGAGGCAGGAGACGACTTGATTATCCTTAACCAAACAAGGCTGTGGGTCGATGCCGATGTTAATGAACGCGAGGTATTTATACAGTTGCAAGATGCAAGGACGTTTGGCGCGGAAGGTACAACAGTTGGATAGATAACGCAAACGAAAATACTGTGACGGATATTCACCAAGGGTATTTTGATATAAAGAAGCTTTGAGTTGCGTTGACTGTTCAGGTTGGCCGACAGGAAATTGTATGGAGTGACCATAGGGTGATCGGTAACTTTGTTTGGTCTAACGTGGGCCGCACTTTTGATGGTGGCAGGATTGTATATGCGGACACTGATGCCGCTCATGCTGAGTGTTGCCGCCAAAGTAGATGAGAGAGGTTTTAATGGAAACACTTCCTTCCCAGGTGACATAAATGCCGATGAATCAATATATGCTGCCCAGTATGCATTTAAAAAGCTTGTACCCGATGCTTTGTTAGAGTTGATGTATATCCAAAAGAATGACCAAGATAGTGTAAGCAACAGCGCTGTTTTGAATGGATTTGCTGCTGCGGGTGATGGTACCGTTGAGATACATGATATTGGGGCAAGGATTGATGGTAAGGCGCCTGGTATGGATGCCCTTGATTATACGGTAGAAGCACATGGACAGTTTGGTCATTATGCCGACCAAAACCAGCAGGCCTGGGCTGCAGCTGCAAGGACAGGTTATACGTTTAAAGACTTAGCCTGGAAACCGCGTTTCGGGGTGGAATATGATTATGCATCTGGCGATAGCGACCCAACGGATAACACCCATGAGACATTTGATAATCTTTATCCAACAAATCACTGGCAGGGTAACTATGGCTTCATTGATCTGATTTCTGGCAGAATTTACACGACACTTTTACGGGCGAATATAAAGGTAATGCCAACGAAACGAAGAAGCTTACTGCCTGGAGTTGATTATCATTATTACTGGCTGGCAAGCGACGACGATGGCTGGTACGCTGCTAATGGTAGTTCAGCATTTCAGGTACAGCAGGTCACCCACGCTTCAGCAAGGTGCAACCAGCATAGCCTAGCCAATGGTCGATTTGACAGTTGAGGATACCGATTTGTATAAAAACGTGAAGATCCTTGCTGGATATTCTTGCTTTTGTCCAAATGCATGAGTTACACAAAGCGGTGCCGAGATATTCAGACCAACTGGGGATATCTGCAAACCACGGTTTTCTAATGATAAATTAGCTCATTCTTTATTTTTATTGACTTGAAAAATGGGGTGTTGCGCTTGCAACGCCCATTTGGCAAAAAAAGAAAAAGATATCCATGACCTAACGCTCACAAGGGAGCATGAAAATAGGATTTTCTGGTGAAATGTTTGATATTAATTTTTTGAATACGAGTTGTAAGTTTTTGACAACCCCATGCTTAAAAAAGATTTGTTTGTTGCTGCGCTATTAGATCATTGCGATGTTTTTTTCAGAAGAAATCCCCCATCCCATTCTTGGTGTCGTGTTTGTTTTATGAGAGAAAGGTGCTTCTCCGCTCACAACGACAGAATAAAGCCTGTTTGTAGTAGCGACTTCCCGGAAAGTCGCTCTTTTGAGAAATGGATAAATACGAAGATGTGACACGGCTGAAATCTGCGCGAAAAACTTGAGTTTCGTAAATATTATACTAGAAAAAATAGATGAAAGCGTTATTATAAAGATTTAGTAAAACGATTTGCCTTTGAAATGCTTTATGTGAGACCTGAAAATTGCATTTAGCCATGAATATTCACGAATTGTTACGAAAATTCAATACCTTACCGTGATATGAGGTTTCACCAATTTCTTAAATTTCGACCAATTAATTAATGCATGAATACGAGATATTATCCAACCTTTGAAGAATTTAAACTTTTAGCTGCAAAGGGGAATATTCTACCCGTCTACCGGCAATTGTTTGCAGATACCCTCACGCCAGTCTCCGCGTTTCAAAAACTTGAAGGCGTCAATGACCATGCCTTTCTGCTGGAAAGCGCTACGGGCGGTGAAAAGATTGCCAGATATTCTTTTCTGGGAACGGATACGTTTCAGGAATTTATCGCCTTCGGGAATCGGGTAGAAATAAAACGTGGTAATTCGGCCAGTGAGGTCAAATACGCATCCGACCCCCTTGCATTGCTTGCCCGTGAAATGTCGGCCTTTACTCCCGTGTTGATACATGGTTTGCCTAAATTCTTTAGTTGCGCAGTTGGCTATGTAGGATACGATTCGATTCGCTATTATGAACGGTTGCCTCATGTCCCGGACGATGATTTGCAACTTCCCGACATCCATGTGATGTTTTATGATTCTATTATTATATTTGATCACCTCACGAAGACCATTAAGGTTGTTTGTACGGCTCACATCAATAATAACCAAATAGAAGATATTTATAATCAGACAATTGGCAAAATTGACCGAATTATTGAAAAACTCCGCACACCGGTGATGTCGTTGAGTGACGATATTACTACAACGGGAGAGATTACCCTGCCATTTTCCTCTAATTTTGGAAAGTCAGATTTTCTTAACGCCGTTGAACATTGCAAAGAATATATCCGGGCGGGGGATATTTTTCAGGTGGTTATTTCACAGCGTTTAAAAACACAGACGCAGGCGGATCCGTTCAACATCTATCGTATCTTACGAGTAATTAATCCTTCCCCCTATATGTTTTATCTCAAATTAGGCGACCTGCGGCTTGTCGGTTCATCTCCCGAAGTAATGGTAAAGGTTGAGGACAGAAAAATTACGGTACGTCCCATAGCAGGCACGAGAAAGAGGGGAAGGGATGAGGTGGAAGACTCATCTTTGGAACATGAGTTGATTGCCGACCCCAAGGAACGCGCCGAACACATTATGCTCCTGGATTTGGGGAGAAATGATGTGGGAAGGGTCTCACGGTACGGCAGCGTGCACATTGAAGAAAAGATGATCGTTGAGCGTTATTCGCACGTCATGCATATTACGTCCAGTGTTTGCGGCGTGTTACGTGAAGGTAAGGACGCCTTTGATGCTTTGAGGGCTTGTCTTCCTGCCGGCACCCTTTCCGGGGCGCCTAAAATAAGGGCAATGGAGATTATTGATGAAATTGAGCCAACAAAGCGGGGCCCTTACGGGGGGGCGATTGGCTATTTTGATTTTTTTGGAAATATAAATACGTGTATTGCCATTCGGACAATAATTCTGAAGGGCAATAATGCTTATATTCAGGCTGGTGCGGGTATTGTCGCAGATTCCGTTCCTGAACGTGAGTACGAGGAAACTTTAAATAAGGCAAAAGGTCTTTTGAAGGCAATCGAACTTGCAGAAAAGATGAGGTAATTATATGAGTTTTCCCAGAATCATGCAGATTATAGGAATTATCCTGGTATTTAATGCCCTTTACTTTGGCATTGCAAGGGACTCAATGAAGACAGAGGTGTTATTCCTGTTTATAGGCGCTATGATCTTTTATGTTGGGCGCATGTTTGAAGGGACGCGGAAGTGAAGTTCTTGATATTATAAAAAACATCTTTTTTTGATAACTATTCAGCGAAACTGACAAAGAATGTTTTCTCTGAATGGTAGAGACGCAAAATATTGCGTCTCTACCGTTGTAGGCAATAGAGAAAACAGGCAGACGGGAAAATCCCGAAGGGATGACATGATTATAGAAAAAAACACATCACACTATTCAACCCCGTAGGGTGAAATAGTGCGAAAATAATGATATCATGCCCCTGCGGGTTAACAATAATTGCATAGCGCAGCTAAGCCGCAACCAAATCCCCTGATCAAAGGGGAACAACCCCTAAGTCCCCCTTTGTTAAGGGGATTTCAGAGCGTCCCCATAACAAATGGGGTGAAGGGGTTATGGGAAAACATATAAAAAAATGCTATAATAATGACATCCCTTCGGGATTACCTAATCAATATTTTGTTCACTCGTAGTAATTGTGGAAAAATACGCTGAATAGTTACTTTTTTGTAAGTTTTTCACAATCCCATGTACTTCTTATCAGGAGGTGAAGTTTATTTATGAGGGAAAGATTGCTTCGCTCCGCTCGCAATGACACCAGACGACTAAAGTCGTTACTACAAACGCTTGTAAGTGTCATTGCGAGGGTCTTTTCCGAAGCAATCTCCCCGTGTTTTCATAAAGAAGAATTTGTTGCGGCGTAGCTGCGCTATGATATGTGACGGCTTTTTTCTTCGATAATTTGCTGTGAATGTATAAATCTCCACATCGCGCTGATTTCAGGCGTCTTCCGGGTATGCCTGCCGCCCACTCAGCAGCATTGTGACAAAAAGTCCTCTTTGTCCATCCTGTTTCTGTAGCTACCTGTGGTAAGAAACAACCAATGGAATGTCCTTTTATAATATAAATACCGTGTTTGCCCAATTCAAAATCGAGCGGGTTATGTATACGTCTCTTAGTGGAGAGAGAACGGATATCTCGATTTCCAGCAGATTCAATTCTGCTGGATTAATCCGATTAAACTCAAATCGTGGGTCTTCCCTTGCTGATGATATTGCCATTTCAGCAACCAGGCGATAGAGTGGTACGTCAGAAATGAATCTGCCAATGCAACCGCGGAGGCGTCCTCGTGTTTTCAGGGTGACAAAAGCACCTTGCTTACCTTGTAAATCGGTGATTGCAGGAAACCGGTGGACTGGTTTCGCGTTTTATTGCAGCCTCAACACTCTTTTTCGCACGTGTCTAAAAGAATTTTTTTTGCCTGGTTATCCATGTTATTGTATAGTACTATCGTAAAAAACTTTTTTTGTACGTTTTTTCACAACCCCCTTCACCCCTTTGTTAAAAAATGACGCTCTGAAATCCCCTTAGAAAAGGGGGACTTAGGGGGTTGTTTCCCTTTGATCAGGGGATTTGGTTGCGGCTTAGTTGCGCTATGCAATTATTGTTAACCCCGTAGGGGTGGCATGGTATCATTATTTTCGCACTATTTCACCCCTATGGGGTTGAATATTGTGGTGTGTTTTTTTCTATAATCATGTCATCCCTTCGGGATTTTCCCGTCTGCCTGTTTTCCCTATTGGCTCTTCACTATTCTGAGTCTTTACAAGTACTACAAATGAAATCATGCACGCTTAAACTTTAAAGCATTCATGATTTCTTGTTTTATATTAATCGCAACTTACTGCTATCATTAGTACTTATAGAAATTTATTGTTTTCTTACCTTAACACGTATGCCCCTTCATCCCTTATCAAGAGGTAGTGTTTGTTTATGAGAGAAAGATTGCTTCGCTTCGCTCGCAATGACAGAACAAGGGGAGCCTCTTTGCAATGACAAAGCGCGGCACACACCGACAGGTGCAATGCACCATGACAACGTTGCGGTGTACCATCAAAGCGCATAGTCCGCGTCATTGCGAGGGTCTTTTCCGAAGCAATCTCCCCGCTTTAATAAAGAATAATTGGTTGCGGCTACGCTGCGCAAGGAATTTCTTTCTAAAGCCTTTGCGGTTCGTGGAATACTTCTGCAGTAAATACAAAATATTCCACTCCGCTACTTTTCCATGCATCAGTAGGCAATCCAGCCTTCCGGCAGAGTTGGCTTAGAGTCTTATTTTTACTCCATCCTTGTTCTGTAGCTACCTGCGGGAGAAATACGGCAGAAGCTGGTCCCCTTTTGATGATAATTCCTTCCCTTTGTTTTTTCTTCGTTATTTAACTGAAAGGTTGAATTGTTGTCTGTATATTTTGTATCGGGAATATACTGTCCGGACTTGATTTCTGGTCGTGTAAATAATATTGACGCATAGCTCACAGAAAAAGAGAAGTTGTTTGCCTGGTGTCCTGATGTATCATACTTGAGAATCTCACCTTGCGCATCATTGGGCAATAATTTTAAAAGCAGAGAGACGGGGATGATGCCGCAGGCGTTAATCCCCGTTTCTTTTCTGTATACCCTGAGACCTTCAAAGTCTTTGGCAATGATTTTGTTAAATGCGCCATAATCAAGGGCCATGATATTTTTCTCAATATCATTTTTGAAAGGGACATAACCATATCCTTCGCCGTAATGGGTAAAGTCAGAACTGATAACAATAATTGTTTTGTCATCAATGATAGGCTTTATGGCATTGGCAATCTTATCAAAGTCATCTTCTGTTAAAATGCCTATTATAAGGGGGACTAATTTGAAATTTGCCAGCGACATTTGTAAAAAGGGTAACTGCGTTTCCAGAGAGTGCTCCCCTTTATATGCGCCCTCGAAGGATCCAAAAAGTTTTATGACGTTGCGCGGCGTACTTGTCAATGTCTCATCTGGAGCACTGAGGAGTTTATCACAGGCCTCCAGGTCGACAGGGATATTACCGAACGGAGTCTTGAAATTTTTCACCTTTAAAACAGAGACGCCCCGAAAACGTTTTCCGCTCATAAAGTGACTGGCGGACAGGATTACCACCCTGTTAAATTCACAACCTTTGATTACGCTATATCCATAAGCTGCAACCTGACCAGAATATTGATAACCCGCATGTGGCGCTATGATTGCGAATGGTTTGCCTTTTACGGATTGTTGGGGAACGTTTTTGAAAAATGCGTTTATCTGATCTTTCAGGGCAACCTCGCTCGCCGGATAAAAACGCCCGGCGACCTGTGGTTCCCACACATCTGCGATTTCAGACTGGGCAAAAATAGTGGTTGATATACTGACCATAATGAAAAAAGAGCAGCATATTATGAATAATTTCATGACATCTTTCCTATTTAAATAGTTTTACGAGGAGAAAACTAACAATAAGAAGCGCGACAAAAGCTATAGTAATTATATTAAAATACTTATCAATAAAACTTTTAATTTTGGGACCAAATAGATAAACAAGCCCGGCTACAATAAAAAATCTTCCCGAACGACTGATTGCTGAGGCGGTGATAAATGTCCAAATATTGATTTTACATACTCCGGCAGCAATCGTAAAGACCTTGTAAGGAATTGGAGTAAATCCTGCAATTGCAACTGCAATAAAGGCATTGGCATTATATCTATCTTTAACAAAGTTAAATTTGTCCGCAATGCCATAAAAATTGAGGATGGGCAGTCCTATATAATCGAACAGTTGATAACCAATGAAATAGCCAAAACAACCGCCCAGTACAGAACCAACAGAACAGATGGCTGCGTATTTGAAAGATTTTTTTGGTATACTGAATGCGAGCGCCATCAAAAGCACATCGGGCGGTATGGGGAAGAACGAAGATTCACAAAAAGCTAATGCAAAAAGGGCAATAGCGCCATAAGGGGTATGCGCCCAATGTAATGTCCACTCATACAGTCTTCTGTGGACACCTGGTTTTTTTGTTTGTAATAATTCTAATTTTTCTGTGTGATTCATGGGTTACTCTTGAAAATTATTCATTAAACAGAAACAACTCTGACAATTTAAATCCAACAGACATGCACAAAACAAAAACATGTGATACAGGATAGTTTTAGCATAAGGAGGGATAGTAATAAATAAAAAAATTTCACCATAATAACCGTCGAAAGTCAAGGAGAATCTCTTGCCGATAAGATAGTTTTGTTTTGACAATAAAGAGCTTTTCGCTATAATAAAAAGGCTTAGAACTAAAAAAAGGTAGGAAATTTATCATAAACGTTGAAATGAGACGGTTTATAGCATTTTTCTGAGATAGTGAAAGGTAAACAAACACGTGCGGAGCGATAAAATTACGAAAGGGATCGAACGTGTCCCTGCCCGGGCGCTTTTGTATGCAACCGGGCTGAATAAAGAAGATATGGGCAAGCCATTCATTGGCATTGCAAGCAGTTTTACCGATTTAATTCCTGGTCACGTACATATGCGCGCCCTGGAAAGGGCAATTGAAAAAGGCATACACGCTGGCGGCGGCGTCAGTTTTATTTTCGGCGTGCCGGGCATTTGCGATGGAATCGCAATGGGACACGAAGGAATGTATTATTCCCTTGCTTCCAGAGACCTTATTGCAGATATTATCGAATGTGTGGTTAATGCCCATTGTCTCGATGGCCTGATTATGCTGACCAACTGTGACAAGATTACTCCCGGCATGCTTATGGGCGCTGCACGGTTAGATATACCAGGAATTGTGGTCACTGCGGGTCCCATGATTTCCGGCCGTCATAAAAAACAGAAGTTGTCATTGGTAAAAGATACCTTTGAGGCGGTGGGCCGAAGGAAAAAAGGCGAGATTACCGATGCCGAGCTCTCGTGTTTTGAAATGGAGGCATGTCCTGGTCCGGGTTCTTGTCAGGGGCTTTATACGGCAAATACCATGGCATGTGTTTCCGAAGCCCTGGGTATGTCGTTGCCCAGGTGTGCCGCTTCCCTTGCGATTTCTGCAGAAAAGGAAAGAATCGCTTATAAAAGCGGGCAGCAGGTGGTAGAACTTGTTAAAAAGGGTGTTACTGCACGGAAGATTATGAATCGAAAGGCATTTGAAAATGCCATTATGGTTGATATGGCGCTTGGCGGTTCGACGAATTCGTGCTTGCATATTCCTGCTATTGCGAAGGAAGCTGGGGTAGAAGTTGACCTGAAGTTGATTGACGCCGTGAGCGCCAAAACCCCTCACATAACCAGTTTGCAGCCCGGCGGCGATTATTTGTTGGAGGATTTGTATTATGCCGGTGGTATTCCTGTTGTTATGAAACGTTTAGGTAACGATTTGAACGATAATCTAACGGTCAGCGGGCTCAGTATTAAGGAAATTGCACAAGCTGCCGAAGTCGGCGATGAAGAGGTGATTCGCGCCAAAGAAAATGCTTATCATAAAGAAGGTGGAATTGCTATTCTTTATGGAAATTTAGCCCCCAATGGTTCTGTGGTTAAACAGACTGCGGTATCCGGCGCTATGATGAAGTTTCGCGGGGTTGCCAGGGTGTTTGACGGTGAAGAGTCTGCCATGAAAGCTATTATGGGCTTGCAGATAGAGAAAGGCACGGTGGTTGTGATTCGATATGAGGGGCCGCGGGGAGGGCCTGGCATGAGGGAGATGTTGGCGCCTACGGCCGCGCTTGTTGGAATGGGTTTAGGGGAGTCTGTGGCGCTCATCACCGATGGAAGATTTTCTGGCGGAACGCAAGGCCCCTGTATTGGACACGTATCTCCGGAGGCAATGGTAGGCGGCGCTATTGCACTGGTGGAAGATGGCGATGAAATAATTATCGACATCCCTGCAAGAAAATTAACGCTGAACGTTGCTGAGGAAGCGCTTGTAAAGCGCAGGGCAACATGGATACAACCAAAACCAAGGGTAACGCAAGGATTATTAGCCCGTTACGCAAAATGTGTAACTTCTGCGGATAAAGGGGCGGTGCTCGTGGTTGAATAACGCTGCCTTGTAAAATTTTCGGTAAAAATGCTACCCGGTGGTGTAATGGTAACACTAGAGATTTTGGTTCTCTCATTGGAGGTTCGAGTCCTCCCCGGGTAGCCATTATATTTTATAGATACAGTTCTTTGGTTTTCATGAACTACGATTGGTTGATAATTTTATGGTATGTTGTGGTAAACTAAGAACAGAAAGGTGAAGTTTTACCATAGGAATATTGCCAAAAATAGGTGAAATTACAGCAATTATTCTTGCCGCTGGAAAAGGGACGCGTATGCGTTCTCTAAAGCCTA
Organism: Candidatus Brocadiaceae bacterium; assembly: GCA_046350595.1. Lineage (GTDB taxonomy): Bacteria > Planctomycetota > Brocadiia > Brocadiales > Brocadiaceae > JAHFOW01. The sequence continues at coordinate 25,759 of JAXMAC010000013.1, read as the reverse complement.
AGGTAATGCACGAGGTATGCGGCGCGACACTTGTAGAATGTGTTCTTGACGCTGTTTTAGGGGCAGGTGTTTCGCGTGTAATTATTGTTGTCGGCGATAAAAAAGAATTGATAGTTCCTACCCTTCGGGGAAAAGCAGTTGAAATTGCAGAGCAATGCGGGCAGTTAGGAACGGCGCATGCAGTTATGGCCGCCAGGCGTTTTTTGCCAGAGGGAATGGGCGCTGTTCTGATCCTGAATGGAGACGCTCCCCTGGTTAAGCCACAGACGTTAAAAAGACTTGTGGCTCTGCACGCTGAAACTGATGCCGATGTAACGTTGGTGACGGCTCAGTTGGATAATCCGTATGGTTATGGAAGGATATCGAGGGATGCTTGTGGAAGTATACGGGGAATTGTCGAGCAGGGTGAAGCCACAGAAGACGAACTGAACATCAGAGAGATTAATGCGGGTATCTATGTTTTCAAAACAACGTCTCTTTTTGAAGGATTGGATGCAATTGTCCCTCACAATAAAAAAGGTGAGTTTTATTTAACTGATATTATCTCGATTTTTTACAACAACGGAAGGAAAATCGAGGGGTTTGTGAGTGAGAATATTGCGGAGATATTAGGGATAAATACACAACAAGAGTTGGCTATAGTTAACCAAATCAGGCGTGAAGAGATTTTACAGTCTTTTATGAATCAGGGGATAACTATTGTAAATCCCTCAAATACTTTTATTGAAAATCATGTAGTGATTGGCGAGGGAACAATAATATATCCGTTTACTTACATCTGTAAGAATGTGGTTATTGGCAAGCAATGCAGTATTGGACCTTTTGCATATATCAAGGCAGATACAAAAATAGGGGATGATGTAGAAATGCGAAATAGTGTAAATGAAGAAGGTAGGGTTTTTCTAAAATAGAAGGATAAAATGGATAAAAAAAGAAGGTTAGAAGAACTGGATCACTTAAAGATTTTTACCGGTAATGCGAATCCCGCCCTCGCAAATAAAATCTGTGAGCATTTAGCGATGCAACTCGGGAATGCCTATGTGGGGCGTTTCCCGGACGGAGAGATTGATCTGAAAGTCAATGAAGACGTCCGTGGCGCTGATGTGTTTTTAGTACAACCGACGTGTCCGCCCGTGAATGAAAATCTGACGGAATTGCTGGTATTTATAGACTGTCTCAAGCGGGCATCAGCTGCGCGGATCACGGCGGTATTGCCATATTATGGTTATGCAAGAAAAGACAGAAAAGACGAAGGTCGTGTGCCTATTACGGCAAAATTAGTAGCAAACATTATCACCGAAGCAGGCGCCGACCGTGTGCTGACAGTCGATTTGCACGCTGCGCAAATCCAGGGTTTCTTCGACATTCCCGTGGACCATTTACTTGCATTTCCTGTGCTTTCGAAATATTTTGAAGGTTTGCTGTCTGACGATCTGGTAATTGTAACACCTGATGTCGGCGGCATTAAGCTCGCCAGAAATTATTCAAAAAAATTGGGCGTAAAACTGGCGATCGTTGATAAACGAAGGGTAGGACCCGAAGAGACAGAAGTTGGGTTTGTAATAGGTGAGGTCGCGAATAAGAATGTGGTTATGATTGATGACTTAATCGCTACGGGAGGTTCTATTGCCCAGGCGGCAAATGTGCTTAAGGAAAAGGGCGCTAAAGATATCTATGTGGGTGCAACCCATCCTGTATTCTGTGGAGCTGCAATTGAGAAATTGGCTGCTGCGCCAATTAAAGAGATAATAGTAACAGATACCATACCATTGTCTGAAAAGGCAAGCAAGTTGGGTAATAAAATTAAGGTATTGTCAATTTCCGGACTCTTGGGCGACGCAATTATGAGAATTCACCGCCATGAATCTGTGAGTTCTCTCTTTGTTTAAAATATTTTTTAGGGAGCAGGTAGATGGAAATTTTAGATTTAAAGGCAGAAAAAAGAACAGCAGTGAGAAGTAAGGCAGTAAGGAAACTGAGAGACGGTGGTCATGTCCCGGCTATATTATATGGCCACAAGCTGGACAATGTCATGCTTTCCGTGAAGGAGGACGAATTTGGGCCTATTTTGCAGAGCCGGACAAGAATGGTGCGGTTGGCAATAGACAATAAAAAGGAATCCGCGCTTATAAAAGATGTTCAGTATGATAATATTACCGATCGCGTATTGCATGTGGATTTTTCGAGGATTGACCTGGATGAAAAGGTGCGAATCCGGGTACAACTTGAATTGGTCGGGGAACCTATCGGCGTAAAAGATGGCGGTATATTGACCCATACCATGAAAGAAATTGAAATAGAATGTCTTCCTACGGCAATTCCGGAAAAGATAAAAGTTGATATATCTGATTTGGGCAAGGGTAAGTCTGTCCACGTTAAGGAATTGCCGGTTGTAGAGGGCATTCAATATGTATCAGACGCCGATGCGGTTGTTGTGTCTGTGCATCGCCCTGCTGCGGAAAAAGCCGTGCCTGAAGAAGAACTTATGGCCGAACCTGAAGTTATTACCAGAAAACCAAAAGAAGGCGAGGAAGAAGCGGAGTCCGGGAAAAAGGCCTAAGTGTGTTTATGAAAATCATCGTTGGTCTTGGCAATCCCGGGGGGAAATATTTGAAGACGAGACACAATTTTGGTTTCATGGTTGCAGACAAGTTTGCACAGCAATTTGATACGAAGATTACCCAAAAGAAATTTCAGTCTTTCTTTTGTAAAATGACACTTGGACAGGAAGAGATTATCTTATTAAAACCACAGACATTCATGAATTTAAGCGGTGTTGCAGTTAGAGAAGTGGTAAATATGTATAAATGTGCGTTTCAGGATTTTATGGTCATATGCGACGATATGGACTTGCCTCTGGGTAAAATGCGGGTCAGGCGCGATGGTGGCTCCGGCGGACATCGTGGGTTAGAATCCATCGCGAGCTGTCTGGGAAATACCGGTTTTCCTCGTATAAAGATGGGGATTGGACGGCCTTCTGTGGGGAGTCCAAGCGATTATGTGCTCTCTGAGTTTTCAAAGGAAGAAGAGCCCGTTGTGATGGAAGCGCTCGTAAAGGCTTGCCAGGCATTGAGCATCTGGATTTCTGAGGGAATTGAAACGTGTATGAATAAATTTAACTAACACATTTTTAAATAAATAATTTTGTACTATTAACGTAGGAGGAATGAAATTTTGAGGATGTATGAAGGGTTGTTTTTAATTGATAATGCGCACGCTAATATGGAATGGGACAACGTGGTTAAACATATCCATGATATACTGAAAAAAAATGGCGCAGAAGTCCTAAAAACTGAAAAATGGGGCGAAAAGAAATTAGCATACAAGGTCAACGGGCATAAGCGTGGAACATATCTGATTATTCATTTTAATGCCAAAAATACTGCTCTTGTAACAATAAAACGGGATTTTCAGCTTTCTGATTATATAATCCGCTCCTTAATTGTGAAAGATGATAAAATCGAGGATGTATCTCAGATAGGCATCATTGAAGGACAGCCGGAAAAAGAGGCCGAAAAAATACCAGAAATACCTCCCATAGAATTATTGGAGGAGAGCTTGGAACCTGTTAAAGTTACCGAAGAGACCTAGCGCAGCTAAGTCGCAACCAAAACCCCTGAACAAAGGGGGTATAGGGGGTTGTGAAAAAATGTACAAAAAAAGAGTTTTTTACACAGTAATACTATAGAGATTTTGCAATCTGTCCGTATTGGGGGATAACAAGAAAAAAAGGGTTTTAGCGATATACGTATAAAAGAGTTGTCAGTAAAGTTTTTAAAAAGGAGTAGCGTATGGCGAGTCTAAACAAGGTGTTTCTCATGGGGAATCTTACTCGCGACCCGGAGCTTAGGTATACCCCGGCAGGATTGGCAGTTGCGAGTTTTGGCATTGCAATCAACAGGACGTGGATGGATAAAACCGGAGAAAAAAAACAAGAAGTATGTTATGTTGATGTGAGTCTTTTCGGACGCAGGGCTGAGGTTATCGGTGAGTATTTTAGCAAGGGCAGCCCGATTTTTATCGAAGGGCGTTTGCAGTATAACCAGTGGGAAACTAAGGATGGTCAGAAACGGAATGCCCTTCGTGTTGTTGCAGATAATTTCGAGTTTATTGGGGGTTCGGCGAAACGTCCAGCAGATGGCGCAACGTCCAAAGAAGGTGCGCAGCCAGACAGGACGCCAGAAGATGTTAATCTTGATATTAACAATGAAGAAATACCATTTTAGATTTATTTTGGAGGATTTTTGAGAGGATTAAACTAAATTATGTCTAGGAAAATGCTCAATAAAACAAGCAAATGTCGGTTTTGCAGAATGGGAGTTGATGAGGTAAATTATAAAGACATTCAGAACCTGGTAAAGCTAACCACTACACAGGGGAAACTTTTTTCACGGAAGCGCTCTGGAAATTGCGCCCATCATCAGCATTCGGTAAAGATTTCTATTAAAAGGGCAAGATTTATGGGACTGCTTCCCTATGTAACTTAGGAGGTGCTATTCATGGAATTATTATTGAAAAAAAATGTAGATAAACTTGGCAGGGTTGGGGATGTTGTAAAGGTAAAAGACGGTTATGCAAGGAATTATTTATTGCCAGGTGGTCTGGCAACCTACGTTTCTTCCGCCAACCTGAAGCTGATTGAAAAAGAAAAGATAAAGATGGAATTGCAATTGAAGGAAGATCGGGAACGCTTGCAAGGCGTGTTGGAAAAGCTTTCTGGCGCTTCCTGCATAATTCCCGCGAAGGCAAATGAAGATGGCAGGCTTTTTGGTTCTGTTACACCTGCCCATATTGCTGAAGCGCTGGCAAAGGCAGGATTTCCTGTCGAGCCGGAGACGATCAAGCTCGACAGTCCGATAAAAGTTTGCGGTGAGTTTGATATTACAATCGCCTTGAATTTTGAAATGAAAACCAAATGCAGGGTTACGGTTGTCAGAGATACGGCAAGCGAATCGGAAAAGCTTGAATAGTTTTGCTTTTTGGGCAAAAAACGTACTGCCAGAAAAGGATCGTCACTTGTTTTCACGATATATCCTTTCTGTCCGGATTATAAGGAATAACGATGGTTGCTGAGTCTATACTAGAGCGTACATTACCTCAAAGCATCGAGGCTGAAATGAGTGTTCTTGGCGCTATGCTTCTGGATAATGATGTTATTAGCCTTGTTATCCCGATACTGAATAAAAAGAGTTTTTATAAAACAGCGCACCAGGAATTATACCAAACCATTGTTGAACTGTACGATAAGGGGCAGACAGTAGACCTTGTCGTTCTCAGAGAGGAGCTGAAGAAACGTTCTTTACTGGAAAAAGTAGGTGGTGTGGAGTATTTGCTGGAGTTAGAGGAAACCGTTCCAACAATAGGAAATGTTGAATTTTATGCGAACATCGTACGTGAAAAATATATCAAAAGAAACCTCATCGAGGTGGCGGCAACTATACAAAAACAGTCCTTTGACGAATCTACTGATACCGAGCAATTGCTGGATACATCAGAAAGGGCAATCTTTGATATTACCCAAAAGAAGTTTAATACCGCATCTACAAAGCTTAATGAGATTCTCAAGGAAACCTTTAGCCGTATTGAAAATCTCCATGACCGGCAGAGCAGATTAACGGGGCTTTCAACGGGTTATTATGATTTGGATGATATTACCAGCGGTTTGCAACCATCAGAGCTTATTATCGTTGCTGCCAGGCCGAGTATGGGGAAGACAAGTCTTGCCTTAAATATTATAGAACATGCAGGGGTGGTAGAAAAAAAACCCGTCGTGTTATTTTCCCTTGAAATGTCGGCACAGCAGGTTGCCCAGAATATGCTGTGTTCTCATGCCAGAATTGATGCCCATAAATTGAGAAAAGGCTTTTTAGAGGATAAACAGTGGAGCGACCTTTCTTATGGGTTGGGGTCGCTTTCAGAAGCGCCGATATTTATAGACGATACACCGGGACTTACGGTGTTGGAATTGCGCGCAAAGGCGCGCAGGCTGAAGGCCCAGCACGATATCCAACTTATTGCTGTCGATTATTTACAATTGATGGAATCCACTCATGGCGAAAACCGACAGCAAGAAATCTCTATAATTTCCCGTGGTTTAAAATCACTTGCGAGAGAATTATCCGTCCCTGTTATTGCAGTATCTCAGCTTAACCGGTCGGTGGAATCCAGGGAGGGGCACAGGCCAAGGATGTCGGATCTCAGAGAATCAGGTTCGATTGAACAAGATGCTGACGTTGTTATCCTTTTGCACAGGGAAGATTACTATGACCCTGAAAAGAAAGATGGAGCGGCAGAACTCATTATTGCCAAACAGCGTAACGGGCCGGTTGGGGTAGTGAAATTAACGTTCCTTTCATCATTCATGCGATTTGAGAGTTTAGCATCTGTGAGTAACAAATGAAGTCAGGCAAGGTTTTTTTATTGGCAACAAGTATTATTGCAGCGCTTGTTGTGACCTTGTTTTTTGCCTATACAAAAATTCTTTACGCTGAGACGCAGGAGAAGATAACCCATACCATTAAGAAAATTGAAATTCGAGGAAATCAAAGGATTAGCACTACCGCTATAAGAAGCAGTATTCGGGCAAAAGAAGGCGATCCTTATGACCCACAGTTGGTAAGTCAGGATGTAGACGCAATTTGGTCGCTTGGGTTTTTTGACAATATAGAAGTAAAGATTGAAGAGGTTCCCGGCGGACTGAACGTTGTGTTTTTTGTTACCGAGCGGAGCGTTATTGATGAAATTCAGTTTCATGGCAATGTAAAAATTAAGTCAAAAAAGCTGAAGAAACAAATCCAGATAAAAGAGGGAGATTATTTAAAACCGTATCTTTTAAAGCTGGACGAGGATAAAATTAAGGAGTTGTATATCAAAAAGTGTTTTAACCGAATACAGGTTCATGCTGAAAGCAAGTCGATCAATGGAAAAACAGTGGTAGTGTTTAATATTGATGAAGGTCCAAAGATCCGTATAGCCAAGATAGATTTCACGGGAAATGAACACTTTAAACGGAGAAAACTCCTAAAGCAGATGGAAACCCGCCAGAAACACTTTCCTACCTTTATCTTTCCGGGGAGATTTGATCAGAAAAAATTTGAGTCCGATATCGAAAAGGTAAAAGAATTTTATATGAATAATGGATGGTTAGATGTTGATATTGGGTGGGAAATAATCTACAGTGAAGATAATAAGAATATGACCATTCTCGTTCATGTAAAAGAGAACGAAAGGTACTATGTGGAAAGTTTGAATATTATTGGGGCCAGTCTGTTTACGGAAGAAGAGTTAAAGGAGAATTTAAAATTACAGGAAGGCGGGCCTTTCTATCTGGATGCAGTTGAAAAAGATACCTATCAGACCCGTTTGAGGTATGGAGAACAAGGGTATATTGGGGCAATGGTAAAAGAAAAACATACCTTTACCTCCGAAGGCGCCAGGGTGAATATTTCCTTTAATATAGACGAGAAAGACAGACATTATGTTGAAAAGATTAAAATAGCAGGAAATGACAAGACCAGGGATAATGTAATTCGAAGACAGTTGACCTTTCACCCAGGGGAAAGGCTGGATACTGAAAAGATACGAGACAGCCAGAGACGTCTCACTAATACGGGATATTTTGATATGGAATCAGGCGCGCCTGCGGGTATTAATTTCGAGCCAGGTTCTGAGCCTGATAAGCAAAATATCCTGATCGATGTAAAAGAAGGAAGAACGGGTATGTTGCGGTTCGGTGGTGGATATGGCGCGAATGTGGGTGCTTTTGGAGATATTTCATATACTGACAGAAATTTTGACGTCACGGATTTACCCAAAAGCTGGAATGATTTTTTGCAGGGAAATGCCTTCCGCGGTGCCGGTGAGATATTGACCATGAGATTTAGCCCCGGCTTTCTCAGAACGGAAATTTTAATGTCCTTAACAAACCCATCTGTGTTTGATTCTCCTTATAGCGCCGGTACGAGCGTATTCGATTACCTTAGATTTTATACGGACTACAGTCAACAAACTATGGGTACAAACGTTTCCGGCGGAAGAGAAATATTTAGGGATTTTTTTGTAAAACTGACACCGGAATTTGATAACATACACATTGGCGATGTGGATACCAGCATTCTTCCACAGATCGGGACAGGTACTCCATCAGTCGGGACGAGCACTGCTTCTCAAGCAGTGTTGGATGCGATTGGGAGTCATTTAAAGGCTGGTTTAACACTGTCCGCGATGATGAATAAGACAGATAATATATATGCCCCTACAAAAGGGTATGAAGGAGAATCATCAATTGAAGTTGCTGGTTTGGATGACGACATCGCTAAGTTTAGATTTAAAACAACCAAATACAATACACTCTTTGAGGTACCCAAATGGGGAAAACATGTCCTTGCATACGGGGGCACTTTAGGTATTGTAGAACCGACTGCGGGTAATTCTGTTCCTATCTTTGAAAGATTCTTTGCTGGTGGTTATGGATCTATCAGAGGATTTCAGTATCGGGGGGTGTCACCTCTTGATATAAATACAAAAACGAATACCGGCGACCAGATTGGTGGAAATGTATTATTTTTGTTAAATACAGAGTACCTTATTCCTATTTATAAAGACATGATTCGAGCAGCAATTTTTGTTGATAGTGGGAAGGCGGACGAAACAATAAGTGATATTAACTTTAATCATTTCAGATTGTCGGCTGGACCTGGATTAAGGTTGAGTATCCCTTTTCTTGGCCGATCTACAATAGCCATTGATTATGGTATTCCTATTATCAAAGAAGATGGCGATGAAACGCAGTCTTTTTCATTTAATTTTGGAGGAGGTAGTAGCTTTTAATATGAGATTAGAAAGATTACAGAAAAATTATAGTAAGATGAACGTTATTGCGTGCATTATAACAGGTTTTTTTTGCTTTGGGTTATTGTTGCTGAATAAGGTGGAAGCCAAAGAACCGGGTTCCGTAAGTTCCCAATCACGAGGGCTGAAGGTGGGTGTTGTTGATTTGAATAACGTATTTGAAAAATATGGAAAGAGAACGGCATACGATGCACAGCTCAAGGAGCAGGAAAAACAGTATCAGAAGATTATTAACGATAAGAAAAAAGAACTCGTAAGCTTAAATGAAAAAATCCAGTTGTTAGATTTGGGAAGCGAAGTCAGAAAAAAAGAAGAAGAGACTTTTGAAAAAAAGAATATGGAATTGGAATCATACGCAAAATTTGCAGAAAAAAGCCTTGTTAAAAAGTACAAAGAGTATTTTGAAAGTCTTTATTCAGAAGTTTGTAAAGAAATAGAGGGTATTGGTAAGCGGGAACAATATGACCTGATCATCAAGAAGGAAGAACCGGAACTACAAGGCGGCGGCATATCCGAGTTACAGTTTAAGGTGGGAATTAAGACGGTATTATACCATTCCGATTCAGTTGATATTACCAATCAGGTCATTGATACTCTGAATAAAAAATATTCAGAAGCAAGCAAAGGAAAGTAGTGCGTGGATAACCCGCAAAAGACAATTGCGCAGGTAGCCGGGTTTTCTGGGATGGGGATGTTTCGTGGAGAATTTACACGGCTTCTTTTTAAACCTGCTCCCTTAAATTCCGGTATATTTTTTGTCCGCGTTGATTTGCCTCATCGCCCAAAAGTTTCTGCACATGTACGGGCTTTATCGAGTAATTTTAAGCGGATATTCTTAAAAAGCAATGAGGCCGAAGTCGAATGCGTGGAGCATTTGATGGCGGCTCTCTCAGGATTGGGAATAGACAACCTTGAAATAGAAATCGATGGGAGGGAGATTCCCGCCGGTGATGGAAGCGCCCGGCTGTTTTTCGAGATACTCAAAAAAGCAGGTATTGTTGAGCTCGGCGGTAGAAAAAATATTTTTACCGTAAAAAACCCTCTGACTGTCAGTAGTGGCGATGCACACATTCTTGCAATTCCTTATGAGCATGGGTTTAAACTCTCATACACCCTTGATTTTAATGGGGCTTTTCTCCAGAGACAAACTTATGATCTTGAGTTTACAGAAGAAAGCTTTTGCCGGGAGATAGCGCCTGCCAGGACATTCGGTTTGAGTACCTATATTGAGGAGTTTAAACGGCTTGGTCTGGGGAAGGGGGTAACTGATGAGAATAGTATTATTGTTCACGAGGACGGTAAGTTGACTAAACCCGTTTCCACAAAACCGGCAGAATTGCGTTTTCCCAATGAATTTGTAAGGCATAAAATTTTAGATCTTATTGGTGATCTTTATCTGGCAAATACGGTCATTATAGGACATGTTATTGCAACCAGGTCTGGTCACTCCCTGAATGTTCAATTAGCCCGGAAGATTTCACATGAAAATTCATAGAACCGCTCTTGTACATCCTGATACAGTTATTGGCAAAGATATCCAGATAGGCCCTTTTTCCATAATAGGCCCAAATGTTACTATTGGCGACGGAACCATTATTAAAAACCATGTTACGGTCACCGGAAATACTACCCTGGGAAAAAACAATGTTATTCACCCGAATGCTGTTTTGGGCGCAGAACCACAAGATCTCAAATATCGGGGAGAGGCTACTCCGCTTATCATTGGCAATAATAATGTGGTAAGAGAAGGCGTGACAATTAATATTGGAACAGAACATGGCGGTGGAAAAACGTTAATTGGCAATAATAATTTCTTTATGGCAAATACCCATATTGCGCACGATTGTATTATAGAAGATTACGTCCTTCTGGCCAATGGAGTGTTGCTTGGCGGTCATGTAATGATAGAAAGAGGGGCCAAGTTGATGGGGATTGTGGGTATACAGCCTTTTGTCACCATTGGAAGACATGCTTATGTGGGTGGACATACCAGGATTGTTCAGGATGTCCCCCCGTATGTTATTATCGAAGGACATCCTGCAAGGATTCGTCAGGTAAATGTCGTTGGTCTGGAAAGGGAAGGATTCTCGAAAGAACAAATTGATGAAATAAAAAAGGCATTTAAAATGCTTTTTCGTTCAGAAGAATTCAATAGAACGAAAGTTCTTGAGGAGTTGGAAAATCAAAGGGATGTTTCTCCTGAGGTCAAATATCTTGTTACTTTTTTAAGAAACGCCGATAAGGGAAAATATGGCAGGTATCGGGAGATTTTAAGGCACTCAGCAGTAGCGGCGGATTAAGCACATGGAAAAATTAAAGGTTGCTGTCATTGGAGTTGGGCATCTGGGGAAAGAGCACGCCAGGATCTATGCTGAACTGCCGGGTGTGGAGTTAGTTGGGGTTGTAGATATACATAAAGAACAGGCTGAAAAAATTGCACAATTCCATAAAACCTGTTGTTTTGGGGACTATAAAGAAGTCATTGACAAGGTTTCGGCGGTAAGTATTGTAGTACCCACAAAATCTCACTACCCCATAGCAAAAGACTTTTTACTGCGTGGCGTACATGTTATGATAGAAAAACCTATGACAGGAACGATACGCGAAGCAAAAGAGTTGATAGAAATAAGTAAGACAAAGGGGGTTGTGCTTCAGGCGGGATATATAGAACGATTCAATCCAATTATTGATGCAATTAAGAAACTTTCCATTGACCCGAGGTTTATCGAATGTCATCGCCTGAGCCCTTTTACCTTTCGCTCTGCAGATATTGGAGTGGTGATGGATTTGATGATCCATGATATTGATATTCTCTTGCACATAACGGGCTCTAAGGTGAAGAAGTTTGATGCTATTGGGGTGAATGTTATCTCGGATAAAGAGGATATTGCTAATGTCCGTATGCAGTTTCAGAATGGTTGCGTGGCGAATGTAACGGCGAGTCGTGTGTCCTTAACCCCCATGCGAAAGATGAGATTGTTTTCGGAGGACTCATATATTTCTATTGATTATCAAAAAAAAGATGCGTTAATATATAAGAAATCACCAAAACTTACGTTGCAGTCATTAAACATTACGAAAATGGATGTTTCCACCATTGCGGATTTAAAAAGTTACGTTTTTGGCGACCTCTTGAAAATGGAACATATTAAGATTGACGATTATGAACCGCTCAAAAGGGAACTTGAATCGTTTGTGAATTGCGTTATTGGAAACAAAAAGCCTGTAGTTTCAGGTGAAGAGGGTTTAAAGGCTATTGAGGTTGCAAATGATATTGTGTATGAGATAGAAAAAAATCTTAAACTCTCCCGCAGACAAGGTACGGAGGATAAAATATGACATCATTCGATTTTTTACATATCGATTCGGAGATTATTGGAAATAAAATCGTCGGCAAGGCTGAAGGTGTCTTAGGCAAGATGCTGCAGCCTTATGTGGATCAGTTTTTTGAGAAGCTGAATACCCTGAAAGTTATTGCTAAAGTTAACGGCATGCATGTATATAACCTGTATAACCCGCCGTTTCCCAGCCAGGCAGGCATGCGATTTCTGGAAAGAAAATTGAGAATGATGCTGTACAAGATGGCTTTTCCTGTTACGGCGAATCTCGCTATTACCCATAAATGCCAGTGTCAATGCATCCATTGCAGCGCAGACCCTTTCATTGACCCAACAAAAAGAGACCTCACCGTTGATGAAATAAAAACCGTTGTGGATGGCGCATTAGACCTGGGAGCAAGTCTGGTTATTTATGTAGGCGGAGAGCCCATGCTCCGCGAAGAACTTTACGAGCTTATTCAGTATGTTGACAAGACGAAAGCAATATCCATGATATTTACCAACGGATTGCTTTTAACCGAAGAAAATGTGCAAAAACTCGCAAGGGCAGGTTTATTTTCCCTCAATATTTCCATTGATAGCAGCGAGTCTGAACTGCACGACGAGTTTAGAGCAGTGCCTGGTTGTTATAAAAAGGCGTTTGAAGGCGCTGAACGTTGCAGGAAAGCGGGTATCCTCACCGGGATTTCCACTTATGCTACGAGCGAGAGTATTATGTCGGGAAAACTGGAAAAGCTTCTCAGGATTGCACAGGATCAGGGATTCTCGGAGGTAACTATATTTGATTGTATTCCATCGGGACGATTCCTGAAAGACACATCAAAAATATTAACTGCGGAAGATAGAAAACATCTGATCGCTATTTCTAAAAAATTCCATGAATCGAACCATCCCATGGGGATAAACTGTATGTCAATTATTAATTCACCAAGAGGCGTGGGTTGCTATGGCGCCCAGTCACAGTTCTATATGACGGCATACGGCGATATTAATCCGTGCGATTTTAATCCGATTAACTTTGGAAATATACGCGATATGCCTATTCAGGAAATATGGAAAAAGATGGTGACACATCCTGACTTTAGCAAGAGGTATCCAACGTGCCGTATGCAGAGTAAGGCGTACAGAAAGAAATATATCGATCCGCTTCCTCCAGACGTGAGATTGCCGGTAAGAATAGAAGACATTCCTTCTGCCGATACCATAGACCAGGAAATAAGCCTTGCTGGAGTAAGGTAAGAAGTTTTTTTCCTCAGGTTTAGACGCTATTACTTTGCCTGAGACGATTGTATTTTGAATACACGGTTTTTATGTGAGGAGGTGTGATATGGGTGGGGAAATTGTTATCACAAAAAAGATGAAGACGGGGGAAGTCACGAAAAAATATCCGGCGACAAAGGCTGTTTTTGCAAAATATTTTGGAAAGGGGTGTTTTGACTGTCCCTCCTTTGGTACGGAAGATGTAAACCTTGCCTGTATGATGCATAATACAGACGTTGATCAGTTTGTGAAAGAACTCAATGAGGCTGCACAGCAGGGAGAGGCAGGTAAATAATCTTGGAACCCTTGCAATTAGACGAAAAGGTAAAATTTAATAAAGAACACTTTATTCCGAATATCCTGTACGTTTCCCCAAAAGTTAAGGTTCCTCTTATTTGTATGGAACCTGGACAGGAAATTCCTCCCCATGGAGGACAGAGTGTTGGTATTTTTTATGTAAAAGAGGGAAAAGGGGTCTTTACCCTGGACAATCGAAAGATTGATATGGAAAAAGGGTCGGTGATTGTCGTCCCTGAGGGTTCGTTGCGGGGAATGAGGTGTGTAGAAAGAATGGTGGTTTTGGCCATGAGTGCGGGGTAACCAGATGGGAAAGATAAGCTTAAAAGAACATATATACTTTTCTCAAGAAAAGTATATATCGAAAATTTTATTCGATAGCGAGAAGGCAAGGTTAGTATTGTTTTGCCTGGAGAAAGGGCAGGAGATAGCCACCCATACGGTAAAATCACAGGTAGTTATGGTGGTGGTTTCCGGAAAGGGAACTATTACGGTGGGCAATAAAACACATAAAGTAAAACAAGATTCTTTAGTTATAAGCGAAAGTATGGAAGCGCATGGGATAAAGGCCGATGAGCAGATGGTTGTCCTGGCAACGATTATACCGCGCCCGTAACGACATATTTGATTCAGGGAGAAAGCATGGATAAAAAACAACCCGTTGTACTTGATGTAAGAAATATTATGCCCAGAGAAAGGCATCCTAAAATATTTAATACCTTTGATGGCCTAAAAAAGGGAGAGACGATGGTGTTGATCAACGACCATGATCCAAAGCCTTTAAAATATCAACTCGATGCAGAGCGGAGCGGGCAGATGGATTGGATGTATAAAGAACAAGGGCCTGATGTCTGGAAGGTAGAAATAACAAAAAAATAACAGCAAAAGGAGGAGAATAATTATGGACAAATGGGTGAAAATGGTAGCAATTTCTGGTATTTGTGTTCTGGTTGGCAGTGTTCATGTGGGTTGTAAACAGCCCGGCGTGAAAACAGCGGAAGTTGTTGCTCCGCCGACGGAAGAAAAGAAAGTTGCTCCCGTTCAAAAGGAAGAGGTAAAGACGCAGGCGCCTTGTCCGGAAGAAGCAAAGGTGTGCATCAAGGGAAAGGTTGAAGAAACGGCGTCTCATCCGAAAGATAAAAGGTCAATACAGGAAATTGTTGCAGCACTGAGCGGGGAAAAGGTTGGGCCTGATAATACAGGCGATCTTTATTCCGGCGGTTTAACTGCAACGTATACACCCCCAGAGGAGGTGTTTCCCGGCGAGGGTAAATTTGGGAAGTTATTTAAATTCCTGCCACTTATCAGGTGGTATGACCCCGATCATTATTACACTCCCAATTTGAATGTTTCCGGGGAGTTTAAACATGAAGAATGTCTTATGTGCCATCAGGTTCAGACCCCCGGTATTGTTGCACAATGGAAAAAGAGCAAGCACGCATCTACGGATAAGGGTGTTGTAGGATGTGATAAGTGTCACGGGAACAATCACCAGCAATTGCATATGCCAACATGGCAACATTGCGGCGAATGTCATCCTGAGCAAAAAGCAGGACACCGCGCTGGAAAGGTCGGCTCACATACGCAGGCGTTTCATGTAAGTGTAGTAGAAGCTACCTGGCAGATTTCGAAACCAGAAGCTGAAGTAACCGCCTGCGCAACATGCCATGCCATCGCCGAAAATCGGTGTGACGGGTGTCATACGAGGCATGACTTTTCCCTTGCCGAGGCCAGGAAACCAAATAATTGCGGTATCTGTCACACGGGTTTGGATCATTATGAATATGAAATGTACAAAGAATCTTATCATGGAATGATTTACGAATCCGAGCAACATTCATGGGATTGGTCTAAGCCCTTAAAACCGGCAAACTACAAAACGCCAACGTGCGCGTTCTGCCACATGAAGGATGGTGAACATAATGCACAGAAGGCGTCCACGATTAATAGCCATATGGGTACAGGCCTCGTTGATAGAGGCTCCCCCAAATTTAAGGAATCCAGGCAGAACTGGATTAATACCTGCAAGGGTTGTCATTCGCCAAGATTTGCAGCAGACCAGTTAGAGGCTATGGATGAAGCGGTGAAGGTGAGTTTTGTGAAATGGCGTGAGGCTATGAAAATTGTTGCCGATCTGTATAACGATGGTATGTTGGACCCCATGCCTGCCGATTTAGCGCCAGATTATGCGGGACATTACACCTTCAGCTTGTTAGGAGGCGAGGGGAGGATGTTCAACGTTTCTGATATAGAACGTACTTCATTCGAGATGCTTGTTTATATTACCAACTCAGTTTATAAAGCCATGGCGCATGGCGCTATGTATGGGGCTACTTATGGTAAAGGCGCCTTCTTACAGGATCGTTGGCTTATCCAGATCAAGGGTGAAGCCAGCCGTCTGAGAAGAATAAAAGCGCTTGAAAACCAGGTTGGTATACAGCATAAGGCGTACGACTTCTGGAAGCATGGTGAATATACCGATATGCTCCTTGGCTGGAAGAGAAAACCGGGCGATGTGGACAAATCAGCATGCAAACATGAAGGTGAGGGTTGCCTTGCTGAGTAATGTGTTGGCAGATGGACACTATATGAAAAAATAATATGGTGAATTATTCCTCATTCGGGGGAATAAGATATCTTTCATCACTGAGTTTTCTGACAAAATTATAAAAAGGCTTAATCCGTGAAAAGGATTAAGCCTTTTTCTTTTTGAAAATAATGTTGATGTTTTAGAGCAGGACGCCGCATTAAAACTTTCAGCATGGTTCGAGGATAGATGGAATGACAGGTGGTGCATAGATATATCCAAAGAATTGGTTGAAATAATTGATACGAGCTGGGCTGCTGATAGATTAGTTTCGCCTTACCACATCTATCTTAAAATTGCTTACCACGTATCCCGTGAAGCCCGCGGGGGGTTTGACAGAATTTAAAATCCCAAAGATACTTCAAGAGAAATTGCATAGCTTCCAGCAAAAGGCGATTTCAATAGCCGCACATTACCTGAATAAGAGAGACGGTGTTATAATTGCCATGTTGTTGGGTTCGGGAAAACCCTCACAGCAACCGCTTTAGCCAGGATATTTGAAGAAGATTTTTTCGCAGAACTAATCTCTTTAAAAGGCTGGAAAGCAGCGGTTATTCTTTTCTGCTATCATTGAGTCGCCATGTCCTGCGTAATTATATTTATGCGTATGCAATAGAGAACAATCTCCCCTGAAAGAATTCGCACGGGAAACATTAAACAGGCAGTTAAAGGCAGGTATATCCGATGAATACCTGGCAAACCTGGTGGTATCATTGCGGGACGAAGATAAATTATGCAATACGGCGGAAGAGGAAAAGACGTATAAAGAACCCCAAATTACTTGTTCTTTGGTGTTAATAAAAAAACAAAATTCCCGATGTTCTTGCTTTCTTCAGAAGAGGAATTAGATTTCATTATCAACTACGATATTAAATACCGTATGGGTAAAGAATTGGACGCAGAGGATTGAGATTGTTAAAATAATGCATAAAATGATTATTATCAAAGGAGGGGAAAATGAGCATTGGGATTACGGTCGAATTAAAAGTTGAAGATATTGCAAATTCAATTAAGAAACTTAAAAAAATGGACAAACTCGTTTGTCCATGCCTAATTTGAAAACAGGTGGTATTAACTATGAATGCAATAAAAGGCATATATCATTGAATTGATTGAAAAGCCTGAAACGCAGGAGACATCAGAAGTCCTTGTAATATTTCCTACACAATTCAGATTGTTAGGAAATAAACAAATACTCGAACCAGAATTACAAAAAGCCTTATACAATAACAGACTCTTGCTCATTTCCCCATTTGGCGAGGATGTAAAACGAGTTACCAGAGAAACTTCCAATCAGAGGAACCGTTTCATGGCAGAACTGGCGGACGAAATAGTTGTCGCCTATGCCTCACAAGGCGGAAATATTGAAAAAATCATTGCGGACATTTTACACAAAGTAAAAACAATTTCATCTTTTAAAACAATATGAGGTTTATCTATGTTTAATCTAAACTTAACGAGACATATTTTAATATTTGTGTGCATTGTGTTATCTATGAGTACGTTGAATGCAGATACCGGAAATATCCATAAAAACCAACTTATCAGTCATGATCTGGAAATCGAACTCCACGTAAAGGACAACAAATTGACGGCCGTAGATCATGTGCTGGTGCACCATAACAATGCTGAAAAAGTCATGCTGTTCCTCAATGGGACATTTAACATCCTGTCTGTGAGTTCATCACAGAGGAAGTTCGATTTTCTGATAAAAAAAGGTATCTCTGGCGAGGGTGATGGTATGGGAAATTTCTCAAAGGTACAGCACGTAGAAATTGCCTTACCGTCAGATGTGCGGGAACAGCAAGAGATACCGTTGGATATTGCGTATGAAGGGATACTTCAGGTGGCGCCCTTTTCAAAAGAAGAGGAGGATGTTGGAAGGACAACCGGTATTATTAGCGAAGAAGGGGTTTACCTGAGCCCGGACTGCATGTGGTATCCTGATATGCCCCATTCAATGGCAACCTTTCGGATAACAGTTATTACACCTGCAGGATATGAGTCCGTAACACAGGGTGCACGGGTAAGCAAAAAAGTAATTGACGATAAGATAATCACAACCTGGGATGAAAAAAACGTGTCTGAGGGTTGTCATCTTGTAGCGGGAAAATATATTATAACGAGCATTAACCACAACGGAATTGATGTGTATGCATATTTCTTTCCCGAAGATCAGGGTTTAGTAAAAAGTTATGTTGCTGCAACAACCCGTTATCTGGACATGTACCAGAAATTAATAGGGCCTTATCCCTATACAAAATTTGCTATTGTTGAAAATTTTTTCCAGACGGGATATGGTATGCCCTCATTTACCCTGCTGGGAAGCACGGTGGTAAAACTGCCTTTTATTGTGGATATTTCACTGGGGCATGAAATCTTACACAACTGGTGGGGTAATTCGGTCTTTGTGGACGAATCGCAGGGAAACTGGTGCGAGGGGTTAACTGCCTATATGGCAGACTATTATTATAAAGAATTGAAGGATGCTGCTGCCGCACAGGAGCATCGCTGGGATATTTGCCGGAAATATACGAATTACGTTACAGAGCAGAACGATTTACCATTAAAAAGATTTACCGGCAGGCATGACCAAGTCACGCAGTCTATTGGTTATGGGAAAACGGCGATGGTACTCCACATGTTGAGGCGGATGGTCGGCGACGAACAGTTTTATCAATCTATCAAAAGATTTTATAAGGAAAATATATGGCAACAGGCGAGTTGGAATGACCTTCAGGGTATATTTGAAGATACTGGTAAGGTAAATTTATCATGGTTCTTTGATCAGTGGATAAACCGGACGGGTGCGCCCCTGGTTGAGTTGGGCAAAACGGAGGTCGAAAAACTTGATGATGGATGGCTCACCAAAGTAGAAATCATCCAGAGAGGCGCACCGTATCGTCTCTTTTTACCTATTTCTCTGGAATTAGATGACGGAAGCTTTTCTACTACTGTCGAATTAAGAGAATCGCCCCAGGAAATTTCTATTAAAACCAAATCACAACCCCAAGTCATTGCCATAGACCCACACCATGAAGTATTCCGGCGCCTTTACCGGGAAGAAATCCCGCCTACGATAGACTTAGTACTGGGGGATAAAGATAGGATGATTGTATATCCTACCGGTGGTGATAAATCTTTAGAATCAGCATATAAAGAACTTGCAAAAATTCTTGCAGAGGATGAAGGCCTCATAAAAGCAGATACAGAAGTAACGGACACGGATACGGTTCGAAAAAGTCTCTTTATTTTAGGTGGTTTAAAGGAGAACACGCTAACGAAGGTTTTTAGAGAAAACATACCAAAAAATTTCTCGATTCAAGAGGGTGGATTTGCGGTAAATGATGTGTCGTATCATAATAAAGGCGATGCATTTCTCATAACCCTGAGAAATCCCGGCAACGGAGAAAAAGGTATTACCTTGTTTTTAGGTTTCGATTCGGATACGATAAAAAACCTGGCATATAAAATCCCCCGATA
The DNA here is from genome assembly GCA_046350595.1 of Candidatus Brocadiaceae bacterium. Taxonomy (GTDB): domain Bacteria; phylum Planctomycetota; class Brocadiia; order Brocadiales; family Brocadiaceae; genus JAHFOW01. The sequence goes on along the minus strand of JAXMAC010000013.1, from coordinate 5,944 downwards.
TGGGAAGTATAGCTACCTTGTATTCAAAGAGGGCAAGAATATCGATAAAGGGATTTTTGCCGTAACTGATAGTCCACTCAAAAGGTATATCAAAAAATGATGAATTGTATATATGAAAATACCATTTCATTTGTGAAATCAGGAAGCGGGTGTTTCGTTTAATGGGGATAACCGGATAATGTTATCTTAATTTTTAAGTACCACTGAAATTTACCACTTAGAAGATATTTTTATTATTTTATTATTTTGTTGTGAAGTGGGAATGATTTTTGTCATATTGATGGGGAATTACTGTTTATACACAAGACTTATGATGAATTTAACAAAACCATTACTCATACTGAGCGTTAGTGTTGGACTTTTATGCGGGGTTGCCCCATCTTCGAAAGATATATACGCGGGCGATACATATACCGAAATAGAAGTTGCCGAGGGCGGTACGGTTATTGGAAATGTTAAGTATGGCGGAGAGTTGGCGGCATTGAGTTTAAATTTATATGCTGATATGCAAGTGCCCGATACATCCAAACCTACCTCTGAAAAACTTATCGTGAGCAGTATCAATAATGGTCTTAAAAATGCCGTTGTTTCGATTACGAACATTAAACAAGGTAAAAAAAAGGGCGTGCCGCTCATACATCCCCTTGTAGATCAACAGAAAAATACTTTCATTCCCCGCATGCTTCCAATTCTTGCAGGGACTACCGTTGATTTTCTTAATGGGGATGAGGAGTTGCATAATGTTCACACCCGTTCAACGAAAAATCAACCATTTAACCTCGGAACAACATACAAACAAAGGATATCGATGACTTTTGAATATCCAGAGGTCATTAAGCTGACCTGTGATATTCACAAAAAGTCGTACGCATGGATTGTCGTTCTGGATAATCCATATTTTGATGTGACGGATAGGAATGGATATTTTGAGATTTGTGATATCCCGCCAGGAACCTATAAATTTCAGGTTTGGCATGAAGAGCTGGGAAATCTAGAAAAGGAGGTAACGGTACATCCGAAAGAAATAATAAGTATTGAATTTAACTATGCCCAGAATTGGTGATGGAGACGTACTAGCATTGAGAGAATGTTTAGGTTTATAAGAGCATTTGGAAAGGAGGATAAGCATATATGAAACCTAAGGTTTTATTAGGTAAAGTTGGCTTGTGGAGCGCTACGGCAGTAGCAAGCGCAGCGGTAATGTTGTGTATTGCACCAACAACTGCAAGGGCGCTGAACGTACCAACTGAAGTTACAGAGTTGGGTAAGAATACATATAAAAAATATTGCAGTCCATGTCATGGTGAGGAAGGAAAGGGGGACGGACCTCTTTCACGGTCAATGTTGCCAAAACCACGCGATTTTACGCGGGGGGCATATAAATTCAGGACAACGCCCAGCGGGTCGCTTCCTACAGATGATGATATTTACAGAACAATTTCCTACGGGGTGCCAAATTCTACCATGATCCCGTGGGATATTTTGACAGAAGAACAGCGTTTATCCGTGATTCCAGTGCTGAAGAGCTTCTCTGAGGCGTTTGAAGTCAGAAAGCCCGATGCGCCGGTTGATGTTGGGTTGGAAGTCAGACCTACGGAAAGGACGATTGCAGAAGGAAAGAAGATTTACGAAGAGAAACTCGAATGCTGGAAGTGCCACGGCGTTGAAGGCCGCGGAGACGGTCCAAGCGCAGGAGAACAGGAAGATGACTTTGGTTTTCCGATAAAGCCCTTTGACTTCACAACAGGCAAATTCAAGGGCGGTAATTCATCCAGGGACGTTTACCTCAGATTTACCACGGGGTTAAATGGCACTCCAATGCCATCCTTTGCCAAAGAGCTTTCAGATGAACAGAGGTGGTGCTTAACCCATTATGTAATGTCACTCGTTAAACCAGAAGATAAAGAGAAAAAATAAATACCATCTAATAAGTTGACCATAGGGAGGTGAATGAAATGAAAAAAATAGGATTAGGTTTGTGTTTGACCACAATGATGGTGTTCACTTCTGTGGCAATGGCTGCTGAACAACCGCAGAAGAAGCAATCACCACCGGATTTGTACGAAGGAACGCCCGACTGGTATCGCGCAGTTTACAAAGATAACGTTGGGATGAGCGAAGGTTCGGGTCCTTTTAAGGACTATTTTAAACCACAGATGCTTGATATGTACTGGCAGCCGAACAGGCATTATGAACCCATGAAGAATCTGGATCACTCGATCTTTATTGAGAAAGAGAGAAGGGATCTGTGCGTAACCTGTCACGAAGAGGCAACGCCCGGTGTTGTAAGGGACTGGAGGAGTTCCGGCCATAAAAGCCCAAAGAGCACCCCTTACCTTTCAGCAAGGACGGCTGAGATCGAAAAACGTACCGGCAGGGTGTTGAATGAAGTTCATTGCTTTGACTGCCACGCAGATACCCAGAAGAAACAGATCCGTATGCCTACCGGCGAAGTCTGCGGTGAATGCCACAGGCCACAGTTTGATGATTTCATGAGGGAAAGGGAAATGGGTCGTCCCAACCACATCCAGTCGTGGGAGGCCAACACCATTGTTCCATGGTATGCAGAGGCTGCACGAAGGGGTTATTTATACGGACAGCATGGTTGTGATTTGTGTCATTCAGGTGCTGAGAAGTGTGACGTATGTCATACCAGGCATAAATTCAGCGCTGCAGAAGGCAGACAGCCAGAGGCCTGCATCACCTGTCACATGGGTCCTGATCACCCTGATTCAGAGTCGTACGGCGAATCAAAGCACGGCGTGATCTATCATAAAGAGGAAGAGCATTATGATTTCAACAGACCACTGTCAGAGGTAAGACCAGGCAAGGATTATCGTACGCCTACATGCCAGTTCTGTCACATGTATGAAAAACATGGCAGGTTTATCCATAATCCTGTCATGAAGGGTATCTGGCGTATGGGTACTATTCCACCAAAGAACCTGGAATACAAATCAGGTCTGAAAGATTATCCATACGGAATTAAGATTATTGGCGATAAGATCGATATCTATTCAGAAGAAAATATTGCCAAGAGGTCATACTGGCTTGAGGTCTGCGCAAAGTGCCACAGCGACAGGTTTGCTGATACTTATTTGAAGTCATTGGATCAGTTCATGTTCCAGGCGCATAAGCTGGCAGACGAGGCGCAGAAGATTGTTGAGGACTTGATTGCAGATGGTTATCTCTATCCAAGCGCAGCCGACAGGGACCCATATCCGTTGAGCGATGGAATTGAGAAACAACTGAGTCCTGCATTCCTTGGCGAGCCTATTTACAATGCATTCAAGACATTGAAGGGGAAATTCCCTGTAGTAGGCCCAATTCTCGGTGTGTACGGTATGTTTATACAACAACAGGATAACCCGTCGAGTATTGAGAATATGTACAACAGGTTATGGTTCTGGTACAAGCTCCAGGGTTACAAAGGCACTGCCCATATGCAACAGGATGTTTCCTGGTGGTGGGGTCAGGCGCCTATGATGATGGAGATGACCAAGATTCAGTCTGAAGCAGCGCGTCTCCGCAGGGAAGGACGCATCGAAAAAGTTTCTGCAAAGTAACACTATTCAGTTTTACTGATAAACTGAATTCATAACAAACGAAAAGCCCATGATGGTTAAAAACATCATGGGTTTTTTCGTTTAATGGGTTATACTATTATAGACGCTAAAAGTAAGTTGTCATTGCGAGGGCGTCAGCCCAAAGCAATCTTTCCCAAAATGAGAAGAAAAAGGATTATTCATGAAAACAATACGCGTTAATCTGTCTGAAAATAGCTACAATATCTATATGGACAGAATCCTCCTCGTAAGGATTGGTGAAATCCTGACTGCCGAAAAAAAACCGTGCAAAACCCTCCTGATTACAGACTCAAATATTGACAAGGTCTATGGCCGTGTCGTAACGGAAAGTCTTACGAGGAGCGGTTTTGGCGTGAGAATCGTCGTCTTAAAACCAGGCGAAGACCAGAAAACGCTGGAGACGGCAAGCGCCCTTTATGATGCATGCTTTGACCATAAGCTTGACAGAAGTTCCCTTGTTGTGGCCTTAGGCGGGGGTGTTGTTGGCGATATCAGCGGTTTTGTGGCAGCAACATTCATGCGGGGCATTCCTTTTATTCAGATACCCACCACACTCCTTGCGCAGGTCGATAGCAGCATCGGAGGCAAGGTAGCGGTGAACCATCCAAAAGGGAAAAACATGATCGGGAGTTTTTATCAACCTAAAGCCGTCTTCATAGATACCGATACCCTTTCAACGCTCCCGGCTTCGGAACTTGTAGCTGGACTTGTGGAGGTCATTAAATACGGGGTTATCAGGGATGCAGAATTGTTTGCATTCATAGAAAACACTCTTCATGATATATTACAGTTGAACCATCACGCCCTCATTAAAATTATTGCTACTTCGTGTCAGATCAAGGCGCGGGTTGTTGAAGAGGATGAAAAGGAGACGCACCTGCGTGCGATACTGAATTATGGGCACACTATTGGCCACGCTATTGAGACCCTTACCGATTATAAAAAGTACCGTCATGGCGAGGCGGTTGCTATGGGAATGCTCTATGCATCACGTATTGCACAGGAAATGGGATTAACCAACGATAATACCGTATTTGAACGGCAACTTTCCCTTGTTAAAAGACTGGGGTTGCCACTTTATACGGGATTAAAACCCCGGGACATTATAAAGATACTCTATAGTGATAAAAAGGTCATTTCCGGCAAGCTCCGTTTTGTCCTACCCACGAAGATTGGGGAGGTTGTTATTTCAGATCAGGTAACAGAAGAAATTTTATATCGCGTGCTCAACATCCCGTTGCTGAGATAAAGTTTTAAAAGGAAAATTTCCATGACAAAGAGTTTTGCAGGGTACGAAAAGAGCAGAGACCTGGCCAGGATTCTGGATATTTCTCACGCCATGATTGAGAAGACCGACCTGGGTTCTCTCTTGAGTCTTATCATGGAGCAGGCTACAAAGACAATGCACGCCGACAGAAGCACCTTGTATCTTGTTGACCGTGAACGAAACGAACTGGTCAGTTTTATCGCGCAGCGATCTGAAATCAAAGAAATCCGCCTCCCTCTGGGCACGGGTATAGCCGGTTATGTTGCCAAACATGACAAAACGGTGAATGTTGAAGACGCCTATAAAAGTCCTTTATTCAACAAAGAAACCGATACACAAACAGGTTACCGGACAGTGACAATTCTCTGTGCGCCAATGAAAAATCACGACGGCAAGATCATCGGCGTACTTCAGGTGCTCAATAAAAAATCAGGCTTATTTACTGAATATGATGAATGGCTTTTCAACACGTATGCGGGCTACGCCGCTATTGCTATTGAAAACTCCCGTTTGCACGAGGAAAGAGAAAAGACATTCCTGAGCGCGATTAAAGCACTTGCTGCTGCAATTGACCGGCGCGACCCCATTACAGCGGGACATTCCGAACGTGTGGCCAGACTTGCCGTTGAACTTGGTAGGGCAATCGGTCTGTCAAAAAATGAACTTCGGATGCTTAACTACGCGGCAATTCTCCATGATGTCGGCAAAATTGGAATAAGAGATACCGTGCTGTTGAAACCGGCGCGATTTACCCCTGAAGAAAGAAACGAGATGAACAAGCACGCCCTTTTGACCAAAGAAATACTCGAAGAAATCTATTTTTCTAAAGAATATAATAGTATTCCCACCGTTGCTGCTATGCATCATGAAAAGCTTTCTGGCGCAGGGTATCCCTTTGGTCTAAAGGCAGAACAATTAAATGTGTTTGGCCGTATCCTTGCCATTGCGGACATCTTTGATGCGCTGGTATCTCACGACAGGCCTTATCGGAAGGCAATGGCGCTTGCTGACGCATTAAATGTTTTAAGGGATGAAGTTAAGGAAAACAGTATTGATCCGCACCTTGTTAATATTTTTATTGATAAAAAGG
>JAXMAC010000012.1:20041-49991 GCA_046350595.1 Candidatus Brocadiaceae bacterium | reverse complement strand
TAGTTTGTAGTGATGACTTTAGTCGTCATTCATTTAATTTTATAGTACAGCAAAGTCGTAATACAAAAGGGTTGAACCGCAAAGAACACGAAGGTCACGAAGGAAAACTTACAAAAAACTAAATTAATACCAAAAAAGCATTTTTTACAAATAAAAGAAGTAATCACACAGAGACGCAAAGCTACAAACAACGTATAAGAAAGCGAATATCGAAGGATATGAAAACTTCATAATTCGAAATTCCTTGTTCGATATTCATTATTCATTTTTTTATGCATTTCCTTGTATTTTGGCGGCTTTTTGTGAGAAAATTTGTAGAGACAAGGCACTGCCTTGTCTCTACGGTCTTTCATTTCCGATTTATTCGGGTTAGGAGGACACATATGATACACAGAAGGGAACTCTTAAAGTGGTTCAGCAGAATAGCCGGAGGACTTTTTGTCGCAAACGTAGCGCCTTCAATACCTCCGCTTACCAGGATTAATACTGCGTTTCTCTCGGGCGTCCATGCGTCAGATACCTGCGCAGAGGACACCTGCTCCAAACAGGACAATTGTGGTGAAAGCGACACTGCCGGACACACCTGCGAGCAAAAGGATGTATGCGTTGTTGACGGCTCGCGTGATTGTAAGACCGATGAGTGCAGATTAGATATTTCAGACAAATGTGAAAATGATAAATGCGATTGCGATGCAATAAGCGAATGCACAGGTGACACATGTGAGGTAGACGCATCGGACTCCTGTACGAGGGACTCCTGTAAGGAAGATACATCAGGCGCATGTACAACCGACTCATGCAGCGCGGATAGCTCACTCAAATGCAACAACGATCTATGTACATCTGATAAATCAGGAGAATGTACAACCGATATCTGCAGTTCCGACAAGTCTGGTAAATGCGAACGGGATTCCTGTACATCCGATTCTTCGGGGGAGTGTATTGGTGATGTATGCACTTCTGACAAGTCCGGAAACTGTCTTACCGATAATTGTCCGAGTGATAAATCAGGGGCGTGTGAAAATGATTTCTGCAAATCCGATGCATCCGGGGAATGTAAGCGAGATACCTGCTCGAGCGATAGCTCGGATGTATGCGAGAATGATTACTGCTCGTCTGATAGTTCAGGTAACTGCAAAGGGGATTCTTGTGCGTCTGATAAGTCGGGTAACTGCGAAAGGGATTCCTGCTCTTCTGACAGTTCGGGCGAATGCAACGGCGATTTCTGCAGGGGTGATAGTTCCGGTTCTTGTGAAGGTGATATATGCACCGCAGACTCTTCATATAACTGTACAAACGACAAATGCACAACAGATGCATCGGGCGGTCTCAGAAATGACCGGTGCAACTCCGATTATTCCGGTACTTGTAACGAAAAAGATGCGTGTGTGCTGGATAAATCCGGGGCTTGCGATAGTGACGTATGCAGGGAAGATAAAGGTCCCGCGTGTTCGGTATCCGACACGTGTGCTCAGGATAAACCGTTAAGTATGCGAACAGAAAAAGGAAGGAGGCAGTTCATGCAAACAGGATTAAATAATGCAATAAAATGGCTGTACAGAATTTCTTCAATTACCCTTTTCGTGGCGTTAGTATACGGGCAATCTCATGCCGAAAGCGTAATCAATAATAACAACGCCGTGTTTTTCCCAACACCTATATACAAGACGTCACAGGACGTAAATGTGAAAGCCCCCGTTGGTCCTTTTTTACGCGACTGCGACGGCGACGGCATCCTCGAGGCAGACGTAAACGGGGATGGTCAATGTTCAGGGGATCCGGAGGTAAAGGACTACAACGGTGACGGCACGCGGGAACTCCCGGACGGGACGCAGTTCACCGGGAGTTATCAATTCACCTGTTTCCACATCCCTTCTGACGTAGCCATTACTTCTACCGGACCGCTGACGATTAAGGCATCAGAAGAAGTGGCAATCTTTGGCGCATTACGGCTTAATTCAGGGGCAGAAATCTCTGCGCTTGGTGTAATCGACAATCGTACGAGCGCATGGCTTGCCAATGCAGGCATCATTACCCTTATCACTGCACAATCAGGCGAGGTTGATGAGACACAAACCACCTATTCACCTGATAGTCCGGTGCCTCCCATCGCACACATAAGCGCCTGCGACCCGCAGAAGAGAGTTCCGGAAAAACCAACAAAACTTACGGCAAGGGCAATTTCAGATGATAAAATTATCATCGGCTGGAAAGATAATTCAAATAACGAAAAGGGATTTAAGATAGAACGCAAAAACGGCGATTGTTCTTCAAAGGCGGCGTGGCAGGAGATTGCAAAGGTAGACGAGAATGTTACTACCTTCACAGACACAGGACTAACCGCCGGAAGCGATTTTTCCTATCAGGTAAGGTCATATAAGGGAGCAGACAACTCAGCATATACCGATTGTGCTGAAGCACAAACCGGGAATGCCGGTACGCCGAATGCCCCCACTAATTTTAAAGCCACCGCCCTTACGGCAGAAAAAGTAAAACTCACGTGGAAAGATAACTCAAATAATGAGAAGCGTTTTGAAATATACCGTATGGCAGGCACAACAACTCCGAGTCTCCTGGCAACGGTGCCTGCAAATAAAGAAAGTTATACGGATACTACGGCCATGGGAAATGGCACGGTAACCAGCCATGTGTATTATATCATGGCGTGCAATAATAAGGGGTGTTCGCCCGCAACCAACGAGGCAGTTGTTCCATTTCAGCCACAAAACATCACAGGATTTGCAATTTCCTCAACTGAAGTATACCTCAATTGGGGCGATATAAGTAATAATGAAACGGCATTTGAGATATACAGGAAAGATGGAGGGTGTGCATCAAAGAATCCCTGGAAGCTTGTGATAACACTTATAACGAACAGGGCGTCATTCAACGATGCAGGGCTTCAATCAGGCAAAACATATGCATACAGGATAAGGGCATACACGAGGTCGCCCGCACAGCCCTATGCGTACGGGTATTCTTTTTATTCAAATTGTTTCGAGATAAAAACACCATAAAAATTTGCCATAAAGGCAGTTGGCAGTTGGCAGGGGTGCAGAATTCTCTCGTTCCCACGCTCCGCGTGGGAACGCACAAGAGGACGCCCGGCGTCCCGTTGTGTCCAGGAATTTCAAAGTTGTAGAACGAAGCGGTGCTTCGTTATGAGCGAAGTTCCACTTCGCTCTACCTAAAGCAGGAATGAGGGATGCTGATTGCTTTGTCATTGAGAGCGTTTGTAGTGACGACTTTAGTCGTCAATGTAACGACTGAAGTCGTTACTACTAACCATTGCAGGCGAAGCGAAGCAATCCTTCCTGTCACAATTATAGAAGTTTAGTAGGGTGGATTAAGCGAAGCGAATCCACCATTTATAACCACGCTTTTGCAAAAACTCTATACGCATGAGTTATATGCGATGTATCAGAATAAAGGAGAACACGTATGATACTCAGAAGGGAATTTCTTAAGTGGCTCTGCAGAATTACCGGGGGACTTTTTGCCGCAACCATTGCGCCTTCGCTCCCCCCTCTTACGAGGATCAATACCACCCTCTTTTCAAAGGCACACGCCGCCGAACCGTGTTCCACTGACACCTGCACCAAACAGGACAATTGTGGCAGTAGCGACACTACCGGGCACACCTGCGAACAGAAGGATGTGTGCGTTGTTGACAGCTCGCGTGATTGTAAAACGGATGAGTGTGAAGTAGATTATTCGGACAAATGTGAAAACGATAAGTGCGATTGCGATGCAATAGGCGAATGTACAGGTGATACCTGTGAATTAGATGCATCGGATACGTGTACGACAGACTCCTGTCGGGAAGATGAATCGGGCACGTGTACAACGGACTCCCGTCGGCTGGATAAGTCACTCGAATGCAACAGCGATAAATGCACGTCCGATTCATCGGGGGAGTGCAAAACAGATGAATGCGTCAGCGATAGTTCATTAAAGTGTACTACAGATAAATGCGTATCTGACAAATCAGGCGATTGCATAAGCGACAACTGCGTTTCAGATGCATCGGATACCTGTGAGAATGACTCCTGTGTAAGCGATGCTTCAGGCAAGTGTGTTAAGGATAAGTGTGTGAGTGATAAGTCGGAAGCATGTAATAATGATACCTGTAGGAGCGACAGCGCTACTGGCGGTTGTCATGAGGATGCCTGCAGAAGTGACAGTTCTGAGGCATGCACAAATGACAAGTGTGTGGCTGATGCATCAAAAACCTGCCGGGACGATTCGTGCGTCAGCGATGTAGCAGAACCGTGTGTTGCTGATACGTGCACCAGTGATAGTTCGGGTGCGTGTAGTACCGATACGTGTGTATCTGACAAATCGGGCAGTTGTTCACGTGACAATTGCATAAGTGATAAATCCGAATCCTGCGTTAACGACACCTGTATATCAGATAGTGAAGCAAAGTGTAATGGGGATACCTGCAGGAGTGACAATTCCGGCGTCTGCAGCAAAGACATCTGTACGAGCGATAGTTCTCAAAACTGCACTTCCGATAATTGTGGGAGTGACACCTCTGGTGGATGTAAAGACGACAGGTGCAATTCTGACTATGCGGGTGATTGCAACAAGGACGTCTGTGTGAAGGATTCTTCGGCAAAGTGTGCAAGTGATGTATGCAGGGAAGACAAAAGCCCCGCCGAATGTACTATATCAGACACCTGTTCCCTCGACACTGCCATGAACACAAATACAGAAACAACCAGAAGACGCCTTGCACAGAAGGGGTTGAATAGTGCCATGAAATGGTTGTATGGAATAAATTGAAGTACAAAGGCTTTCAAGGGTGTATTCCCAATTATTTGTAAAAAAAGGCAATGTGCGAATTACCGCAAAGAAGGCATGGGCATAAGGGGTGGACTCTCCCACTCTCCTTATGCCCCTTATGCATTATTCTCTGCGTAATAGTAAAGGTTTTTTTCTGAATTTTTAAAGATATGTAAGAATGGAGGATAATATTAATGAAGATATCAGGAAAATTTATTTTGTCGTTCATGGTTATTTTCATAGCTGTTTTAGCGCCAACACCCTTCCTTGTTGCTCAACTAGGTGATGCGCACAAAGATATAGGAAATATGCCTGAAAACAATCAAAATCTACAGCACGGGTTTTCTTCAACCCAAAACGCCCCTTACCATACTGAAATAGACCCTATTCGCCGCACGATAGAAAAAAGAAAAAGAATCAGTAAAAAAGACAAGGATATAAATGCCCCCGCGAGTATATGGAAGACCGAGGAGATAGATGCGCCAAAATATTTCGCCAATTTTTATTCCAGGGCAATTGCCTCTGATGCTAATAACCATCCCCATATCGCTTATGGCGGAGACCACCTCTATTATGCGTACTATGAGGGGAGCCAATGGTATTACAAAACCCCGGACTCATCTCCAGGAGTAGGTGAATATGCCTCCATCGCAATTGATAATAAAGGCAAGGTACATATCAGTTATCATGATTCGGTTAATTGGAATCTCAAATATGCCACCAATGCCTCTGGCACATGGAAGAATACCACATTGGCAAGCGAAGGACTGTCTACCTCCATAGCAGTGGACAGCGCAGGCAAGGTGCACATCAGCTATCTGGATGCAACGAATTACGACCTTAAATATATCACAAATGCATCCGGGGCATGGGCTGAACCAACAACTGTGGACAGTATCGGGGATGTAGGCGGGTATTCTTCTATAGCAATCGATGGTGACGGCAAGGTGCATATTAGTTACTTTGATTGGACTAACAGGGATCTCAAGTATGCAACGAACTCATCCGGAACGTGGGAGACAACCCCGCTGAATAGTGCAGAAGAATATGTACGGAATCATACCTCCTTAGCAATAGATAAAAATGGCAAAGTACATATTGCTTACCTTGTTGGCGCCACCCTCAAATATATTACAAACGCCTCGGGTTCATGGGTATCAACCGGCGTGACGGTTAATGCATCGTATATCTCACTGGCGGTGGATGGCAACAATGTTGTGCATATAAGTTTTTATGAGATATCGGCTTATTATAGCGATCTCATATACGTTACGAACGCCACTGGTCTATGGGTAAAAACAAGGGTAGATACCGTTGGAAATGTAGGAGAGTATTCATCTATAGCAGTGGATAAAGCTAACAAGGTACACATCAGCTACCTGGATGCAACGAATTTCGATCTTAAATATGCCACCAATGTCACCGGACCTTGGGTATTAACTAAGGTGGATAGTGGTGGTAATGCAGGCAAATATACCTCTATAGCGGCTGATGGCACAGGTAAGGTACACATCAGCTACATAGATGCGATGCAATATGACTATGGTTATTATGGCGAACTCAAGTATATAACCAATGCCTCTGGCTCATGGGTAACGACCACGGTGGCTGGTGACGCAGAGGGATATACATCTCTGGCATTGGATAAAGACGGCTTCGTGCATATTAGTTATTACAGTAAGAGCAACCAAGACCTCATGTATGCCACCAATGCCACCGGCAACTGGAAGACGGAAACCGTGGATAGTTATGGAGATGTTGGTATGTATTCCTCTTTAGCGGTGGATGGAAGCGGGGCAGTTCATATTGGTTATTATGATGCATGGGAACGCGCTCTTATATATGCAACGAATGCCTCTGGCGCATGGGTACCGTACAAGGTGGCCGGTGGCATTTCATATCCAGGCATGTATACCTCCTTGGCATTGGATAATGCCGGGAAGGTGCATATCAGTCATCATGATGGGTATGGTCTCATTTATTCCACGAATACCTCAGGATCATGGGTAACGACCACAATAGATAGTTATGGTGATTATTCCATAGGGCGATACACCTCTATAGCATTAGACGATGCCGGCAAGGCGTACATTAGTTATTATGATGCGTGGAATGACGACCTCAAATATGCCACAAATGCCTCCGGTTCATGGAAAATAACTACCATTGACAGCGATGGGGACGTGGGTGAATTCACCTCTATAGCATTGGACGAAGTTGGCGCAGCGCATATCAGCTATTTGGGCAATGGTGATTTGAAATATGCCGTACCAACGCATGTGGTCCATGGACAACGGATACGATAGATAGTAAAGGATATACAGGAGGGTATACATCTAATAGTAGATGGGTCAGACACGGTACATATCAGTTACTATGATTGGACTAATAGCGACCTCAAAGTATGCCAAAAGAGTACCCTCAAATGAAAAGCCAACCGTTGCGACCTTACGGGCAACAAAGGTATCATCACAGTCAGCCACGTTAACCGGAACGGTAAATGCACATGGGTTGCCAACAAGGGTGTGGTTCGAGTACGGCACCAGCGGTTCGTACGATAATAAAACATCTACAAGGAAGATACGATTATTCTGCAAAAAGTGGTTAGGTATAAAAATCGAGGATTATTGCCGGAAACTGAGTATTACTACAGGATTGTTGCAAACAATAGCGCAGGAAAAAATCGTACGGGAAAGAAAAAATGTTTACAACAAACAAAGAGCAATGAAAAGCCGGGGATATTACAACCCTTCAACCTCACCTTTCCTGCCATTCCTGATTTCCTGAGCGGGGTATTTTATAGTATTACCTTGTAAAAACTTTTTTTTGTAAGTTTTTCACAATCACATTTACTTCTTATCCGGAGGTGAAGTTTGTTTTTGAGGGAAAAGATTGCTTCGCTCCGCTCGCAATGACCCCGGACGACTAAAGTCGTCACTACAAACGCTCGCAATGACAACGTGCTGTGTGCCATCAAAGTGCATAGTAAGTGTCATTGCGAGGGTCTTTTCCGAAGCAATCTCCCCTTTTCATAAAGAAGAATTGGTTGTGGCGTAGCTGCGCTATGCATTTCACACTCGCATGTTTGCATCATGGGTTTATGTTTTTCTTCTCCCCGTATTTTTCATAAAAAAAGACCTTCTCCAGATTAAATCGCGGTCTCTGAGGCGGATCTTCTGCTGGATAGCCAACGGGTAATAATGCGATAATTTCTATGTTTTTGGGAATTTCGAGTATTCCCTTAACCCTGTCGTCATCAAACCAGCGCACCCAGCACGTCCCTAATCCAAGCTCAACAGCCTGTAGCGCCATGTGTTCAATAGCGATGTCTGTGTTTCCCGTAGCAGCAATGAGGAGATGCCATTTAATATCGGCGTTCATGCCGCCCCGTTTCAAAGATGGAACAAAGACCTCGCGTGTCTTTGCAGGCAATGCGCCAGCATCTATGAGTTCATCAATCCGTTCTGCAAATTCACCAAACGCCTTGATATCCGCGCAACAGGCAATGATAACAGGCGCCTGTCCCACATGACGCTGATTATAACACGCGGTTTGGAGTTTCTGCCGTGTCTCCGGATTTTTTACCACAATAAACCGCCACGGCTGGGTATTGGAACCCGACGGCGCCAGCCGTGCGCTCTCCAAGAGTTGCAAAATCAATTCGTCAGACACAGGGTCTGGTTTAAATTTACGAATGCTCCTTCTTTTCGCAATTGCTTCTTTGACATCCATAATAAGTTTACCTTTTTAGTTCTCTATTAATTTAATGTATAGGAATTTCAATAGTGTAGAGACGCAAGATTTTGCGTCTCTACATGCGCATTTTTTAAGTTGCCGTTTTGAGAAGTTCGTTTTCCCTTTCGAGTTGTTTCACCCTCTCTTCAAGGTTCATGGTGATTTCCCTTAATTACTAAGCCAAATGAGGTATTTTAATCCCCTTTTTTTAGAAGGGAAGTCCGGAGGTATACCCGTTCCTTTCAGAGGAAGGTATCTATTATATTCGTTTGATGGAAAATTGGAAAAAACTATTTTTAAATAATTTATAACAAAACAGGAAAATCAAACATTATCTTGAATCTTTCAACATTCTTTGTAGAATAAGATATAATTAAATTGCATGTGCTCTTAAAATCGGAGTAACCACTCATGAAGGTCACGATTAACACGTCAACATTAGAACTTGTTGTGGGTGATATTACCAAACAGGAAACAGACGCCATAGTAAATGCCGCAAACTCAAGCCTTCTGGGCGGAGGCGGAGTTGATGGCGCTATTCACAGGGCAGGCGGGCCAAAGATACTGGAGGAATGCAGGAAACTGGGCGGATGTCCGACGGGAGAGGCGCGCATTACCACGGGCGGAAACCTGAAGGCGCGGTATGTAATTCATACGGTTGGCCCCGTTTACCACGATGGCAAACGAGGCGAGGCGGAATTATTGTCGAATGCTTACAGAAACAGCCTTGCCCTTGCATCACAACACAAACTGAAAAGTGTGGCATTTCCATCCATTAGTACCGGCGCATACGGTTATCCGATGGACGAGGCTTCGCAAATAGCCTTAAAAACGGTGACAGATTATTTAAAAGCCCATGCAGACATCGGGTTGGTACGTTTTGTACTTTTCGGTCTGCAGGCATATCAGACATACGAAAAAACCTTACAGGGTCTTGTAAGTCTATAAATACTTCTTTTTTGAGAGCGCTATGTTTATCAATAAAAAAGAGATTATTCTTACTATCAACAGAATCATCTTTTCAAGCCCGGATATCAGAGAGGTATATCAGACGATGAGTAAGGAGCTCTCAAAGGTAATTGATTTTGACAGACTCAGCGTTACCCATATCACAGAAAACAACGATCTCTATGAAAATTTTGTGCTGACGAAGGACTACGAATTTACCGCGCTCAAGGAGGGTGTCCTTTATCCTATGGAGGGGAGTTTGATGAAGCGGGTGGTGCAATTTCGGGAACCTGTGATTGTCGATGATACGTCCAAAGGGAGGTTCTTTACTGATTCCGTATTATTCAAAGAAGGCATTCGTTCACGATTGGGGATTCCCCTTGAGTATAAAGGGAAGATTATCGGCAGTGTAAATTTCGGAAGTAAACGAAAGGACTACTATTCAAAGAAACATATCGAATTTTTCTCCCAGATTGCCCCGCAGCTAGCAATGGCAATCGAAAATACAAGGCTTTATAACAAGATAAAAGAGGCGGAGGAAAAGTACCGGACGGTTGTTGAAGATTCACCGGATATTATTTTTGAATGCGCAAATAATGGTAAATTTATCCTGATGAGCCCGTCTGTGGAAAAGATTACCGGATATCCTGCGCAACAATTTTACGATAACCCGGCATACGGCCTCTCTCTCTGCCATGCCGAGGATCAGGAGATGGTACAGCAGGAGGTCGTGAAGATATTCGACGGGCGGAATTGCAGTTTAATGGATTTTGAGTTCCGCGTCATTCATAAGGACAACCGGATTGTCTGGCTGTCCCTTGAGGCGCTTCCCCTGAAGCAAGATGGCAACATCATTGGCATCGAGGGTTTTTGCCGTGATATTACTGAAAGAAAAAAACTGGAGGAGTTAAAAAATAACCTCGTCCGCGACATGACACACGAACTAAAAACCCCCATTGCAAAGATAGAGATGGCTATCGACATGTTTGAACGTTCCCTTTCTACGGGGGATGGCAATGTATTCGGGAAGGGCTCTCAAATCCATGAAATCCTCAGGAATAATATAGGTCGTCTGAAAAATACCGTCAAAAACGTCCTCGATATGTCAAAATTAGAATCAGGGATGGAGCCATTAAAATTATCCGATTTTTCACTCGCTGAGTTAGTGTCGCAGGTGATTAACGAAATGAAGGATTTAGCTCATAAAAAAGAAATTGTCCTTGCCGGTCAGGTATCATCAGGCATCCCTCTTATTAAGGCAGACAGGGATAAAATATATCATGTAATAACACATCTGGTCGACAATGCTATAAAATTTACCGAACGGGGAAAAATCACCCTATCGGCGCAGATGCTTCCCGATGCCGTCGAGATGACCGTGGAAGATAACGGCAAAGGATTAGACGAAGATGTTCACGAGCTTATCTTTGAAAAATTTTACAAAGAAAACCCTTCGGCATTTGGCTCAGGAATAGGACTTGCTATTTGTAAAAATATTATACACATGCACAAAGGCGAGATATGGGTTGAATCTGAAGGAAAAGGTAAAGGTTCCCGTTTCAAATTTACCTTGCCCGTCGACGGAGACCAAAAGTTTATTAAATAACAACATTTTACCGGAGAGTTTTGGAATGAAGGAATTATTAATTTTTGAAGACGACCTTGAGATGCAGGAATTTTACAAAGACATGTTACAGGGAGAACGGTTCAATGTTACTCTTGCTTCCAATGCAGACGAAGGGCTCAAAAAGACAAAAGAAAAACAATATGACATGATAATCCTGGATATCCTGATGGATGGAACCACCGGAGACCGGGTATTTGCGCTCCTGAGGAAGGATTTCAGGTATAAGAATGTGCCTGTTATTATGGCTTCTGTTCTGGAAGAAAAGACCTATCGTTGCTTTCAGGCGCTGGGCAACGTCTCATTCCTGGAGAAACCCTTTAATAAAGAAAAACTTCTCGCCGAGATTGCGAAAAGGCTGGAGTGCCAGAAGAAATAAAAAACGCCTGGTGGCAAACTATTACGAAAAAATAATCAGTGTAGAGAGCAAAATCTTGCGTCTCTACACTGTTCTACTCCGCCTCCAGCCTTACTTGCTGAATGGCTTCTTTAATAGCTTTGCCGGCAAGTTCCACTTCATCCTTATAAGGAGCGCTCTCGTCTATGTTCATTGACCAGAGAATTTTTCCATTCTTTGTATCAATACATTCGGCGATAAAAGACACATTTCCCCGCGCATAAATCTTCATGTCTGATACTTCGAGTTTAGAGATTTTACCCACTATTACCATATCAACCTGCAGCATCTTCCGAATGGCAGCGTAATCTTTTGCATTGACAAGTTCTGCCTCATGAACGTTTCCTTTCTTGAACACATTCCTGATCTCCGGACGAGTCAAAACCCGATACCTTTTCCATTTTTGTAATTCACCGGTCATTATTTCTGCAACTATTTCGCCTGCATCGGGATTAATAATTGTCTTTGACAGTACCCCATTTATTTGCTTCCCCTGGATGGCCAGATCGTCGAAACGCATGACTGCCAGGGTCTTTATCCCCGCAGGCTGCGCCTCCGAACCTACATTTATCGTACTTGTTGAAATTGTCTTACATCCGGAACACATCAGCACGATAGATAAGATGGAAAATACGATTAATTTTTTCATAAAACCCTCCGTGGAAATTACCGTTAAGACTTTAATTCAGAGGATTTTACTACAGACAGGAGTTATGTGCAATAAATATATTCCTTAAATTAGGCATTCGGCTACTTTGTTTCCACGTTCACTCGTAGGGGCGTATTGCAATACGCCCCTCCTGTTAATATTTCACCCCTATGGGGTTATTTTCAAAAAACTAAATTGTTACGATTTTTGTAGTAGAGTCAGGTATAGTAAGCGTCATCAATAAGTTTACACAAAGACGTGTCATTACGAGCGGAGCGAAGCAATCTTTCCCATGGATTGCTTTGGCTATTGCCATCGCAATGACAACTTACTTTTACCATCCACTATAACTTATTTTGTTATATAACGAATTTTTAGTATAATACCTCATATTTTATACAAGGCAGAAGAACTATTTTTTCAGGGAAAATTTATGGAAGTATATTTTCTTGCCCTCCTTACCGCATTTATCTGGGGATTTGTGCCATTTTTAGAAAAGGTCGGTCTCAATTCGGTTGAGCCTACAGCCGCGTATGTGGTCAGGTGCACAGGGGTGATGCTGGGCGCCGGGATTATTATGTTTACCCAAAGCCCATTTTCAGCCATTTCGAAGATGGGGTTTAAATCCATTTCATTCCTTATCCTCGCAGGGCTGCTGGCAGGATTTGTAGCACAGGTTGTATTCTACAAGGCGCTCAAGACAGGCGAAGTATCAAGGATTATTCCCATCACCTGCTGTTATCCGTTATTTACCTTTATCCTTGGTTGGATGTTCCTGGGCGAAGAGGTCACTTTGCCGAGGGTTATAGGGATGTTTCTTGTTTTAGGAGGAATATTTCTCCTGAAATAGACCCCAATCGTATATCGTCTTGATTCATAAAGACTTATGATGTTATGCTGTTTTTGTGTTCGTACCACGTTCGTACTCTGGTAAGTTTTTCACAAGCCCATGTACTTCTTGTCTGGAGGTGGAGTTTACTTATATTGCTTCGCTCCGCCTGCCTGTGCGTGATCGCAGGCAGACAGGCTCGCAATGACTCCAGACGACTAAAGTCGTCACTACAAACGCTCGCAATGACATGTACCATTAAAGTGTATAGTAAGTGTCATTGCGAGGGGTCTTTTTCCGAAGTAGAGACGCAAAATCCTGCGCCTCTACAGCTTTTACAAGTAAATTGGTTGCGGCTTTGCTGCACTGTGAATCAGCAAAGAAAATTTTAAATTGATCGAGGAGATGGATAAATGGGCTACAGCAAACTCAAAGAAGCAGCGGCTCTTGCATTGGCGTAATTAAATGTTCGGTAAGCCACAACAGCAGGGCGCTTTGTTATAATGTATAATAAGCGCCTTGTTTTTTAGTTGTGTAAATCTTTTGTTCTCCATAAAATGATTGAATATATAAAATTTTCCAGCGCAAAACCTTAATGCCTTCTATGCCCTACTGTACGACCTTATCGGACAAAGATACTATTATATCCTCGATCTATAGGATGTGTCCGGCCAGTTAAAGAATTAAGGAGAAACTGTTGCGATTTCTTGCTGATGTGAATATGGAGAAACAATCGTGGATGAACTGAGAGGACTCGGATATGATATGAAAAGACAATTACTCAACAGAATAGAAACAAACTCCCCTATAATGTTCGGAAGTCCTGTAATTAAAGGTAAAAAGGCATTAAATATGAACTTCAGAAAATATAAACTCAGCGACATTGACAAGCAGGAAAATGACGATAGAAAATATTGGATGTCTGTCTCTTTAAAAGAAAAGCTTGAGGCAATGCACAAATTATGGATAGATTATTGTAAGCTCAAGGGGTTAGACCCACATGAACAAAGACTACGAAGAGTTCTTAAGATTACTCAATTATCACAGAGTTAATTACGCAATAGTCGGGGCGTATGCGTTGGTAAGTTATACCGAACCGCGCTTTACCGGTGATTTGGACATCTTCATTGAATCAACCGAAGAAAATGCTGAAAAAATACTGAACGTATTAAAAGATTTTGGATCAAGATGACAAAAGCCAGACATTTCCCACAAAAACATGAAGGATTTTTTTGTGACATACGAAATCAAAACCTTCGTCAGCCCCTCCTAGCGCAGCTAAGCCGCAACCAATTCTCTTGTGAAAGCGGGAAGATTGCTTCGGAAAAGACCCTCGCAATGACACTAACTATGCACTTTAATGGCGCACGGCACCTTGTCATTGCGAGCGGAGCGAAGCAATCTTTCCATCATAAACAAATGTGATTGTGAAAAACTTACAAAAAAAAGAGGTTTTTGCACAGTAATACTATATTGTCCACTACCGGGAAGCGACTGAAGTCGCTACTACAAACAGAAAACCCGCATGAAATGAAAATTCCTGCACAATAAAATCAGGTAAAATTTATGACAATTCTTATTTACGATGACGTCTTTTTAAAACATGATACAGGATATGGCCATCCTGAAAATGCCAAAAGGCTGGAAAATACGGTAAAACGCCTGAAAGAAACCAGACTTTGGGATCTGCTCAGGATAGAAAAGCCCCGCGCCGCATCGGTTGAGGAAATTGGCCTTGTTCATCCACAAAGCTATATCAAACATATTAAACAAATTGCCGATGCTGGCGGCGGTTGGCTGGACGGGGATACAATTCTTTCAGGCGATTCATACGATGCGGCGGTCTGCGCGGCAGGAGCGCCCCTAACAGCTATAGACCTCATCATGAAAGGCGAAGAGAACAATGGCTTCTGTCTTGTGCGCCCTCCGGGGCATCACGCCACGATTACACGGGGTATGGGATTTTGCCTTTTTAACAATGTAGCTGTTGCGGCAAGATACATTCAATCGAAATATCATGTAAAAAGAGTTCTTATTATCGACTGGGATGTTCATCATGGAAACGGCACTCAGGACGCCTTTTATGGCGACCCAACGGTGTTGTATTTTTCACTGCACCGGTTTCCGTTTTACCCTGGTTCCGGGAGAAGAGAGGAAAACGGGCAGGGCGTGGGTAAAGGTTTTACTATCAATGTGCCTCTTTTGTCAGATACATCATCTGAGAAATATAGGGAACTTTTCACGGATGTCATGGAGCATGAAGCTGACCGGTTTGCGCCGGGATTTATCCTTGTTTCGGCGGGCTTTGACGCGTACAGGAACGACCCTATTGGCGGTCTGAACCTCGACACAGAAGATTTCAATCAGTTAACTCAAACTGTAATGAGATGTGCCGGAAAACATTGCGGAGGTAAAATCGTGTCATGCCTTGAGGGTGGTTACCATCTAACAGACCTTCCTCTTTGTATAGAAGCCCACCTCAAGGCATTACTTCGAATATAGCTGGCTAGCTTTTTGGCTGCGCTGCGGTTTTTATCTGATTCAGCTTTTTTGTTAATCGTGACTTTTTTCTATCTGCAGTCTTTTTGTGAATAATCCCTTTTGACGCGCATTTATCTAGTTTTTTTATAGCTAATCTGAGTTGTTCTTCTGCTGACTGTGCATTCTTCTCTTCGAGAGCGCCAAAAAACTTCTTCATTTGGGTTCTTAAGGCTGTTTTACGGATTCTGTTTCTCAAATTACGCTTTACATTTTGCCTGAGCCTTTTTTCGGCTGATTTCATTATCGGCATAATTAAAGTGACTCCTTGTAACGAAATAAATGACAAATTTAAAATTAAGCATATAATCTATTTAATTTATGCCGTAAAGTCAATAGGAAAAAGAAAGAGCCTTGCATTTTTCCGTCTTTTTCTTTATCATTAATAACCAGATAATTATTTCGTAAAACTTTATCCATGAGAAATGATATTAATGAATATTGTTGTCTATCCAGACCTGGTGCTCCGTCAAAAGGCAAAACCTTTAACCCAAATTAACAAAGAGGTATACCTGAAAGTTGAGCAAATGATGGAGTTGATGTATCAGGCACAAGGGGTTGGGCTGGCTGCCCCGCAGGTAGGTTGGTCAGTTCGGCTGGTCATTATTGATACTGACGGCAATAAGGGCGAAGAAACGGTATTTATCAACCCGGTGATTATCGAAGAGTCAGGCGAAATAAACAAAGAAGAGGGGTGTCTGAGTTTTCCAGGAGTCAGGAGCAAGATTATCCGGGCACAAAGGATAAAGGCACACGCATATAACCTCAAAGGGCAAAAATTAGAAATTGTTGCAGAAGGATTGGCGGCACGCGCATGGCAACACGAGCTTGATCACCTCAATGGCACCCTTTTTATCGACAGGATGAGTCCGGCAAGCCGGCTTGCGGTATCCCCTCAGTTAAAGGAACTGGAACGGGACAACAAGGCGACCAGGATTCCCGTTTAACGGGTGTTTGAGTAGAAAGACACATACCACAATCATCCATTTTATTAAAATAAATACACGATCATGAACGTAATCTTTGTGGGAACGCCTGAGTTTTCTGTTCCCAGTTTAAGCTCTTTGGCAACGTCGAAGCATAAAATTGTTGCAGTCGTTACACAACCTGATCGGCCCAAAGGGAGAAGCAAAATCCCCTGCCCTCCACCGGTAAAGGAGGTATCGCAAAAATTCGGGTTAACCATTCTTCAGCCTGAAAATATCAACAGCGAATCGGTTGTGAAGCAACTCCAATATTTTTCTCCTGATTGTATTATTGTCGTTGCCTTTGGACAGTTCCTTTCGAGCACTGTTCTCCGTATTCCACGGTATCAATGTATTAATATTCACGCATCCTTGCTGCCAAAGTTTCGTGGAGCAGCCCCCATTAATCGGGCAATTATCCAGGGTGAAACTACTACCGGTGTTACTTCCATGGTTATGGCCGTAAAGATGGACGCAGGCGATATCATTGCACAAAAAACAACACCAATATTTCCCGACGAAAATGGGGGTGAACTGGAAGTGAGATTGGCCTCTATGGGCGCAAAACTCTTATTAGAAACGCTTGATCTTATAGAAACAGGAAAAGCCATATACACAAAACAAGACGAAAAGTCAGTATCTTTTGCCCCCAAATTAAAAAAGGAAGATGGGCTGATCCAGTGGTCTCAGGAAACGCACAAAATTCATAATCTCATACGCGGAGTAACCCCCGCGCCTGGAGCTTATACGTATTATGCAAAAGATGGCCATCATGAAAAAAAGAGGATTATTGTCCAAAGAACCCAAATCCACCATGGGTCAGAACTCATAGTATTTTTGAGTCCCGGGACGGTGACAGAAGTTGCTCCATGTGGGATCCATGTGGCCACTCTGGATGGATGTATTTGTATTACACGATTACAACCAGAGGGTAAACGTGCAATGGACGCACAAGAATACGTGCGTGGATACAAAATAATACGTGGGGATATGTTCGTTTCTCAATAATAGTTGGTTATCAAATTTAAAATCTATCATTCTTTAAAAGGCAGGTAATTATGGAATTTATTGATAAACAAGTGGTTTCTATCAATAACCTCATGATGAAGTTTCGCAAGAAAAAGTGTTCTCCAAAAAATTTATTAATTCTCTTTCCCCATTGCATTCAGAATTCTCAGTGCAAGCAGAATGTAAAAAACGATCTCAATGAATGCAAGCGTTGCGGAAAGTGCAAGATCAAAGACCTTTTGGAATTTTCTGAAAAGTACGGGGTAAATATCGTCCTTGCAACGGGAGGCCGCGTTGCCCTTCAACGGGTAATGGAAGAAGATATCCATGGAGTAATCGCCATTGCCTGTGAAAAGGAACTCAGGACAGGATTAATGGCAGCCATGAAAAAAGCCATTTTTGCAGTGCCAAATCTAAGACCTCACGGATATTGCAAAGATACGGACGTATATCTCGACGAGGTAAAAGAGGCAATTGAAAAATTCCTCACAGACTAAACCGGACGTTCGCTCCGAATGTCTCCACATCCTGCGCGAGGTCGAAGAAAAAGAGGTCTTTGCCCAGGAACTCATATCTTCAAGATGCGCAAAAGATGATATATCGAAGGTAGATAAACATCTCCTTACAGAACTCGTCAATGGCATTATTCGTCATCGACTGTCCCTTGACACGATTATCTCCTTTTTTTCAAAGATACCGCTCAATAAGATAGAACCCTGGGTGCGACAGGCGTTACGCATGGGTCTCTATCAAATGATATACCTGGACAGAATCCCCGCCTCCGCAGCGGTGAACACCTCCGTCGAGTTGATAAAAAAACTCGTCCATCGAACAGATGCAGCCCGATATACAAACGCAATCTTGCGGTCAGTAGAAAGGGATATCCACAACAAATGTCTGCCGAACAAAGAAATAGCCGACCCCCGGAAAGCATTGTACCGAAGGGAAGGCACGTGGTGCACATTTCATAGCCCCTTGTTTCCCCATCCGGAGAAACACCCCCTTACTTCTCTTGCAATTAATTACAGCCACCCCGAATGGCTAGTAAAGCGCTGGCTCCACAGATACGGGAAGGAAAAGGCTATCGAAATATGCAAGGCCAACAACCTTGCCCCAAAGGTATATCTCCGCATCAATCATGCGAAAATTTCCCCACAGGAATTTCGAGAGCTGCTGAACAAAAACTCCATTCATTCAAACTTTACCGGTAATGCGATAGTCGTTGAGAACAACGCCATTTCTGAAATTCCGGGTTTTTCAGAAGGATTATTTTTTGTACAGGACGTCTCTGCCATGAAAGTAGCGCAATTCCTGAAAACAGAACCGGCAAACACTGTGCTGGATATGTGCGCAGCCCCGGGCGGAAAAACAACACACATTGCAGAACTTTTAAGAAAGACAGGAAAGATATATGCGCTCGATGTCTCTTTAAAAAGGTTGCTATTAGTCAAAGAGAACTGCCTCCGTATGGGCGTAAGCAATGTTTTTCCCGTATGTGGTGATGCATCAGAACACAGGGTTCCCTTCCAGTGCGCCTTTGATCGTGTGCTCATCGATGCGCCATGTTCTAATACAGGGGTATTCTCTCGCCGGGCAGAGGCCCGGTGGCGATTAAAAGAAGAAGATATTTATAAAATATCTGCTTTACAATATTCGATATTAAAAACGGGGGCTACCAGCTTACAACCCAACGGTTTTCTCGTCTACAGCACCTGTAGCATTGAACCGGAAGAAAACCAGAATGTCATAAAGAAATTTCTCGGCAATGAACCGCAATTCTGTCTGGATGCTGAGGAATATTATTTACCCGGAAAGGCAGGCGACGGCGGATACATGGCAAGACTCTGCCGGAAATCATAGCGCAACTAAGCATCAACTAATTCTCTTGTGAAAACGGGAAGATTGCTTCGGAAAAGACCCTCGCAATGACACAACCCTGACAGGGTTAAGTTTTCTATGCACCTTGATAGCGCACGGCACATTGTCATTGCGAGTGTTTGTAGTGACGACTTTAGTCGTCTGGGGTCATTGCGAGCGGAGCGAAGCAATCTTTCCCTCATAAACAAACTTCACCTCCTGATAAGAAGTAAATGGGATTGTGAAAAACTTACAAAAAAAGAAGTTTTTACAAGGTAATACTATAAATCGTCATTGCTGGATTATAGTTACGACGGGCGTTTCGTTTGACGGAAACGTCATTCGACATCCGGTATCTGCGCTTTCGCTGGTTTAATCATCCCCGATTGCACCAAACATTCGCTTACAGTTCTCCTATATCCTCATCCCAGAGTTTCGGGTTTTTCTTTATGAAATCCTTCATCAATTGTTTACATTCATAAAGATTTAGATTGACCACCTCAACCCCTTGCGATTTCATAAATTCTTGTGCGCCAGCAAATGTCTCGCACTCTCCCGCAAATACTTTTTTAATTCCAAACTGGACAATTGCGCCAGCGCACAGATAACAGGGCATCAATGTAGAATAAATGATTGTGTCCCGATATCTGCCAATTCTCCCCGCATTCCGCAGGCAATTAATCTCTGCATGCATAATGGGGTCGTTTTCCTGTACACGTCTGTTATGTCCTTTTCCAATAATCTTTCCATCCTTTACAAGAACTGAGCCAATGGGAATTCCACCTTCACGTAATCCCTGTTTTGCCTCTTCGAGAGCGGCCTTCATAAAGATGTCCATAATTCTTTCCCCCTATAAATTAACAAATTTTTACTCTCTTAAAGGATGATATTTGATGTATCTATTGCCATAAAAAATAATACTGATAAAATATTGTACAATCATCCCCACATTAACTACGACCTGAGCAGAAATGCATGGGCACAAAGCCCTGCGCCAAAAGCAACCAGAACACACCACTCATCTGATGCAATACCTTTATCTAAAATCTCTCTTAATACAAATATCACCGTTGGCGAGGACATATTTCCATACCTGGCTAAAATAGTTCGGGTCGGTTGCATCTGGATTTCTGAAAGTCCTAATTCATGCCTAATCGCATTGATTACCTTTTCACCGCCCGGATGAAATGCCCAATGTTGAATGTCTCCCATTTTCAATCCTGCTTGTTTTAAGAGGTCATTTACTACCCGGGAAACCGCCTTGCCTGCAATTTCAGGCAAAAAAATGGAAAGCTGATTGTGCAGTTGCCCCTTCCGGTAAATATATCGTATGTCCTCCCGATGTTCTGGGTCATAATGGCTTGCACTTGCAATCAAGGTCAATCCTTCCTGACGACCCCAGAGTATCGACGCCGACGCCCCGTCTGCAAAGATTGCATTTGAAATAATCAGGCTCAAATCATCAGCCATCTGAAAGGTAGCGCTGCAAATTTCAACAGAAACGCTTACAACTACACCACTGTTTGCCCCGTTTAGAATATCCCTGCACATCTGTAAATTTGGCACGGCCCCACCGCATCCACTCCCCACCAGATCATGGGCGCGTATCTGGCGAGAAAAACCTAGCTTGTTAATAAGATACGTCGATATACCTGGACAGATATATCCCGTACAGGTATTAACCACCAATCCTGTTACATCGTTTATAGGTAATTCCGCCTGCTTCAAAGCCTGAACAATTGCCTGTGATGAAAGGTCAACTGCCCACTGTGTAAAGCGGGCAATACGACTATCGGGGTCTTCGTCCACAAGACATTCAAGATTGTCCACGGCAAGATGCCTGCGTGATATACCCGGATGGGCAAAAATCTTGTGCATAATTGCCAGACTCTTTGAACTGAGTTTATCTGAATAATATTTTGCGAGGAACGCCTCTGACTGAACTTGATCTATGGAATGCGGCGGCGTGGCAACCGCTATTGATGCAATACGAACATTTACATCCGCAAAATTCCGGGGCATTTTTTTATCCTGATTGTTATCAAAATACGATTGCGAAAACCTTACTTAGGCTGCCAACGGCAGCGACTTTTGATACGGTAGTGGCAATTCATGAATTGCCACTACAAACAAACCAAAACTCTGACAGGGTTTGAAACCCTGTCAGAGTTAACCCGGTTTGAAATTCCCATACGTTAAATTAGGCCTTCAGTTATTTTTTTCGCGATCAAACATAGGGCGAGGCTTAGCTTTGCCACGTGCTTATGAGGAACACGGGACACTGTACCCCTCCTTAAACATCCATTCCAATAAATCTCAGCCCACGCCGGATTGACCGTGTGTATTTCCAGAGGGGCGGTCGAATACCAAATTTGTATCCAATACGATTGAGCACAGGCAGAAACGGAAGACTGATGGTGTTTGAGCTAATATAATTCATGTGTTTAGTCAGGACATTATGCATGGTATTCGTTACCCAGTTGAGATCAAGCGCAGGGGAAATGTAAAATACCGGTTCAAGCATTGCCGCCGGCGCAAGCGTTAAAACCCCTTCTCTTCGCGCAATCTGTTCAAGTTCCGTCCCCGGATATACGCGGATACCAATATTGAAAAACACCACATCCTGGGGACGTATAAATTGTTCAGTAAAATGCAAGGTTTCCCGGATGGTTTCCTTTGTCTCGCCCGGTCCACCTAACATGAAAATCCACAAGCAGGGCAACGTATGACGCTGTATTATACGTGCTGCATTATAGACGTCTTTTACGGTAAATCCTTTATTAAGACCTTTTAGGACACTCTCTGAAGCGCTTTCTACCGTAATGCCAATGCCCACAAAACCCGCATTCTCCATTGCAGTAAGGAGTGAGTCATCCAGGAAATAAGGATTTAATTCAAGACTCTGGAGGCGAACATCGGGTCGTGCCCTGGCAATCCCTTCACATACAGCCAGCGCATGTTCATACGGGGCGTTAAACACGTTGTCGACAAACTCAATATCCCGTAATCCATGCGATGTAAGATATTTGATAGCGTCGACTACCGATTCCGGATTGCATAACCGGTAGTCGTGTCCTTCAATCTTCCTGTATGTACAGTACACACACTTGAAGTGACACCCAAGTTTCGTTTGAATTGGTACGGTTGACAGTCGTGAAAGATACGCCTGCACATTGATCCATTGGTAAAAATCGGGAACAGGGCAACCGCCGGAAAAACGGGCGGTATAACCGGTATTATTTTTAAACACATCATTCTCAAGCCATGCAATACCAGGTATCTCACGAACCTTCCCACCCTTTGAAATTGCCGCTAATAATTGAGGAAAAACAACCTCACCATCTCCCAATATCGCCCATTCAACTCCTGCATAGCGGAGCAACTCTTCCGGCATAACGCCAACTGCCGCGCCGCCGAGGACAATTGGGGTCTGCGTCCTGCTCCGAATTGTTCTTACTATCGATGTTAAATCCTTAAAAAATGCCACGGGTTGTTGCATATCATTGTTATCAATATTCCGGATGGAAAGCCCGACGATATCTGGATTATATGTATGCAGTTCCGACTCCAAAGCATGCACGGGCTCGCCCTCAAACATCAGGTCTAACAGCCTGACCCTGTGACCTGCTTTCTTAACAGCCTCTGCAACAAGACATGCGCCAAGCGGTATAACGGGCACAGGGCCGCGATAGCGGTTGGTAACGACAATAAGGACATTCACAACTTCACCCAAACTTTTTTCATAAACAAAACCAAAGATTGCCAGGATTGCTCTGTTTTACTTACCAATAACGTTCTCAAACAAAGTTTGGAAACGAGTTAAAATCTGTGAAATTAATCAACGACTATCTTTCCCTTCATGCCAAAATGTCCTGTGCCGCAGAAGTGAGAACATCGAAAGGGAAATGTGCCCGGCTCCCGTGCATAAAATTCAACTTTGGTTTTTTCATGATTTTTTCTGCAATAAAAGCCCCACTTCTGCAAGTCGGCGTCCCAATGCGCGGCATACTGTTGCTTCCTGAGGATCAACGTCCCGCTTGCTGTCAGGCCCTGCCAGATGACTTGGTCCATAAGGCGTACCACCTGCTTGCGTTGTGAAGAGTTCCTTAACAGAATAGGGCACACCAACAATAATCATTCCCAGGTGTAATAAAGGCGCCATCATGGTAAGAGGAGTGGTCTCCTGTCCCCCATGAAGACTTCCTGTAGAGACAAAGATCCCGGCAGGCTTGCCTTCCAGCTCGCCGGCTAACCACAATGATGTAAGTTGATCTATCTGATTTTTTAACTGGGCAGACACATTTCCAAATCTCGTTGGCGTCCCAAACGCAATAGCGCCTGCTTGCCTGAAATCGTCAGAAGTAACCAGGGGAATAGTTTTCTGCATCTGCCTGCCCGCCTTCATATCTTCACGGGAATCAATAACTGCCTGGGGGATAAGTTCCGGTACGGTTCGAATCACCGGTTCTGCCCCGTTCACCTGACGTACTCCCTCTGCCACGAGATTTGCCATTTTGTAAACGTTACCAAATGTACTGTAGTAGACAATAAGTACTTTCATGCATTTCCCTCCAAGATAGGTTTTTTTAAAACAAGGCTGCCTGCGGCAGCAATTTTATAGTATTACCCTGTAAAAACTTCTTTTTTTGTAACTTTTTCACAACCCCATTTACTTCTTATCAGAAGGTAAAGTTTGTTTATGAGAGAAAGATTGCTTCGCTCCGCTCGCAATGACCCCAGACGACTAAAGTCGTCACTACAAACACTCGCAATGACAATGTGCTGTGTGCTATCAAAGTACATAGAAAACTTAACCCTGACAGGGTTGTGTCATTGCAGTATCTTTTCCGAAATAGAAACGCAAAATCTTGCGTCTCTACAATATTGAAATTCCTATACATCAAGTTAGTCCCCCTTTTTTGTAATCAAAGGGGATTTAGGGGTGCAATGTGTTTTTTCCACACGTGTTAGTCCCCCTTAGCAAAGGGGATTTATATCAGAGCATTTTATAACCCACCCATTTATCCCCCTTTGCTATAGGTGTTAAGTTAAGAAATAAAAAGCGCTGCCGACACCACCCGCAAGTTATTATTATAGCCTGCAAAATTAGAGTTAAGGAACTATAATTGCCATCAACCCTTGCTCTTGTAACTATTCTGAGACAAGTACTACAAATGCATGCCCGCCGGGGCGTCTTAACTGTCCGCATCCACAGGATTTTAAGCTGTTGTAGTTTGCAAGAAGGCATGGAAAATTGGGTATTTCCTGATAAATGCTATTGTATTCTCATACACACTGACGTTCCATGAAAATTTATTTATTCCACCATGAATCTTTTTTAATTTTGTAGTATATTTTTTATGGTAAAAATTATATGCTCAGTTAATATTCCTGTACAAAAAAGTCCCCCCTTAGAAAAGGGGATAAAGGTGGTTGTTTTGATCAAATACTCCTTAACTTAATGACATTGTTCCTACACCGATAATAAAAAAAAACAATACAGAGAAATACTATGACAGCTTCACAGGAAATTTATGAACTCATTGAGCGGTTTGACAGGAACCGGGAGGCTATCGCTCCGGCACATACAACGAAACCCAGCTTCGGCGTGAGTTCGTTGACCCATTTTCAAACACAATCGGTTGGGACGTAAACAACGAAAAAAGGCTATGCAGAGGCATATAAAGACGTCATCCATGAGGATTCCATCAAGATAGGCAGCCTTACGAAGGCCCCGGATTATTGCTTCCGCATCGGCGGCGTTCGTAAGTTCTTTGTTGAGACAAAGAGACCATCCGTCAATCTCAAAGACGACGTTGACCCTGCATTTCAACTGCGCCGTTACGCATGGTCTGCCAAACTCCCCCTCAGCATACTGACCGATTTTGAGGAGTTTGTCGTTTGCCGATTGCAGGGTCAAACCAAACAAGGCTGATAAGGCTTCTACCGCCCGCATCCTCTACCTTAACCATACCGGGTATGCACAGCGATGGGATGAGATTTTGGGAATCTTCTCACGCGATGCCATACTCAAAGGCTCTTTCGATAAGTACGCCGAATCAAACAAGGCAAAAAAAGGCACCGCCGAGGTTGACGATGCATTTCTGAAAAGAGATTGAATCCTGGCGTGATATCCTTGCCCGTAATCTGGCGCTGCGAAATCCAAATCTTAGCCAGCGCGACCTGAACTTCTCCGTCCAGCGCACCATTGACCGCATTATTTTCTTACGCATCTGCGAGGATCGTGGCATAGAGCGTTATAGTCAGCTTATGGCCATTACCAGTAGCGACCATGTATATGCACGGCTGTGTGGTGTTCCGCCGCGCCGATGACCGTTATAATTCGGGTTTATTTCATTTCCAGAAGGAGAAAAGACCGCTCCGAATCACCCGATACCCTTACGCAGGCGTGACCATTGACGATAAGGTGCTCAGGGACATCATGAGAAACCTTTACTATCCCGACAGCCCGTATGAATTCTCCGTCCTTTCAGTCGATATTCTGGGGCAGGTCTATGAGCAATTTCTGGGAAAGGTCATCCGCCTTACGGAAGGCCACCGTGCAGTGGTAGAAGAAAAACCCGAAGTCAGAAAGGCCGGCGGGGTTTATTATACGCCCACGTATATTGTCGATTATATTGTAAAAAATACCGTAGGAAAACTTCTTGAATGTGGATTACAGAATGATGAACGTGCAAAAATCCCCCTGAGTAAAGGGGGCAAGGGGGTTGTTTCTCTGACTCCAAAAGAGGCGGCCAAAATTCGCATCCTCGACCCTGCCTGCGGTTCTGGCTCTTTTCTCCTGGGCGCATTTCAATACCTGCTTGACTACCACCGTGACTGGTATGTAGCCAATGAACCTGAAAAATGGGCAACCGGCCGCTCGCCTGCATTGTATCAGGCATCGGGCGGCGATTGGCGATTGACGACCGCCGAACGCAAACGCATCCTGCTCAATAACATCTATGGTGTGGATATCGACCCACAGGCCGTAGAGGTAACCAAGCTGTCAGCTGTTGCTCAAGGTATTAGAAGGCGAATCTGAACAAACTATCGTAAAACAACTCAAACTCTTCCACGAACGCGCCCTGCCAGACCTCGGCAATAACATCAAATGCGGCAATTCGCTCATTGGGACTGATTTCAACGTCTGTTATCAATATGGTAGGGACACGGAGCACCGTGTCCCTACAGATGATGCATATTACAGGATTAACCCATTTGACTGGGAATCGGAATTTCCGGAAATCATGAAGGCAGGTGGGTTTGACGTGGTGATTGGAAATCCGCCGTATGTAAGACAAGAAGGTTTAGGCGGCATAAAGGAATATTTGCAACAAAAATACACGGTATATCATGGAATGGCTGACCTCTATGCGTATTTTATTGAAAAAGGTGTTTCGTTACTCAAGGAGAAGGGAATATTCGGCTATATAGTTGCAAACAAGTGGATGCGGGCTAATTATGGTGAACCTCTCAGGAAGTGGTTGAAGAGACAATATATTGAGCAAATTGTGGATTTTGGCGACTTGCCGGTATTCCAGCAAGCAACAACGTATCCCTGCATCCTCGTCATCGGTAAAGATAAACCACCGACCGCTTTTGTTGCTGCCCAAGTACAGACACTTGAATTTGAAAATCTGGCAGGCTATGTAAATGAAAACCGCCATTCTGTAAAATTATCCATCCTTAATGATACGGGCTGGTCTCTTGCAGATGAACGAAGCGCTGCGCTACTTAACAAGCTGAAAAAGACCGGAGTTCCTTTAAAAGAATACGTAAAAGGTAAAATCTACTATGGTATTAAGACGGGACTCAACGAGGCATTTGTGATAGATGAGGAAACAAGGGATAGGCTTGTTTCCGAAGACCCTAAAAGCAAAGAGATTATAAAGCCATTCCTAATCGGGCGGGATGTTAAACGCTATCAGCCGCCAGCGGGCAAGCAATTCTTGATTTTTATTCCCAAGGGTTGGACGTCTGCAAACTTTGGCAAGGGAAGTGACGTGTGGAATTGTTTCCAAAGAAAATA
This sequence comes from Candidatus Brocadiaceae bacterium, assembly GCA_046350595.1. GTDB lineage: Bacteria > Planctomycetota > Brocadiia > Brocadiales > Brocadiaceae > JAHFOW01. The sequence continues at coordinate 22,621 of JAXMAC010000012.1, read as the reverse complement.
TCCGGCTGTTGCCGGACATCTACTGCCTTTCGCTGATAATGCTAAGAAACGATGTGATAAAGGAGATTATTGGTGGGAACTAAGGGCGTGTGAATACTATGCAGAGTTTGAAAAACCAAAGATATTTATTCCGACTATAGTGCAAAATGCCTCATATACACTCGATATTTCAGGGTTTTACTCAAATGATAAAACATCGATTATTGCCACGGACAATTTATACCTGCTTGGAATATTGAATTCAAAAGCGGCGGATTTCTTAATGCATTCGATTTCCTCTACTAAACAGGGTGGTTATTTTGAATACAAACCAATGTATTTTTCACAAATTCCCATCCGCACAATCGACACATCCAACCCATTGGACAAATCTCACCACGATAGAATAGTTGCCCTTGTTGACCAGATGCTTGAACTGCACAAGCAATTAGCGTTGGCAAAGACAGACCATGACATAATCGTCATCCGACGCCAGATAGATGCCACCGAACGACATATAGATCAGTTGGTGTATGAATTGTACGGATTGACGGAAGAGGAAATCAAAATTGTGGAAGTGGAAGATGAAAAGTAACAATTATGCATGTTGAAAACGTGGTATATACAACATATTGCATTAACAGTGCGATTGTGGTATAAACGTTGTGATACTTTATATAGTAAACAGATTTATATAAAAGCTGCAATATCATGCAACAAAATAAAGCAAATAAATACCAAGTCTATTTAGATGAAAGAAAACAATCAATTGATGCTGAACGCGATACTGCACAGCAGTTTGATAAAGCAATATTAACATTGGCGTCTGGGGCTCTTGGATTATCTATAACTTTTATTAAACAAATTGCACCACATCCAAAATCTCAGAGCATATATTTTTTAATAGCAGCTTGGACATTCTTTTCTTTTAGCATTCTTTCTACATTAATTTCATTTCTTACAAGCCAATCTGCTTGTAGGCGACAAAGAGAAATCTTAGATCAAGATATATCAGAGAAAGAACCCGAAAACAAAAATAACGCAGGAGATTGGACAAGTCGGCTTAATTATTTATCAATAGCTTTCTTTATTTTGGGGATTATTTTTCTCATAGTTTTTAGTGTTTTTAACTTACCAGAAGGAGGTGAAAAGTTATGACTATAGAAAAAGAAGCTGGCTATGTGCCATCAAAACAATTCGTAAAACTAACAAATAATACTGAAAAGAAAGGTTATATCCCTCCAAAATTACCAGCGAAGCCACCAGCAAAGAAAAAGTAAGTAGCAACTTAGTATCTGGTGATACCTCCACAGCCAATCAGCATCGGCAAAGACAGATACTGACAAGACCGTCATCCAGCGCCAGATAGACGCCACCGACCGCCAGATTGACCGGTTGGTGTATGAATTGTACGGATTGACAGATGAGGAAATCAAAATTGTTGAGGAAAGTTCACCATAAACTCGTAGGGGCAGGTTTGAAACCTGCCCCCACTGTGGGACTGAACCGGCAAAAGCAGTAGTGTGGAAACAGCCACAATTTTGCATAATTTAATTCTGGCACACAACGTGTCTTTTCTCGTATACCTCTGGATATACGGGTCTGTATAATAACTTGTTATGCATAGGATAAGATGGAAGTTCTGATAGCATTAGTTGCGCTTATTGTATCTATACTTTCTCTTGGTATGTCGTTCTATTTCTGGAGAAGACAGTTTCGGCCAATTTTAACGTTGGCAGTTAGAACTGTTAGCGCCGAGAACACGGTAATCGCTTATTCTCTTCAGGTAAAGAATTCAGGTTCTATTCCAGCCAAAGACATAAAGTTAAAAATTCAAGAGTCCAACCTTGAACAGGCTCTTGGCGTTGATGCCACTGCGGAAAATAAAGAAAGATGGATCGAAGCAGTCAATAGCAATACGATACACATACTTCAGAATGGCGATATTGCTACTTGTAGCTTTGGAACCAGTGAAGCAAACGATCAGGGTTTCTGGAAATATGGCGCCATGATTAACGTCGACATCAAATATTTCGGGTGGTTTGGTTACACATACACTGAAACACAAACTATCAAGGTTCAAGACTCTGGCTCTTTCACTGGATATATGTGGGGAACCAATGCCTAACAACAGCTTCAACTCGGGACAGCTTTTCCGCTACGCTCCAAAGCCGACCGGTTTAGCTGAAGCGTTATGTCTCCCCCGCGGGTTCACGTTACAAACCAGAACCCTCAATGGTGTAAAGCCTTCCAACGGAAATTGAGAAATAAGAGTACGAAATTAGAAATTAAACTGAAGATGTAATGAAAAATACGGATGGGGTTTTACCAGTAATTCGATGTTTTATTGAAGATCATGAAAAACGGAAGGAACACACCCCCCAACCCCTCTTTTTAGAGGGGAGTGTAGGAATGCTCACCTTAAACCCATCTTTTTAGCGGGGAAAGTAAGAATGTCGCCGTCTAAAATAATTACAATACAAAACTATCCGTCGGACCGACCAGTTGGTACATGAATTATACGGATTGACAGAAAAAATAAAAATCGTCAAGTGAAAGAAAGGAATTTCACAAATGAAGGCTGTTGTGAAAACAAAACAT
>JAXMAC010000012.1:14972-19941 GCA_046350595.1 Candidatus Brocadiaceae bacterium | reverse complement strand
CGTCAAGTGAAAGAAAGGAATTTCACAAATGAAGGCTGTTGTGAAAACAAAACATACAAAAGGCATGGAATTTATTAATGTGTCCACCCCTAAAATAGGACCACGAGATGTGCTGATCAGGGTCAAGATTGCTTCTATTTGCGGCACAGACGTGCATATCTATGACTGGACGCGCTGGGCGCAACATCGCTTCACCCCGCCACGTATTATTGGCCATGAGTTTGTTGGACTCGTTGCCAAAATTGGCGAGGAAGTTACACGGGTAAAGGCCGGAGACAGGGTCTCCGCAGAAAGCCATCTTACCTGCGGATATTGTTATCAATGCACAAACGGATGTACCGAGGTCTGTAAGAATTTCAAATTGTTAGGAGTTGACCACGACGGCACGTTTGCAGAATTCCTTGTCCTCCCCGAACATGTCATCTGGAAGAATGAGCCAAATATTCCCGACGAATGGGCAACCATCCAGGAACCCTTTGGAAATGCCGTTGATACCGTCCTGGCTGAGGATGTATCGGCAAAGGCGGTGTTGATCCTGGGCGCAGGACCTATTGGACTCTTTGCCACAGGGATTGCAAAGGCATGCGGCGCATCATTGATCATTGTTTCAGACCCGAATAATTACCGACTGGCCATTAGTAAAAAGATGGGGGCGCACATAACCGTCAATCCCAGACAACAGGATGTTGCGCAACTTGTGCTTGAAAGTACAAAGAATACCGGTGTGGATGTGGTACTGGAATTTTCCGGGAATAATCAGGCGCTGAACCATGGTCTTAAGGCTATTACACCGGGCGGGAGAATTTCTCTCTTAGGCATTTATGAGCGCCGTGTTAATATTGATCTGAACAAAGATGTTGTGTTTAAAAAAATTCGTATTTACGGAATTACGGGACGCAGGATATTTTCCACATGGCACAAGACATCCCGATTCCTGTCATCGGGACTTGTAGACCCCAACCCCATTATTACGCATCAGTTTTCATTGAAGGATTATGAAAAGGGCATGAGACTTATGAAAGACGGAACGTGTGGAAAGGTTATTTTAAAGGTCTGATTCAAAAAGGAGTACTCTTATGGATAAGCTGGATTTTATTACCGATGAATTAAACAAATTGAAGGAAACGGGGCTATTCATAAATATACGGACGATTGAAAGCCCGCAGGGGGCATGGATCGTAGTGGACGGAAGGAAGGTATTAAACCTCTGTTCAAATAATTACCTGGGGTTTGCCAATGATCCTCAATTAAAATCGGCAGCCCAAAAAGCAATTGACGCTTACGGTGTGGGGCCGGCTGCGGTAAGAACAATAGCCGGGACCACAAACCTGCACAAAGAACTCGAACGAAAGCTTGCACAATTTAAAGGGGCGGAAAGCGCGCTCACCTTTCAATCCGGATTCTGTGCAAATCTTGCCGTAATTCCTGCCATTGTTGGCGAAGGCGATGTTGTCTTTTCTGACGAACTCAACCATGCGAGTATCATTGACGGAAGCCGTCTTTCCAGGGCAAAGATTGTGCGATACGAACATTGTAATCCACAAGACCTTCAGTCAAAGATTTTTGGAGAAACAAACTCCCCCCAACCCACAAAGTCCCCGCCGACCGCCTTTACAAATCCCTCTCTCTTCCCTTTGAGCAAAGGAGGACTAAAGGGGGTTAATGAACGTGGAATAGCGGGGTTTTTTGATATAAAGAAAGCCCCGCGTCTTCTCATTATTACCGATGGCGTTTTTAGCATGGAGGGAGATATCGCGCCACTACCGGAAATAGTTGATGTCGCCGAAAAATATGGGGCCATTACGATGGTAGATGATGCGCATGGTGAGGGCGTCCTTGGCCGGGGAGGCAGAGGTATTGTCGATCACTTCAATCTTCACGGAAAAGTTGATATTGAGGTTGGCACGCTGTCAAAGGCATTTGGCGTTGTTGGTGGGTATATTGCGGGGAGCAAGCAATTAACGGATTATCTTACACAGAAGGGACGACCCTTCCTTTTTTCAAGCGCCGTAACCGCCGCTGATGTTGCGGCCTGTATCGCCGCAGTGGATATCCTGAACACCACGGATACGTTGGTTAAAAAACTCTGGGATAACACGAAATTTTTTCAGGAAAAGATAAAACACGCGGGATTTAATATCGGGCGCACCAAAACGCCGATAACGCCCGTTATGATTGGAGACGCCATGATAGCCAAAGAATTCAGCAAGGAGTTATTTGAAGAAGGTGTCTTTGCCCAGGCTATAGGCTATCCAACGGTACCCATGGGTAAGGCACGCATCCGGGTAATGATTTCCGCTACGCATAGTCAGGACGATCTTGTCTGGGCTCTTGAGCGGTTTGAAAAGATCGGAAAATCCTTAAGGATCATATAGCAAACCATTTCTATTGATTTTTTCAGGAAGAATGTTTAACATGCATTTGTTCTGTTTCAGTGTATAGGAATTTCAAAACGGTCTCGCAGCGCGGGTGGTTTATCCCTATAACTGCTTGAACAGACAAGTTTTTTAACGGCTTAAACGGTTTAATCTGCTTAAACGGTTTATTGGCAACCACAAACAATAAAAAGTCGTTTTGTATTGCTGTAATAAGTATTGTGAGTTAATTTTCTCATTTTCAGGTATTTTGTATGAAAAAATTTATTTTTATAACAATTTCATTCATTTGTTTATTCGGCTGTGGTAAAAAAGAGGTTGAACAATTAGCGGAAAAAAAAGCTGCCACAGAAAAAATCCCGGCGGTATCAAAACCAGGAGAAGAAATTGGTTTCATTAAAAACGAACAGGGCTTTATTGTACACATGAAGGATATCAAGGTATTGTTAAAACATCTATCATCGTCAATTAACCAACAGGACTGGAACGCTATTAAAAATGATACAAAAAAGCTCAAGGACGCAAGCCCTGTGGTATTTACGGGCGCCAACAAAAAAGATTTGCCAAAGGAGTTTGTCAACCTCGACGTCCAGTTTCACCTGAACGCCCTGGAGTTGATTAGCGCATGTCAGGAAAGGAATAAGGACAGAGCACAAGCAGCTTTTTTTAAGGTCGTTAATAGTTGTGACGAATGTCATGCAAAGTTTAATCCCAAAGAATCGTCTACATCGTGGTTTCAGTAAGACCTCTGTGATATAGGACATTTAAAGATTTTATTAAAGAAAAGGGGGTGATTTCTGTGGCGTGGGGAAAAAAGAGATTGATTGATTATGCTGCCTGTGGTGGGTGAGCGGGGAAGATACCCGTTGAAGACATGGCGTATGTGGTCAACCACCTGCCTGAATATCCAAACGAGCATGTACTGGTTGGCCCAAAAACCTTTGCAGATGCAGGTATTTACCAGATTAGCAAAGATACCGCATTAGTACAGACCCTGGATTTCTTTACCCCGGTGGTAAACAATCCGTATGATTACGGACAGATTGCCGCAGCCAATGCACTGAGCGACGTTTATGCCATGGGCGGCAAACCCCTCACGGCCATGAATATCCTCTGCTACCCAATAAAATCGCTCGAAAAAGATATTCTCGTAGAAATACTCAAGGGTGGCGCAGATAAGGTCAATGAAGCGGGGGCGGTTGTTGTGGGTGGTCATACCCTGCAGGATACGGAAATCAAATACGGGTTATCGGTCACCGGCATTATCCACCCTGATAACATAGTAACCAATGCAGGGGCAAAGCCCGGAGATGTGCTGGTACTGACCAAACCGCTTGGGACAGGGTTGGTCATCTCGGCAATTAAGGCCAATAAGGCTTCCGAAGAACATATAAGACTGATAACACAATGCATGGTTCAGTTAAACAAGACGGCATCCGAAGTAATGCTTCAGGTAGGGGTAAATAGTTGCACGGATATTACCGGGTTTGGCCTTATGGGTCATGGATTGGAGATGGCTGAGGCGAGCAAGGTAACGCTCTTCTTCTTTGCCGAACGTATACCAATCTTCGAAGGTTGCGAACGCTATGTCAAGATGGGATTGATACCGGGGGTATCAAAGCTGAGTAAAATATATTTGCAGGACAAGATCAGGATAGATCCCAGAGTACGGGAAGAACACAAGGACATCGTATTTGATGCCCAGACTTCCGGTGGACTCCTTATCTCAGTGCCGAAAGAAAAAGCAGCAACACTATGCGCGAAACTTAAGCAGAGAGGCGTTGCGACTGCAAGCGTTATTGGTGAAGTGCATGAAAAGAGAGATGTTTCTCTTATTGTTGTGCCATGAAAAGGAAAATCATGAAAATAAGTATTTCTGTGTTTATCGCCACATGTGTGGCGCTCTTAATATCTTTTATTATCCCGACTGTTTTTAAGAAGGGCGGTATTTCTGCCATGGGTGATAAAGGCACACTGTATAGTGAGGAAACCTTCGCACGACATCGGAAACAGATGGTGGAAGTGCAGATTGCCAACCGGGGCGTTCAGGATAAAAGGGTGCTTGATGCTATGGAAGCAGTGCCCCGGCATCTTTTCATTCCCGAGGAAAATCGCGCATATAGTTACTGGGACCAACCAGTGCCCATCGGTCTGGGACAGACGATTTCCCAGCCGTACATCGTGGCATTCATGACGGAATTATTAAAGGCAGACAAAGACGATGTAGTCCTGGAAGTAGGAACGGGATCGGGGTATCAGGCGGCAATACTTGCCAGGATTGCAAAGCAGGTGTATACCCTGGAAATCGTTGAGGAACTGGGAAATAACGCCTTTAACCGCCTCAAAACCATGGGCTATAGTAATATAGAGGGGAAGATAGGAGATGGGTACAAGGGATGGCCGGAGCATGCCCCTTTTGATGCAATCATTGTTACCGCAGCCGCGGAACATATACCACAACCCCTTATCGAACAGCTTAAACCCGGAGGCCGTATGGTTATCCCCGTTGGGCACGTGTACGAAGTACAGGAACTGATGTTGATTACCAAGGATGCGTCTTCAAAGATAGTAAAAGAATCCATTATTCCCGTTCG
>JAXMAC010000012.1:9521-14872 GCA_046350595.1 Candidatus Brocadiaceae bacterium | reverse complement strand
CACTGACGTTCCATGAAAATTTATTTATTCCACCATGAATCTTTTTTAATTTTGTAGTATATTTTTTATGGTAAAAATTATATGCTCAGTTAATATTCCTGTACGTAAAAGTCCCCCCTTAGAAAAGAGGATAAAGGTGGTTGTTTTGATCAAATACTCCTTAACTTAATGACATTGTCCCTACACCGATAATAAAAAACAATACAGAGAAATACTATGACAGCTTCACAGGAAATTTATGAACTCATTGAGCGGTTTGACAGGAACCGGGAGGCATATCGCTCCGGCACATACAACGAAACCCAGCTTCGGCGTGAGTTCGTTGACCCATTTTTCAAACTGCTCGGTTGGGACGTAAACAACGAAAAGGGCTATGCAGAGGCATATAAAGACGTCATCCATGAGGATTCCATCAAGATAGGCAGCCTTACGAAGGCCCCGGATTATTGCTTCCGCATCGGCGGCGTTCGTAAGTTCTTTGTTGAGACAAAGAGACCATCCGTCAATCTCAAAGACGACGTTGACCCGGCATTTCAACTGCGCCGTTACGCATGGTCTGCCAAACTCCCGCTCAGCATACTGACCGATTTTGAGGAGTTTGTCGTTTATGATTGCAGGGTCAAGCCAAACAAGGCTGATAAGGCTTCTACCGCCCGCATCCTCTACCTTAACCATACCGAGTATGCACAGCGATGGGATGAAATTTTGGGAATCTTCTCACGCGATGCCATACTGAAAGGCTCTTTCGATAAGTACGCCGAATCAAACAAGGCAAAAAAAGGCACCGCCGAGGTTGACGATGCATTTCTGAAAGAGATTGAATCCTGGCGTGATATCCTTGCCCGTAATCTGGCGCTGCGAAATCCAAATCTTACCCAGCGCGACCTGAATTTCTCTGTCCAGCGCACCATTGACCGCATTATTTTCTTACGCATCTGCGAGGATCGTGGCATAGAGCGTTATGGTCAGCTTATGGCCATTACCAATGGCGACCATGTATATGCACGGCTGTGTGAATTGTTCCGCCGCGCCGATGACCGTTATAATTCGGGTTTATTTCATTTCCAGCAGGAGAAAGACCGCTCCGAATCACCCGATACCCTTACGCCCGGCGTGACCATTGACGATAAGGTACTCAGGGACATCATGAGAAACCTTTACTATCCCGACAGCCCGTATGAATTCTCCGTCCTTTCAGTCGATATTCTGGGGCAGGTCTATGAGCAATTTCTGGGAAAGGTCATCCGCCTTACGGAAGGCCACCGTGCAGTGGTAGAAGAAAAACCCGAAGTCCGAAAGGCAGGCGGGGTTTATTATACGCCCACGTATATTGTCGATTATATCGTAAAAAATACGGTAGGAAAACTTCTTGAATGTGGATTACAGAATGATGAACGTACAAAAATCCCCCTGAGTAAAGGGGGCAAGGGGGTTGTTAATGCCGAAATCAAAAATCCAAAATCCAAAATTAAAGTTGTTACTCCAAAAGAGGCGGCCAAAATTCGCATCCTCGATCCTGCCTGCGGTTCTGGCTCTTTTCTCCTGGGCGCATTTCAATACCTGCTTGACTACCATCGTGACTGGTATGTAGCCAATGCACCTGAAAAATGGGCAACCGGCCGATCACCTGCATTGTATCAGGCATCGGGCGGCGACTGGCGGTTGACGACCGCCGAACGCAAACGCATCCTGCTCAACAACATCTATGGTGTGGACATCGACCCGCAGGCCGAGGAGGTAACCAAGTTATCCCTCCTGCTCAAGGTATTGGAAGGCGAATCTGAACAGACTATTGTAAAACAACTCAAGCTCTTCCACGAACGCGCACTGCCAGACCTCGGCAATAACATCAAGTGCGGCAATTCGCTCATTGGGACTGATTTCAACGTCTGTTATCAATATGGTAGGGACACGGAGCACCGTGTCCCTACAGATGATGCATATTACAGGATTAACCCATTTGACTGGGAATCGGAATTTCCGGAAATCATGAAGGCAGGTGGGTTTGACGTGGTGATTGGAAATCCGCCGTATGTAAGACAAGAAGGTTTAGGCGGCATAAAGGAATATTTGCAACAAAAATACACGGTATATCATGGAATGGCTGACCTCTATGCGTATTTTATTGAAAAAGGTGTTTCGTTACTCAAGGAGAAGGGAATATTCGGCTATATAGTTGCAAACAAGTGGATGCGGGCTAATTATGGTGAACCTCTCAGGAAGTGGTTGAAGAGACAATATATTGAGCAAATTGTGGATTTTGGCGACTTGCCGGTATTCCAGCAAGCAACAACGTATCCCTGCATCCTCGTCATCGGTAAAGATAAACCACCGACCGCTTTTGTTGCTGCCCAAGTACAGACACTTGAATTTGAAAATCTGGCAGGCTATGTAAATGAAAACCGCCATTCTGTAAAATTATCCATCCTTAATGATACGGGCTGGTCTCTTGCAGATGAACGAAGCGCTGCGCTACTTAACAAGCTGAAAAAGACCGGAGTTCCTTTAAAAGAATACGTAAAAGGTAAAATCTACTATGGTATTAAGACGGGACTCAACGAGGCATTTGTGATAGATGAGGAAACAAGGGATAGGCTTGTTTCCGAAGACCCTAAAAGCAAAGAGATTATAAAGCCATTCCTAATCGGGCGGGATGTTAAACGCTATCAGCCGCCAGCGGGCAAGCAATTCTTGATTTTTATTCCCAAGGGTTGGACGTCTGCAAACTTTGGCAAGGGAAGTGACGTGTGGAATTGTTTCCAAAGAAAATATCCGGCTGTTGCCGGACATCTACTGCCTTTCGCTGATAATGCTAAGAAACGATGTGATAAAGGAGATTATTGGTGGGAACTAAGGGCGTGTGAATACTATGCAGAGTTTGAAAAACCAAAGATATTTATTCCGACTATAGTGCAAAATGCCTCATATACACTCGATATTTCAGGGTTTTACTCAAATGATAAAACATCGATTATTGCCACGGACAATTTATACCTGCTTGGAATATTGAATTCAAAAGCGGCGGATTTCTTAATGCATTCGATTTCCTCTACTAAACAGGGTGGTTATTTTGAATACAAACCAATGTATTTTTCACAAATTCCCATCCGCACAATCGACACATCCAACCCATTGGACAAATCTCACCACGATAGAATAGTTGCCCTTGTTGACCAGATGCTTGAACTGCACAAGCAATTAGCGTTGGCAAAGACAGACCATGACATAATCGTCATCCGACGCCAGATAGATGCCACCGAACGACATATAGATCAGTTGGTGTATGAATTGTACGGATTGACGGAAGAGGAAATCAAAATTGTGGAAGTGGAAGATGAAAAGTAACAATTATGCATGTTGAAAACGTGGTATATACAACATATTGCATTAACAGTGCGATTGTGGTATAAACGTTGTGATACTTTATATAGTAAACAGATTTATATAAAAGCTGCAATATCATGCAACAAAATAAAGCAAATAAATACCAAGTCTATTTAGATGAAAGAAAACAATCAATTGATGCTGAACGCGATACTGCACAGCAGTTTGATAAAGCAATATTAACATTGGCGTCTGGGGCTCTTGGATTATCTATAACTTTTATTAAACAAATTGCACCACATCCAAAATCTCAGAGCATATATTTTTTAATAGCAGCTTGGACATTCTTTTCTTTTAGCATTCTTTCTACATTAATTTCATTTCTTACAAGCCAATCTGCTTGTAGGCGACAAAGAGAAATCTTAGATCAAGATATATCAGAGAAAGAACCCGAAAACAAAAATAACGCAGGAGATTGGACAAGTCGGCTTAATTATTTATCAATAGCTTTCTTTATTTTGGGGATTATTTTTCTCATAGTTTTTAGTGTTTTTAACTTACCAGAAGGAGGTGAAAAGTTATGACTATAGAAAAAGAAGCTGGCTATGTGCCATCAAAACAATTCGTAAAACTAACAAATAATACTGAAAAGAAAGGTTATATCCCTCCAAAATTACCAGCGAAGCCACCAGCAAAGAAAAAGTAAGTAGCAACTTAGTATCTGGTGATACCTCCACAGCCAATCAGCATCGGCAAAGACAGATACTGACAAGACCGTCATCCAGCGCCAGATAGACGCCACCGACCGCCAGATTGACCGGTTGGTGTATGAATTGTACGGATTGACAGATGAGGAAATCAAAATTGTTGAGGAAAGTTCACCATAAACTCGTAGGGGCAGGTTTGAAACCTGCCCCCACTGTGGGACTGAACCGGCAAAAGCAGTAGTGTGGAAACAGCCACAATTTTGCATAATTTAATTCTGGCACACAACGTGTCTTTTCTCGTATACCTCTGGATATACGGGTCTGTATAATAACTTGTTATGCATAGGATAAGATGGAAGTTCTGATAGCATTAGTTGCGCTTATTGTATCTATACTTTCTCTTGGTATGTCGTTCTATTTCTGGAGAAGACAGTTTCGGCCAATTTTAACGTTGGCAGTTAGAACTGTTAGCGCCGAGAACACGGTAATCGCTTATTCTCTTCAGGTAAAGAATTCAGGTTCTATTCCAGCCAAAGACATAAAGTTAAAAATTCAAGAGTCCAACCTTGAACAGGCTCTTGGCGTTGATGCCACTGCGGAAAATAAAGAAAGATGGATCGAAGCAGTCAATAGCAATACGATACACATACTTCAGAATGGCGATATTGCTACTTGTAGCTTTGGAACCAGTGAAGCAAACGATCAGGGTTTCTGGAAATATGGCGCCATGATTAACGTCGACATCAAATATTTCGGGTGGTTTGGTTACACATACACTGAAACACAAACTATCAAGGTTCAAGACTCTGGCTCTTTCACTGGATATATGTGGGGAACCAATGCCTAACAACAGCTTCAACTCGGGACAGCTTTTCCGCTACGCTCCAAAGCCGACCGGTTTAGCTGAAGCGTTATGTCTCCCCCGCGGGTTCACGTTACAAACCAGAACCCTCAATGGTGTAAAGCCTTCCAACGGAAATTGAGAAATAAGAGTACGAAATTAGAAATTAAACTGAAGATGTAATGAAAAATACGGATGGGGTTTTACCAGTAATTCGATGTTTTATTGAAGATCATGAAAAACGGAAGGAACACACCCCCCAACCCCTCTTTTTAGAGGGGAGTGTAGGAATGCTCACCTTAAACCCATCTTTTTAGCGGGGAAAGTAAGAATGTCGCCGTCTAAAATAATTACAATACAAAACTATCCGTCGGACCGACCAGTTGGTACATGAATTATACGGATTGACAGAAAAAATAAAAATCGTCAAGTGAAAGAAAGGAATTTCACAAATGAAGGCTGTTGTGAAAACAAAACAT
>JAXMAC010000012.1:4452-9421 GCA_046350595.1 Candidatus Brocadiaceae bacterium | reverse complement strand
CGTCAAGTGAAAGAAAGGAATTTCACAAATGAAGGCTGTTGTGAAAACAAAACATACAAAAGGCATGGAATTTATTAATGTGTCCACCCCTAAAATAGGACCACGAGATGTGCTGATCAGGGTCAAGATTGCTTCTATTTGCGGCACAGACGTGCATATCTATGACTGGACGCGCTGGGCGCAACATCGCTTCACCCCGCCACGTATTATTGGCCATGAGTTTGTTGGACTCGTTGCCAAAATTGGCGAGGAAGTTACACGGGTAAAGGCCGGAGACAGGGTCTCCGCAGAAAGCCATCTTACCTGCGGATATTGTTATCAATGCACAAACGGATGTACCGAGGTCTGTAAGAATTTCAAATTGTTAGGAGTTGACCACGACGGCACGTTTGCAGAATTCCTTGTCCTCCCCGAACATGTCATCTGGAAGAATGAGCCAAATATTCCCGACGAATGGGCAACCATCCAGGAACCCTTTGGAAATGCCGTTGATACCGTCCTGGCTGAGGATGTATCGGCAAAGGCGGTGTTGATCCTGGGCGCAGGACCTATTGGACTCTTTGCCACAGGGATTGCAAAGGCATGCGGCGCATCATTGATCATTGTTTCAGACCCGAATAATTACCGACTGGCCATTAGTAAAAAGATGGGGGCGCACATAACCGTCAATCCCAGACAACAGGATGTTGCGCAACTTGTGCTTGAAAGTACAAAGAATACCGGTGTGGATGTGGTACTGGAATTTTCCGGGAATAATCAGGCGCTGAACCATGGTCTTAAGGCTATTACACCGGGCGGGAGAATTTCTCTCTTAGGCATTTATGAGCGCCGTGTTAATATTGATCTGAACAAAGATGTTGTGTTTAAAAAAATTCGTATTTACGGAATTACGGGACGCAGGATATTTTCCACATGGCACAAGACATCCCGATTCCTGTCATCGGGACTTGTAGACCCCAACCCCATTATTACGCATCAGTTTTCATTGAAGGATTATGAAAAGGGCATGAGACTTATGAAAGACGGAACGTGTGGAAAGGTTATTTTAAAGGTCTGATTCAAAAAGGAGTACTCTTATGGATAAGCTGGATTTTATTACCGATGAATTAAACAAATTGAAGGAAACGGGGCTATTCATAAATATACGGACGATTGAAAGCCCGCAGGGGGCATGGATCGTAGTGGACGGAAGGAAGGTATTAAACCTCTGTTCAAATAATTACCTGGGGTTTGCCAATGATCCTCAATTAAAATCGGCAGCCCAAAAAGCAATTGACGCTTACGGTGTGGGGCCGGCTGCGGTAAGAACAATAGCCGGGACCACAAACCTGCACAAAGAACTCGAACGAAAGCTTGCACAATTTAAAGGGGCGGAAAGCGCGCTCACCTTTCAATCCGGATTCTGTGCAAATCTTGCCGTAATTCCTGCCATTGTTGGCGAAGGCGATGTTGTCTTTTCTGACGAACTCAACCATGCGAGTATCATTGACGGAAGCCGTCTTTCCAGGGCAAAGATTGTGCGATACGAACATTGTAATCCACAAGACCTTCAGTCAAAGATTTTTGGAGAAACAAACTCCCCCCAACCCACAAAGTCCCCGCCGACCGCCTTTACAAATCCCTCTCTCTTCCCTTTGAGCAAAGGAGGACTAAAGGGGGTTAATGAACGTGGAATAGCGGGGTTTTTTGATATAAAGAAAGCCCCGCGTCTTCTCATTATTACCGATGGCGTTTTTAGCATGGAGGGAGATATCGCGCCACTACCGGAAATAGTTGATGTCGCCGAAAAATATGGGGCCATTACGATGGTAGATGATGCGCATGGTGAGGGCGTCCTTGGCCGGGGAGGCAGAGGTATTGTCGATCACTTCAATCTTCACGGAAAAGTTGATATTGAGGTTGGCACGCTGTCAAAGGCATTTGGCGTTGTTGGTGGGTATATTGCGGGGAGCAAGCAATTAACGGATTATCTTACACAGAAGGGACGACCCTTCCTTTTTTCAAGCGCCGTAACCGCCGCTGATGTTGCGGCCTGTATCGCCGCAGTGGATATCCTGAACACCACGGATACGTTGGTTAAAAAACTCTGGGATAACACGAAATTTTTTCAGGAAAAGATAAAACACGCGGGATTTAATATCGGGCGCACCAAAACGCCGATAACGCCCGTTATGATTGGAGACGCCATGATAGCCAAAGAATTCAGCAAGGAGTTATTTGAAGAAGGTGTCTTTGCCCAGGCTATAGGCTATCCAACGGTACCCATGGGTAAGGCACGCATCCGGGTAATGATTTCCGCTACGCATAGTCAGGACGATCTTGTCTGGGCTCTTGAGCGGTTTGAAAAGATCGGAAAATCCTTAAGGATCATATAGCAAACCATTTCTATTGATTTTTTCAGGAAGAATGTTTAACATGCATTTGTTCTGTTTCAGTGTATAGGAATTTCAAAACGGTCTCGCAGCGCGGGTGGTTTATCCCTATAACTGCTTGAACAGACAAGTTTTTTAACGGCTTAAACGGTTTAATCTGCTTAAACGGTTTATTGGCAACCACAAACAATAAAAAGTCGTTTTGTATTGCTGTAATAAGTATTGTGAGTTAATTTTCTCATTTTCAGGTATTTTGTATGAAAAAATTTATTTTTATAACAATTTCATTCATTTGTTTATTCGGCTGTGGTAAAAAAGAGGTTGAACAATTAGCGGAAAAAAAAGCTGCCACAGAAAAAATCCCGGCGGTATCAAAACCAGGAGAAGAAATTGGTTTCATTAAAAACGAACAGGGCTTTATTGTACACATGAAGGATATCAAGGTATTGTTAAAACATCTATCATCGTCAATTAACCAACAGGACTGGAACGCTATTAAAAATGATACAAAAAAGCTCAAGGACGCAAGCCCTGTGGTATTTACGGGCGCCAACAAAAAAGATTTGCCAAAGGAGTTTGTCAACCTCGACGTCCAGTTTCACCTGAACGCCCTGGAGTTGATTAGCGCATGTCAGGAAAGGAATAAGGACAGAGCACAAGCAGCTTTTTTTAAGGTCGTTAATAGTTGTGACGAATGTCATGCAAAGTTTAATCCCAAAGAATCGTCTACATCGTGGTTTCAGTAAGACCTCTGTGATATAGGACATTTAAAGATTTTATTAAAGAAAAGGGGGTGATTTCTGTGGCGTGGGGAAAAAAGAGATTGATTGATTATGCTGCCTGTGGTGGGTGAGCGGGGAAGATACCCGTTGAAGACATGGCGTATGTGGTCAACCACCTGCCTGAATATCCAAACGAGCATGTACTGGTTGGCCCAAAAACCTTTGCAGATGCAGGTATTTACCAGATTAGCAAAGATACCGCATTAGTACAGACCCTGGATTTCTTTACCCCGGTGGTAAACAATCCGTATGATTACGGACAGATTGCCGCAGCCAATGCACTGAGCGACGTTTATGCCATGGGCGGCAAACCCCTCACGGCCATGAATATCCTCTGCTACCCAATAAAATCGCTCGAAAAAGATATTCTCGTAGAAATACTCAAGGGTGGCGCAGATAAGGTCAATGAAGCGGGGGCGGTTGTTGTGGGTGGTCATACCCTGCAGGATACGGAAATCAAATACGGGTTATCGGTCACCGGCATTATCCACCCTGATAACATAGTAACCAATGCAGGGGCAAAGCCCGGAGATGTGCTGGTACTGACCAAACCGCTTGGGACAGGGTTGGTCATCTCGGCAATTAAGGCCAATAAGGCTTCCGAAGAACATATAAGACTGATAACACAATGCATGGTTCAGTTAAACAAGACGGCATCCGAAGTAATGCTTCAGGTAGGGGTAAATAGTTGCACGGATATTACCGGGTTTGGCCTTATGGGTCATGGATTGGAGATGGCTGAGGCGAGCAAGGTAACGCTCTTCTTCTTTGCCGAACGTATACCAATCTTCGAAGGTTGCGAACGCTATGTCAAGATGGGATTGATACCGGGGGTATCAAAGCTGAGTAAAATATATTTGCAGGACAAGATCAGGATAGATCCCAGAGTACGGGAAGAACACAAGGACATCGTATTTGATGCCCAGACTTCCGGTGGACTCCTTATCTCAGTGCCGAAAGAAAAAGCAGCAACACTATGCGCGAAACTTAAGCAGAGAGGCGTTGCGACTGCAAGCGTTATTGGTGAAGTGCATGAAAAGAGAGATGTTTCTCTTATTGTTGTGCCATGAAAAGGAAAATCATGAAAATAAGTATTTCTGTGTTTATCGCCACATGTGTGGCGCTCTTAATATCTTTTATTATCCCGACTGTTTTTAAGAAGGGCGGTATTTCTGCCATGGGTGATAAAGGCACACTGTATAGTGAGGAAACCTTCGCACGACATCGGAAACAGATGGTGGAAGTGCAGATTGCCAACCGGGGCGTTCAGGATAAAAGGGTGCTTGATGCTATGGAAGCAGTGCCCCGGCATCTTTTCATTCCCGAGGAAAATCGCGCATATAGTTACTGGGACCAACCAGTGCCCATCGGTCTGGGACAGACGATTTCCCAGCCGTACATCGTGGCATTCATGACGGAATTATTAAAGGCAGACAAAGACGATGTAGTCCTGGAAGTAGGAACGGGATCGGGGTATCAGGCGGCAATACTTGCCAGGATTGCAAAGCAGGTGTATACCCTGGAAATCGTTGAGGAACTGGGAAATAACGCCTTTAACCGCCTCAAAACCATGGGCTATAGTAATATAGAGGGGAAGATAGGAGATGGGTACAAGGGATGGCCGGAGCATGCCCCTTTTGATGCAATCATTGTTACCGCAGCCGCGGAACATATACCACAACCCCTTATCGAACAGCTTAAACCCGGAGGCCGTATGGTTATCCCCGTTGGGCACGTGTACGAAGTACAGGAACTGATGTTGATTACCAAGGATGCGTCTTCAAAGATAGTAAAAGAATCCATTATTCCCGTTCG
>JAXMAC010000012.1:0-4352 GCA_046350595.1 Candidatus Brocadiaceae bacterium | reverse complement strand
CGGGGCAGGCGATGCAAGCAAGCCAACGCAAATCGTCAATAAAAACTTTTCTATCTGGTCGAAAGAATTTGATTTGACATTAAACATGGGAAAGACCACCACCCATCGGTTTACGGAGGACAAGCAGGAATGGAATTATGACGGTCGAAGCGGCTTTGCGACGACGTTTCGATTTGCAAGCAATTAAATATTTTCATATCTCTTCATAAAATCAATCAAGGGAGAGCGAAGCGCCTCTTCGCTCTCCCTTAAATAATCAATTCTTATTCAACCGTTACGCTCTTGGCAAGATTTCTGGGCTTATCCACATCACAACCCCGCATTACTGCCATGTGATAGGCCAGTAACTGCAACGGAATTACGGATAAGATGGGCGTCAGGGTATCAGACGTCTTTGGTATGTACAATACATGGTCTACCTTTTCTCCAATTTGGTCGTCCCCTTCCGTTGCAATTGCGATTACCTTTCCACCCCGTGCTTTCACCTCTTCAATATTGTTGAGTATCTTCCCATAGGCGCTGTCTTTTGTAGCAATAAAGACAACAGGCATGTCCTTGTTAATGAGGGCAATAGGGCCATGCTTCATCTCAGCAGCAGGATAACCTTCTGCGTGGATATAGGATATTTCCTTTAATTTTAAAGCGCCTTCAAGGGCTACGGGATAATTGTATCCCCTTCCTAAATAGAGAAAGTGTTCACTGTCCTTATATATCCTTGCAAGGTTTACCATCTCATCTTCACTCTCAAGGATGGTCTGAATCTTATCGGGTATGGATTGGATTGCCTTCACCATATCGTCATGCATCGGAACGCGAGGATGTTTCAGATGCATCATGTGCAGGGTGAACAAGTATAAAACGGTAATCTGAGCTGTGAATGCCTTGGTGGATGCAACTCCAATCTCCGGACCAATATGTAAGTAAATTCCACAGTCTGCCTCCCTGGCAATAGTACTGCCAACCACGTTGCAAATGGAAAGTATCTTTGCGCCTTTGTGGCGTGCCTCCCGCATTGCCGCAAGGGTGTCAGCCGTCTCACCTGATTGGCTGATAGCAATTATCACCGTACCTTCCTCAATCACGGGGTTTCGATATCGGAATTCAGAGGCGTATTCAACCTCGACAGGGATACGCACCAGTTCTTCCAGCATGTATTCACCCACCAGCCCTGCATGCCATGAGGTACCACAGGCAACGATAACGATACGTTTACACGCCCGAAGCTCCTTTTCATAGTTAATCAATCCACCGAGCTTTATTAAGCCGCTATTACTTTCAATTCTTCCACGCATGGCATTTTTCAGCGCCTGGGGTTGCTCATGGATCTCCTTGAGCATGAAATGCTCGTAACCGCCCTTTTCAATCATGTCGATATCCCACGATATCTCTTCAACCCTTTTATAGGTACGGATATTTTGCATGGTCTTTGTTTCATAGTGATCCATCGTGAGAACGGCTAATTCATTATCGTCCAGATACACCACATCCCGCGTATGAGGCAGCGATGCGGAGACGTCAGAGGTGATAAAATATTCCTTGTTTCCTATGCCAAGCGCTATGGGAGAACCCTTCCTAGCGGCGACAATCTTGTGAGGGTCTTTTGTGGAAATTACGGCGATACCGTAGGTTCCCTCCACCTCTTTTAACGCCTCCATAACAGCCGTCTCAAGATTGCCCTGGAAGTATTTTTCAATAAGATGAGCAAGCACCTCTGTATCCGTCTCGCTCTGAAAGGTATGGCCATCACGTTCTAAAATAGATTTTAAATAATCATAATTTTCAATAATTCCGTTATGGACAACAGCAATCTCGCCACTACAATCAACATGGGGATGCGCGTTATTCATGGTGGGCGCACCATGGGTAGCCCAACGAGTATGGACGATTCCTACATGTGCATGAAAGTTTTTCCCGTCAATCTTTTTCTCCAACTCAGCAACCTTTCCCACTGCCTTTTCACATCGCATTGTGCCGTCTTCAACAAAAGCAATGCCGGAGGAATCATAACCACGATATTCGAGTCTTTTAATGCCATCTAATAAAACCTTAACTGCCTTTTTTTGCCCAATATATCCCACGATTCCACACATATAATACACTCCTTAAAAAATTTTTGGAATTATTGAAATTTATTGTCATTTTCCATACCCACGGGGCAGCGTCGAGACACTTTCAATCTTTTGGAAACATATACATTATTGTTAGAATTCAACAAAATTGTCAATATAAAAGTTAGTTTGACACTGATTTATAGTTGTGATACGATGTTCAAAATAATGGAATACACATTAAATCAGATTCAAACGATTATCGGCGGAAAAATTATTGGCGATCCCGCCGCTCTTATCACCGGATTAGCCAGTATCGAAGCTGCAAAAAATGGCGACATAACATTCATTAAGAATGATACGCTTATTCCACAAGCATTAACCACTTTAGCATCGGCAATCGTATCACACCGGGAGATTCAAGAACTCAGGAAACCGCACATTGTCATCGAAAATCCATTCCTTGCCTTTACAAAACTTATGGAAGTTGTTGCAAAGGAAAAACTCAAGCGTCCCATGGGCATCCACCCTACAGCATTCATAGGTAAAGACGCTACTTTTGGAAAAGATGTTTCTCTTGGCGCTTATATCGTCATTGATGACCATGTAACGATAGGAAATAATGTGGTCATCTACCCCTATACTTTTATCGGCAGGGGGAGTTGTGTTGGAGATGACTCAATAATTTACCCCCATGTTACTATCCGCGAGGATGTTACCATTGGAAAAAGGGTTATTATTCACAGCAACACGGTTATCGGGGACGATGGATTCGGTTATCTTCAAATAAAAGGTAAACATGCCAAAATACCGCAAATCGGGACTGTGGAAATCGGAGACGATGTTGAAATCGGCTCGATGGTCACCATCTGTCGCGCTGCACTTGACAAGACAGTCATTAGAAACGGGGTAAAAATAGACAACCATTCCCACATTGCACATAACGTTATCATTGGTGATAACTCCATGCTCATCGCTTATGCGAAGATCGCCGGAAGCGCCAGGATCGGGCGGAACGTTCTCATTGCAGAAGATGTGGGAATTACCGATCATGCGACCATTGGCGATAACTGTGTCATTGGGGGCGGTTCGAAGGTTTACAAAAGCCTGGAACCTGGCTCCGTCGTCTGGGGTTCCCCGGCCAGGCCCATCAATGAAGAGAAACGTATTCAGGTACTAATTAAAAAGTTACCGGAAATATATGTTGTTATTAAGAAACTTATTAAAGACATTCCTTAAGAGGGAATTATCGCTTTATAAGACATCTGCTGGTATTTTTATACTTTGCCGAGAATAATACTAGCGTTATGCCCGCCAAATCCAAATGAATTGGAAAGCACCTTATTAACCTTCTTTTCACGAGCCACATTGGGAACAAAATCCAATCCCGTACATTCAGGGTCAGGTGCGTCATAGTTGATTGTCGGTGGTATAGTACCTTCCGTTATTACCAGGGCACAGATAATAACTTCAACACTCCCGGAAGCTCCAAGCTGATGACCAAGCATCGATTTTGTAGAGCTTACGGGTATTTTTGGAGCATAAGCACCAAAGACCTTCTTAATAGCCTTTACCTCTATGTTATCACCGATAGGGGTTGATGTGGCATGCGCATTAATATACTCTATTTCTTCCGGATTGCACCGGGCGTCTTTTAATGCGCTTACCATGCACCGCATAGCGCCTTCAGCGTTAGGTTCCGGCGCGGCGATATGATGTGCATCGCCATTAAGCCCGTACCCCAACACTTCGGCATAAATGCGGGCTCCTCTTTTTTTAGCAATTTCAAACTCTTCGAGCACCACAATACCTGCCCCTTCTGACATGACAAAACCATCGCGATCTTTATCAAAGGGACGGCTGGCCTTCTGCGGCTCATCATTACGGGTGGAAAGGGCCTTCATGGAGCTAAACCCGCCAAGTCCTAATGGGGTAATTACGGCCTCCGAACTCCCGGATACCATAATATCAGCATCCCCTCTCTGAATAATGTGCACTGCTTCACCTATAGCATTAACCCCTGTCGTGCATGCCGTTACCACCGCGTAGTTTGGGCCTTTCAATCCGAATCGTATTGCCACTTGTGCAGAGGCAGCATTGACCATTAATTTGGGAACCATAAAGGGAGATATCCTGGAAGGTCCCTTTTGCATAAGAATAGTATGCTGGTTCTCAAGTTCAATCAGACCACCCATACCTGAGCCAACGACAACACCAATCCTTGTTCTATCAAAATCATCCAGTTTCAGACCGGCATCCTTTATAGCCTGGATGGAAGCAACCACGGCAAACTGGGCAAAACGG
>JAXMAC010000011.1:41915-50310 GCA_046350595.1 Candidatus Brocadiaceae bacterium | reverse complement strand
ACCTTTTGCAAATCCTCGGACCCCGCGTCCAACACTAACAGCATGAGTTCATCTTCATTGGTGTCCTTGTTATTTATAACTATAAGCCCCTTCTTTTCAAACATCCACGATACACAGCCTGCTTCTCCCAGATTCCCGCCAAACCGCTCAAATATCTTTCTTATTTCCGGTGCCGTTCTATTCTTATTGTCCGTCACAATTTCTATCATAAGCGCCGTGCCGCCCGGACCGTACCCTTCATACATACATTCAAAAAGGTCGCCCTCGCTCCCACTGGATCCGGTACCTTTCTGGATGGCACGCTCTATATTGTCCTTAGGCATATTCACCGCGCGTGCTTTACTTATGGCAAGCTGCAACCTGGGATTCATTCCCGGATCGCCGCCGCCTCTTTTGGCAGCCACCGTAATCATACGCGCTATCTTTGAATACGCTTTACCCTTTTTGGCATCAGTAGCGCCCTTTTTGTGCTTTATACTCGCCCAATGTGAATGTCCAGCCAATTTTCTTATCCCCCTCTTTATCGTTTAAAATTTTACGGTTGAACACTAAGTTGAACTTCCTGATTATTGGCAATACCTTCTAAAACTTCTTTTTCTCTTGAAATCAACCCCTTTATTTTTTCCAATTTTAGCCTTATACTTTCGCCTTGCATCTCACTTTTCGGTATCTTTTTAAACAACTCAAGCGCTTTTTCCCATGCCTGAATAGCCTCGTCCCAGTGCCCTAAACTGTATTGAACATCTCCCACATGGTCATATATATCCGGCTCTTCCAGCATATGGACAGCTTCTAATAATTTCTGAAGCCCCATACTGAGATAGTCGTCTTTTTCTTCTGTACCGGCCTTCTTGAAATAGGCCCACCCCAGGCTATCCAGATATGCCCCATTTTTTGGCTGCACCTTTAATGCCTTATTAATGAGCTGAATGGCGTCATCTAAGCGCTTATTGTTTTCAACGTACAGATAACCAAGGAAATTATTAGCCTCGTCAAAATCAGGATCGATTTTTAATGCCATGATTAATTCATCCTCTACCCTACTAAACTCCCGGTGCTCGTAGTAAAGATTCGCAAGCAAAAAATGACAGTCCCGCTTTGCCTCTTTATCGAGCGGAATTAATTTCATGCTGTCAACTACGGCAATTGCTTCATCAGTTCTTTGCTGGTTCCTATAGATTTGACACAACAAGAAATATTCTTTGGGATTTTTACTTCCCGCGCTTACATTTCCTTCGAGGATTTCCTGAGACTTTCCAAGTTCCTCTTTTTTTTTCGCCTCATTTTTCATTCTGCCGTAGATATCGGACAAGGCGAGGTGTACCACCCAGTTCCCCGGTTCCTTTTCCAGGAATGACTCAGCCTCTTTTATAGCATTTTCATAATCATTGAGGGCATCATAACAAAGACTGAGATAGAAACGCACAGATACCATCGTTGGGTCTGTTTCCCGTACTTTTAAAAAATATTCCAGCGCCTTTTTTATATCATTCTTCTCAAAGTATCGCTGACCAATCTCATAATATATTTTTGCAGGTTCACTGACGAGCTTCATGTCAAACATATTCTGGTAACACTCAGATCCCTTCTCCATCATACCTTCGTTCATATAAAGGTTGGCCAACCGGTAAAGAGTGTCTGCTAAAAACACATGATCTAGTTTTGATGTCTTACACCGGCGGGCGTATTCGTATTCAGCAATAGCCTCTTTCGTTTTCCCGGTCGTCTCATAAAGGGTTGCCAGCGTGTAATGCACACCGAACTCGAGAGGTTTGATTTCAGCTAATTTTTCAATAAATTCTATTGCCTTTTCATTCTTACCCAATTGAAAATAGCATGTGGCTAAATGACGAATGATTCTTTCTGATGAGCTGTCCAGGGGTGTTGCCATCTCAAAATAGGCGGCCGCATTTTCCCAGTCCCTCCCCATCATGAAAAAATACCCTGTACAAAAATAGGCGTGCGCCTTTCTCTGAGTATCTAAAGGCTGGCTCGTGCTTTTTGAAATTACCTGATAGTCATGTTTTCCAGCGATACTACGGCATCCCGGGAAAACAACAGACATGAATATTAAAAAAACACAAATGCCGGAAATAAATCTGAATGATTCCATTTCATATTTCTGTATACTTTCACTCCTGGAACGCGATGGAGAACGTTTTAAAGTAATCGTGTAAACTTGCTTTCTTATAGAATTACTTTATTCAAAGGATATTCAATGATCCCCTCTGCACCAGCCCTCTTTAGCTCAGGGGTAATTCTCCTTGCCACAGTTTCATCCAACACCGTTTCAATTGCATAACCAGCGCCTTCTGCAAGGGTAGAAATCGTGGGCTTTCTCAGCGCCGGTAATTTTTTCAGCACCCCCTCCAGAGCGCCACTGGGAACATTCATCTTTAGACCAACCTTTACCCGCGCAATAATGGCGCCCTCAAAAAGCATTGCAAGATTTTCTATTTTTGTACGCTTCCAGTCGTCTTTCCATGAATGATGATTGGCTATCAGCACGGTAGCAGACTCCATAATAGTGTCCACAATGCGAAGTTTATTTGCCTTCAGGCTGCTCCCTGTTTCGGTTAGTTCTACAATGGCGTCAACCAGATCGGGGGCTTTCGCCTCCGTTGCGCCATGAGAAAATTCAATATCGGCAACCACTCCCCGCTCAGCGAGATATTGCCGCGTTACGTTCACCAATTCAGTTGCAATCCTTTTTCCCTGTAAATCTTGCACAGAACGTACTGGAGAATCCTCAGGGACTGCCAGAACCCACCGGACTTTTGTTAACTGCTGCTTTGCGTAAACCAGGTTTACGGTCACCCGCACATCAGAACCTGCTTCTCGTACCCAATCCATACCCGTCAGACCAGCGTCAATAATCCCTTTTTCAACATACCGGGACATATCCTGGGGTCTGATTAAGCGGACAGAAATTTCATCATCATCAATCGACGGATAATATGATCGGGAACTCACCGTCACCGTATAACCGGACTTCTTCATCATATCAATGGTTGCCTCCTGGAGACTACCCTTAGGCAAACCTAAATGTATTTTCTTCATTCTTCCAAATCACCTTTTAAAACTATATGAACGTATCCTTAAGCACATAAAACTTGTAAATACCATAAAAAACCATACGCACGCGCCCTGTGTAAATCCTATGAGTGGTTTTCATCGTTTTCTTCTTCTGTTTCAGGCAGTGTTTCTTCGTGAGGTTTCTCAACGCCCCTTACCGCGTCATCAATAAGTTTCGCAATATGCAGGCTCTTCTTAATGGACTCATCGAGACAAAACGTTAAATGAGGCGTGAATTTTATCTGAAGGCGTTTTCCAACTTCTGACTGAATAAAACCCCGCGCATGTTCCAATCCCTGGAATGTCCTTTTCTGTATTGTATCACCACCCATAATTGACACATACACCTTTGCATGTCTCAAATCTGGCGTAAGCTCAACAGTTGTTATCGTAATAAAACCGATCCGGGGGTCT
This sequence comes from Candidatus Brocadiaceae bacterium, assembly GCA_046350595.1. Lineage (GTDB taxonomy): Bacteria > Planctomycetota > Brocadiia > Brocadiales > Brocadiaceae > JAHFOW01. Next base: position 46,821 of record JAXMAC010000011.1, on the reverse strand, counting down.
TTCAACTCATACAGGACGATCTTGCTCACTTCCTGCCTGATAACCTCTGACAATCTTTCGATTCTTCGCGAAGACATAAAATTATTTTATATAAATAATTATTTAAAATTATTTCAAGGAACCGCAGCCTTCGGTTCGTATTATATAAATATCCATGATGGAAACGGCAACCGGTGTGATTATGTAAACTCCAGTTTGTAATCAACAAGTTCAAAAGAAGTCGCCACTCTGAGCATATTGATTAAATTTGACAATGTACTATTTACATAATGCCGGTCGTTTCCCACCATTGCAACGCTCAGCCTGGAATACTGGCAATGATCGAGAGTGCCCGTTTCAGAAATAGAGACATTAAATTTGTTTTTTACGTGATCTTTTAAACTTTTAATAATACGACGTTTATCCTTAAGTGAACTTGCATTTCGTATTACCAGGCGAACACTCAAAACCCCAACAACCGCATCGTCTGATTCATAAAATTCCAGATTCATAACAACAGACTCTTCAACACATTTCTAAATCGTCATCGTTCGGGCAATCTTTTGAATCTCATACGCCTCAACGATGTCTCCAACTTTAATATCGTCATAATTGGCAATCTTTAAGCCACATTCAAAACCAGCCCTGACCTCCCTGACATCATCCTTGACGATCTTTAATGACTCCAGCTTACCGTCATAGATAATAATCATGTTACGAATCAAACGAACCGAGGCATTCCTCGTGATTTTTCCTGATTTTACATAACAACCTGCGACATTGCCAAATTTAGAGATATTATACACATGCCGTATTTCGACCTGACCGAGAATAACTTCTTTACTCTCAGGCTCTAACATACCTTCCATGGCTGCTTTTATTTCGTTTGTTGCATCATATATGATCTTATAAAGCCTTATATCCACACCCTTCTCTTCTGCCAGGATGCGCGCCCTGTCCTCTGTCGTTACATAAAAACCGATAACAATCGCATCCGATGCATCGGCAAGAAGCACATCGGACTCTGTAATACCGCCAACGGCGCAATGGAGTATCTTTACCTTAATTTCCGGAGTCGAAAGCTCTTCCAAAGCCTTTTTCAACACCTCTACAGAACCCTTATAATCTGCCTTGAGGATTACCTTGATATCCTTTACGTTTCCCTCTGCAATCTTAGAATAGAGGCTATCCAGGGTAACATGCTGGTGTTTTGCTAAAGACGTCTCCCTGACTTTCATTACCCTTTCTTCGGCCACATCCCGTGCTTTTTGAATATCGCTCACAACATAGAACTTATCCCCCGCTTCCGGCACTTCTGAAAAATCGGAAACAGAAACCGGAGTCGACGGGCCAGCTTCCTTTATTTCTTTTCCTCTATCGGTAGTTATAAGGCGCGCCCTTCCAAAAGTTTTACCACAGAGGATAACATCGCCCTGTCGTAATGTGCCGTCCTGTATCAGGACATTAGCAACAACTCCCCTGCCCTCGCTTAAATGCGCTTCGAGCACTACACCACGCGCAGGGTTCTTTGGATTCGCTTTTAGTTCAAGAATTTCAGCTTCAAGCAAAAGCCTTTCCAGCAAGGTGTCTATCCCCCGTTTTGATACAGCAGAAGTTTCGACAAATTGTGTCTTGCCACCCCATTCCTCAGGAGCCAAATCCAGACTTGCCAACTGTTGCTTTACGCGCAAAGGATTGATCCCCGGCTTATCAATTTTATTCAACGCCACAACAATGGGTACATTTGCTGCCTTGGCGTGATTTAATGCTTCCTCTGTCTGCGGCATTACCCCGTCATCAGCGGCAACGACCAGTACTACGATATCGGTAGTATTTGCGCCTCTTGCCCTCATTGCCGTAAATGCCTCATGACCAGGCGTATCCAGAAAAACAATGGGCCTTCCGTTCATTTCAACCTTATATGCGCCAATGTGCTGGGTAATACCACCCACCTCGCCGGCAGCCACGTTGGTTTGGCGGATACAATCAAGGAGAGATGTTTTTCCATGGTCAACGTGTCCCAAAAAGGTAACAATAGGCGCCCGATGAACCACATCTTCAGCCTTTTCCGGAAGTTTTTCAATAAGGTAACCGTGGTCTTCCGCAGCTTCACTTTTCCTTATCGCTATTTCAACCCCATATTCAATGCCTAAGAGTTGTACGATATCTTCGCTTAAAATCTGATTGATGGTTGCGCGAATATTATGTCCAAGAAGCAACTTGGTTATAATTTCATTTGCGCGAATCCCCAGTTTGGCAGAAAGGTCTTTTACTGTTATAGGCAATTCCATAACAATCCTTGTTTCTTTTTCTTTCACCGCCGCCTTCTTCGTCTCAACACTTTCTCCCCCATATTCTCTCCTCTTATACTGAGGTTGGTGTTGTGGTTGTGGCCTTTTTTTCCAAAAGGTTTTCACGGGGGTTACCTTTACAACCTGCTGTTGTGGCGGAACGTTCTTTTGCATTTTCACCACTTTGGCTGGCGGAACAACCTTGGCAGCATGTACAGGCTGTGGCGCTGTTTTTTCGACCTTTTCCACTTTTTCCTCTTTTTTCTGCTCAAGAACCGGCTTAACAGGTATACCTGGCACTGGTTTGGGCTCTTCCTTTGGAGTCGTTACCTTCACAACCGGCCGGAGCAGTTGCTTAATCATCTCGGCTTGCTCCGGAGTTATGGTATTTGCATGATGGTGGATATGAGACAACCCCTTTTCATGACATTTCTCAATCAAGAGGTTACTTTTTACCCCTAGTTCTTTTGCAAGTGAACTAATTCTGATTTTTTCCATTTAATCCTTTTGGACTATACAAAAATTCTCTATTAATTATAAGTAGGGCTACTTTGGCAGCAACATGATATAACCACAGGTTTTCAGCTTGCGTTACGCGCGCTTACAAGACGAAGAGCACACTACCCTTGTTTAAAATTCCACAACAATTCTATAATTCTCCTTTGATGCCGCCCGTTTCAGTACGCCCCGAAGATACCACACTTGCGGCATTTGAACCATCGGATGAAACCTTACCTGATTCAACAACTTCCACAACATCGAGAGCGCCGGCTTTCTGGCGCTCCTCAAGTTCCGATTCCGTTATAATATCAATATCCCACGAGGTTAGACGTGAAGCCAGGCGCACATTTTGACCTCTTTTACCAATTGCCAGAGAAAGCTGATCATTAGGCACCACAACAGTTACAGACTTATCCTCTGACGACAAGATAATCCCTGACACCTCCGATGGTTTTAAAGCATTCGGCAATAATGTCTCCGGCTCATCGCTCCATCGGATAATATCGATCTTTTCTCCATTTAATTCATCTACAATGTTCTTAATGCGCGACCCACGGACGCCCACGCATGCCCCAACACAATCCACATTCTGGTCGCTTGAAGCAACAGCAATTTTAGTCCTCTGGCCGGGCTCACGCGCCAACGCCCTAATCTCTATGGTGTGTTCAGCAATCTCAGGCACTTCCAATTCAAAAAGCCTCCTCACGAAGTCTGGATGCGTCCTCGAAAGCACAATCTTTACTTTGGCCCCCGCCTTCTTTACATCAGCAACAACAGCCCTTACCCGCTCACCAACATTGTAATGATCATCCACTATTTGTTCAGGCTTAGGCAAAAAAGCCTCAGTTTTGCCCAAATTAACAATAATCGTCGAACCTTCAAACCTCTGAACGGTACCACTGACAATTGTCCCTCTTCTGCCATAAAAGTCATCATAAATCACATCCCGCTCTGCCTCGCGGATCTTTTGGATAATGACCTGCTTGGCAGTCTGCGCAGTAATTCTGCCCAGCTCGGAAGGATCAATCCTGAGGTCTCCTTCCATAGCCACTATTTCCCCGGTGGTTCGGTCAATTTGAATAGTGATTATGTTCTGGGATTTAAAGTGTTTTCGCGCTGCGGTTGTTAAAGCAGCCTCAATACCCTGAAACACAACATCCTTTGAAATCTCTTTATCCCTGTGCAAACTATCTACTAAACGGAGTAAACTTTCTTTATCCATAAAAACACTGTCTACCAATAATCCGGTATTTTAGAAATCATTATTGAATACGATAATGTATTACCCTTAAAATAAAAAAGTGGGTTTTCCCCACTTTTGTTATTCTGCATCCTTGATATTGGCTAATTTACGACAAACTTATCTTAAGGGTAATACATAGTACTCTGTCCTTTTTTACAATCTTCAAATTCTAACATAAAAACTATTATTGTCAAGTTATTTTTGACGTGATTATATGCTTATAAGTGGATGCCATTACGTGTTTTATTTATTTATCAATGAAAATATCTTTGATATTACAAACTTATTTTGTTAACATCTGAACTACGAAGGAAACAGGATATATTTTATGGTAATAATTATCGACAACTACGACTCTTTTACTTACAATCTCGTGCAGCAGATTGGCGCATTTGGCGCACAACTCGAAGTCTTGAGAAACGACACGGTGAGTATAGAGGAAATCGAAGACAAAAAACCGGACCATATCATTATTTCGCCCGGCCCTTGCACTCCGAGGGAGGCGGGTATATCCGGTGATGTTATCAGACGCTTTACCGGCAAAATACCCATTCTGGGCGTATGCCTGGGACATCAATGTATCGCCCACGTATACGGTGCGGATGTGGTCCGTGCCCGCAGGCTTATGCATGGCAAAACGTCCATGATTTCCCATGACGGTAAAACGATCTTCAAAAACCTGTCCAACCCATTCGAAGCAACACGGTATCATTCTCTTATTGTTAAAGAAGACACCCTGCCCGATTTTCTGGAAGTCACTGCAAGGGCAGAGAAAGACGAAATTATGGGTATCCGCCATAAAAATTTTCCCCTGGAGGGAGTCCAGTTTCATCCGGAATCGTTTCTTACCGAAGAGGGACCGAAACTCCTGAAAAACTTTTTAGACCTGTAA
>JAXMAC010000011.1:40270-41815 GCA_046350595.1 Candidatus Brocadiaceae bacterium | reverse complement strand
CGTATGGAAAACTTTGCCGACCGACTCATTGCCTCCGTTCGTGAAAAAAATAGCTGCGTCGTAGTTGGGCTCGACCCCTATTTTAAACTTATACCCGATACCATAAAGCAGCAATTTTCAAACCTGTATTCAAATGCCCTTGAATATGCATCACGGGTCATTCTGGAGTTTAACAAGCAAGTCATTGATATTATTACGCCCTATGCCGGTATCGTAAAACCCCAGATCGCATTTTATGAATTATATGGTTGGCGGGGAATATGGGCTTATGGCGAGACCATTCAGTATGCCAAACAAAAAGGACTCATTGTCATTGGGGATGTAAAAAGGGGCGACGTACCAAGCACGGCAGAGGCATACGCCGAGGCCCATCTTGGCGAGGTAATTGTTGACACTCTTACAGAAACGCCGTTCTCCAGCGACGCTATCACCGTTAACCCATTTTTGGGAACGGACAGCGTACAACCCTTTATACAAACGGCAAAAAAATATCAAAAAGGTTTATTTATTCTCGTAAAGACATCCAATCCCCTTTCCGGTGAATTTCAGGATCTCATGTGTGGAGCAAAAAAACTCCATGAAATTATCGCAGAAAAGACCCATGAGTGGGGAAAAGACCTTGTTGGGAAGGAAGGCTATAGCTCTATTGGGGCAGTTGTCGGGGCTACATTTCCCCATGAATTATCAACCCTGAGAAAAATCATGCCCGCAGCCTACTTTCTTGTTCCTGGTTATGGAACTCAAGGCGCTACGGCAAAAGACATTGCATGTTGTTTTAATTCCGATGGGCTTGGCGCAATCATCAATGCATCCAGATCTATTCTTTACGCTTATAGCGTCTCTCCCTGGAAAGAGAAATACGGCATTGGTTCATGGAAAGAAGCTACCCGCGAGTCGTTAATGAAGATGAATGAGGAAATAAGGAAAATACTACCGTAGTTTTGTTCAAAATAAACCTTTTGGCGGCTTTTTGTTGTAGCGCGGCAATAGACGGCTTAAACCGTTTAAGCCGTTTAAGCCGTTTAAACGGTTTAAACGGTTTCCGAGGGGTTTTCAAATTTAAAACTTTTTTTATCATCAACAATTCTATATATTTCATCAAATGACGTTGCGACTTCAGTAAACGTCTTTAGTATCAGTGGACAAAAATGTTCAGGCCTCGTCCTGTTATCCCCCTTTGTTATTATAGCAACAACTTCCTGGTGGTTTAATGATGGTTTGTAAGGCCGTGCGCTCCTCAATGCATCATACTGATCGCACAGCATGACGATCCTGGCCTCAATAGGAATATTTTCACCCCTGAGACCGCGCGGGTATCCCGTGCCATCCCATCGTTCATGGTGATTATGGGCAATGGATGCAGACATCTGTATCATAGCATGAGATGAACCGGAAAGTATCTTGTCTCCAATCGTTGTGTGGGTCTTCATAATTTCGAACTCTTCGTGGGTAAAGTGGCCTGGTTTCAGGAGTATCTTATCGGGAATGCCAATCTTGCCGATATCGTGCATGAGGCTGGCAAATGTTATTGATTCGACAAAATCC
>JAXMAC010000011.1:16222-40170 GCA_046350595.1 Candidatus Brocadiaceae bacterium | reverse complement strand
CGGGTCATCAGAATAACCGCTGGAAACAATTGCCCTGGCGTCTTTATCTATTTCGAGGAGTTTCTTAACAGCCTCACCTCCCCCCATCCCGCCTGAAATTGTCAGGTCCATGATAACCGCTTCAAATGGTTGTCTGGATTCCCTTGCCTGCTTGTAGAGGGTAATTGCCGCTTCGCCGTTTCTTGCAAAATCCACCTGATATCCTAAGGAGGTGAGCATCTTTCCGGCAACATCTCTGACAAACTCATCGTCGTCCATAACCAACACCTTCCCTTTTCCGGGAAGGGTTTTTTCCTGAGCATTCTCCACGTTATTCATTTCTTTTGTGGATGCAGGAAGAAAGATCGAGAAGGTTGCACCCGCCCCTGCTTTTGACTCGACGCCGATGTATCCATGATGATTTTTCACAATAGAATAAGCGGTGGCAAGTCCAAGACCGCTCCCTTCATTTTTTGTTGTAAAATAGGGATCGAATACCCTGCTCAGGTGTTTTTCCGGTATGCCAACGCCGGTATCCCGAATAGTTATTTTTACATACCGCCCACTCTTCAGGGAAAGATTGTTTTTCTCGCCAATATGCGTATTTTCCGCAGATACAAAAATTGTCCCGCCTTCCGGCATAGCCTGTTCAGCATTGATGACTAAATTATAAGCCACCTGACTTATCTGTCCCTCGTCAATCTCTCCAGGCCAGAGGCCTTCCGGTATGGAAATATTACACCTGACATGAGACCCGCTTGTTGCAAAAGTCACAGAATCTTTGATGACTCTGGCGATGGAGGCCGTTTTTTTGATGGGAGACCCGCCCTTGGCAAATGTCAATAATTGCTTAGTTAAGCCCTTTGTCCTCAGTGACGCCTTTTCAATATCGGCCAATAACTTATACATCGTATCATCAGGTTTGCAATGCATCCTGGCGAGAGAAATGTTGCCAATAACCCCTGTTAATAAATTGTTAAAATCATGGGCAATGCCGCCGGCAAGGATGCTCAGGGATTCGAGCTTACTCGTTTTAATAATCTCTTCCTCCCTCTTTTTGCGTTCGGTAATATCATGGAAAAAAATAATTCTTGCCGGCAGACCATGCCAGGTGGTCTTTGAAACCGTTAATTCTATGGGCAGACTCGACTGATCTTTTCTGACAAGCACCGTCTCGCAACGTTTTTCAGGAAATAGACCCCCGCTGTTTCTTTCAAACTTTTCTATTACCCTGGAGAGGGTATCAGGATGAGCCATATCTTTCATACGAATCCTGCCAAGTTCCTCAACGGTATAACCGGTCATCTCTATAGCCTGTTTGTTCGCATATACGCATTCTCCCTGGGCGTCGGTTATAATAATTCCATCACTGGCATTCTCTGCAATGGCCCGGAAATTCTTCTCATTTTCCTGCAATTGGTTTGTTCGCTCAAGCACCCGCTCTTCAAGTTGTTCATTCGCCAACTGGAGTTCACGCTGCATCAGGATCAAGTCACGGTTCTGCTGGACGGCGTTTTCATACGTGGAAAGGAGAAAGCTTAATATCTGCCTGCGACCGGCGGTTATTGTATACCGCTCGCCCGCAAAGGTAACCTCTATTCCTTCCTGGGCGACAACCGCATCTCTCCGGTTTGCGTTGTTCAGAAGTGATTCAATTTTTTCAACGAGATATTTATCGTCGTACGGTTTGGTAAAATAGCCGTCGGCTACTATAGACGCCTTACGGGCAATTTCCTTCCTGTCCATCAACGATGTTATCAGGATAATAGGGATGTTTTTAAGCTCTTTGTCGTGCTTAATTTCATAAGCAAATTCATAACCATCCATAACGGGCATAAGGATATCGCTAATAATGAGCGTCGGTCTTGTAGCGCGCGCCTTTTCAAGGCCTTCTTTCCCATGTGCTGCAAGGGAAACGGTGTACCCCTGCTCTTCAAGCAGATACTTAAGCTGTTCGGCCTGGGTTCTGCTGTCTTCCACCACCAGGATATTAACCTGCTTAGAACCGGCATCCTGCTTTGATTTTAATTCAAGAACGGCCTGAATACGGGCAAAGAGGAGTTCCTCGTTGTAGGGTTTTACAATAAAATCGTCTGCCCCGCACTCCAATCCCCTGACAATCTCTTTAGGATCGGCAAGCTGGGTCAGGAGGACAACCATGATGTTCTTAAACCGTTCATCCGACTTTATTGTCCGGCAGAATTGGTAACCATCCATTTCCGGCATAACAATATCGCTCACAACGATGACCGGCTTTTGTTCCTGAATGCACGAGAGGGCCTCGCGGGCATTGTATGCAATACGAACCGGATAACCGGTTTGCTTAAGAATTGATTCAATTTGTCTGGCTTGCGTATGGCTATCCTCCACAACCAGGATATAGTCTGCATTGTTTATATTTTCTGTCTGCATGAAAATGCCCCCCTCTTACTACAATCATACCATTACGAATAGTTAAAGACTTGTCTTTAAGTTTGTAGTGATGACTTCAGTCGTCATACCTTTTATATAATCCACCGCAAGTTATTCATGAAGAGACAAGGCAGTGCCTTGTCTCTACCGACTGAAAAACTGCATAAATAAAATGAAAATTACTCTGCAACTAAATTAGGCTGCCTTTGGCAGCAACTTTTTATGTATGCAACAAAACTAGCCAAAAACAACCCCCTAACCCCCTTTATTAAGGGGGAATTCCTTAGTCCCCCTTAGAAAAGGGGGATTTAGGGGGTTGTTTATATTTCCTGTTTTCAATTGATTCGGCGCTCGGCAAACTTTGAAATCTCCTATGCATTGAATTGCAAATACGATTAAATTCTGACGGCGATGGACATACCACCGGCGAGGTCGCCAACAGCCTTAGTTGGCTCCTACCAAAAACATTGGAATTCCTCAATATTCAGGAAGCGACTGAAGTCGCTCCTACAAACACAAAAAGTAACAAACAATTATATCCTTTACAATGTCTTCTGTCTACGCCGCTTTTGTTCATACGAAAGAAGGAGGTCAAATTATCGGCTTGCGCCAGCAGTTTCTGCTCTTCAAAACCCATGCGCCCTTCTTAATGCGGTATTTGCTTCTCTGAACCTCATGATACTGTTGTACGGCAATCTCATAAGACGAAAGAAGATGGAAATCAACGTCAAATAATCATACCTTTTGGAGGATATACTGGATATACTGCAATGCCTGTGTTGGACTGTCTTCAACAATCAAAATTTCTATATTGTTATACTGATTGGACATATTTAAAATCCTTTGCTGCTAAAATTTTTATAAGCGTGAGTAATTCTTTTTCGTTTCTTACCAAACCAGCCAATACAGAAGCGATTTTTTCCGGTGGATAAACGTATGTCGCGGCGTCAAGTTTGATTGCTTCGCCCGGCATGCCATGGACAATGGAACTTTCTTTATCCCTGGGCAATCGTAAGGGCGCCATTTTTTCTCAAGAACTTCAATTCTTCAGCGCCATCTTTTCCCATACCCGTAAGGAGCACGCCAACGGCATTTTTTCCGTAAACCTTTGCAACGGAACGGAAGAGATACGAAACGGAGGGACGAAGGCTGTTCTCCGGCTCGTCTTCGGCAAGCACAATCTTTCCTTCCCTTTCCACACCCATGAAACCGTCCGGCAATATAAACATGCCCTGGTAAAATGCGATTACCCCGCGCGGCAACCTGAATTGACAAACTGGACGATTGATCCAGCCACTCGGCAAACCCATGAATAAAACCACCGCCATGTGTTGGACAACCAGAATCGGAGAGGAAAATTGCCGGGAAGCCTTGATAAAATCGTCTGAAGCACAAGGGGTCCGCCCGTTGACGCCCCCACGGCAACAACTTTAACCCCGGCTGCAATTTCTTTAAAGTCTTCCTGTACGAGCGGCAAAGGCGTTGCATAACCAGATCCCGTCTGCCGGCAACGAGCCCACCGCTTTACCACCTTTACTTCCGACATTAATTTTACCGTTTGTATTAAGTTCCTTACCGTATTTTCATAATCCGGATGCCCAATACCACGTGGCTTTTCCAAAACGGCAACAGCTCCCGCTTCTACCGCGCGAAATGTCGTCGCCACCTCTTTGGATCCAAGCTCGCGCTTACAATAACGATGGGTGTTGGATTTGTCTCCATGATCTGCCGGGTTGCCTCAAATCCGTTCATCTTTGGCATATTAATATCCATGGTAATAACGTCCGGGCTCAGTTTCTTCATGGCCTTCAACGCCTCCTCGCCATTATTTACCGCCCAATCACCTGGATATCCGGATCAGAACCGAGGACATGCACCAGAAATTCCCGCATAACCGCGAGTCTTCGACAATGAAGAACCTTAATCATATCTATTCAGCCTATAAACAGACCGCTCCTATGAGCTAAATTGTTATTTTTTTCTACAATAAACAGATGCCCTTGTGTAAATTACTTTTTATCGTAGCGCAAACATCCTGTGGTCGATAATAAACCTTTTAAAACGGTTTAACCTGTTTAACCTGTTTAAACGGTTTAAATCGTTTAAATCGCAATTACGATTTGTATGGAAATCAAGCATTTAAATCAATCTTTTCACGACTTCCAGCAAGTTACTCTGGTCAAAACTGCTCTTGACAATATAGGCATTTGCGCCTACGTCAATACCGCGTTCACGGTCTTCCCGTGAATCGAGCGCAGTCACCAGCACCACGGGCATCTCGGCCAGTTTTGTATCGCCCTGAATCTTCGTTGTCAGGTCAAACCCGTTCATCCTGGGCATATCCACATCAGATACGACCAGATCGACATCTTCGGTTCTGAGCGCCGTAAAGGCATCCATACCATCAACGGCAACCTTTACCTGATATCCGGCTGTTTCCAGGATATTTTTCAGCAACATCCGGAAGTAATAGAATCCTCCACGACAAGGATGGACTTCTTTTTCTTCCTTTCCAACGCCCTCCCGAACAGAAATTTTTACCGGATAACCGGAAATTTTTGTAGCTGATTGTAACACATCGGGAACATTCAGAATGGGCACAATTTTCCGTTCCCTAACACTGTCGCCCCTGCAATATTTCTTACGCGAAATAACTGTTTGCCAAGATTTTTAACCAACACCTCTTGTTCACCCAACACCTTATCTACAACAAAGGCAATGCGTTTATCTGAGGAAAAGAGTATTACTGCAATAATATACCCTGAATTCTTCTCTTTTTTCGCTTTCCGTGAAAAAATTCCAGAACGGCGCTCAATCGGGCAAGAGAAACTATACGTCCGTCAATCTGTATGGTTTCCCTGTTTTCAACGGTTTTAATTTCATCCTCTCTGACCCGCACCACCTGCTCCACATTTATCGTAGGTATGACGAAGGCTTGTTCTTCAACCTGAACAAGCACCCCAAAAAATGTTGCAAGGGTCATGGGCAGGATAATGAAACATCGTTCCGACGCCGGGATGCGTTTCAAGAAATACAACCCCGCCTGATTTTTCTATCTTTTCTTTCACAATAGCAAGGCCAATCCCCTCCCTGAAATATCCGTAATGATGGGGCTTGTGGAAACGCCTGATTTGAATATAAGCGACAGGGCATCCTGTTCGCTCAGCGTGTCGGCGTCTTTCGGAGAGATAACACCGAGTTTCAATGCGGCATACTTCACCTTTACGCCCAATTTTGCCCCATCGTCTGAAATAAGAATTTCAACCTTATTGCTGTCTTTCTGTGATATGGCAACCGTAATAGTTCCCAGGTGAGGTTTTTTCTTCTGTTCCCGAACTTCTGATTTTTCGATGCCATGGTCGATACAATTTCTCACCAGGTGCATAAGCGGATCTTTCATTTCATCCAGCACCCGACGGTCAATTTCTATGTCGCTTCCCTGAATGACAAATTCCACTTTTTTTCCTGTTCTTTGGCAATCTCACGGACAAATCTTGGAAAACTCTGAAAACAGAAGAAAAAGGAATCATGAGCAATTTCTTTGTGTCCGTCAGGACATTATTCACCATAATCCCGAAAGAACGTTTGTCCTGTTCTATAAACCTTGATACTGTTTTTAATTTGTTTTCCAAAGATTGCAGGTAAATATAATTCCAGTCCAAAAACTCGATGAGTCTGTCGCTGACAGGCCGCTCATTTCCCCGTTGATGTTAAACCTCCTGACGATGATGTTGTTTTTTCCCCCATATCACGGAACCGGCGGTTTGAACTTTGCGCTTTAAACCTTACATCAGGCAGCACCTTCGCAAATTCCTTCTTCCACTGTTCAAGCATAACTATGATATCCCGAACATCGGCGGCACGCTGATTGTCATGAGTTTTGCGGAAAGCATTTCTTCCGATTGCAGCAAGAGCGCATACAACTTTTTTGTAGATACCTTTTATCACCTCTGCCGGTATGGATTTCCCCGCATCAAAAGGTTTGTGACTTCCGGCTTTGATATGACACAAGGTTTTTCCTCTTTTTTAACTTCCTCTCTTACCACTTCCTCTGCAATGGTTCAGTCCCGCCATGCGCGATATTTTCAAGCTCATTGATAAGTTTTTCAACGGGCGGCCTTTCTGCGCCTGTTTGTTCGGTCTCACCGGACAAACCGGTAAGGATATCAAGCGTCTGATAAAGCACGTTAAATAATTGCGCGGAGAGAGAGATTTCCTGACGCTTCAACGCGGCAAAGACGCCTTCCAACGATTGACAGACCGAACCGATGTTAACCAGGTTAACGGTGCGGGCGGCGCCTTTTAAACTGTGGGCTTCCCGGAACATGTGTTCAATAATTTCCATCCGTTTTTCGGCAGATGGCGACTTTTCAAGTTCCAGGATTCCTGAAGACATCGTGTCAAGATGCTCTTTCGCCTCAATCCTGAACGTCTTTAAAAGTCTTTTGAGAAATTCACTTTCCTTTTTGTCCACGCTAACTCACCTGATATTCCCATTCGTTGGTTCGTAACACTTTAGTTTCTCATAATTCGAACAAAAGACTCGAAATACAAGAAACGCAAAGTCGTTAATTACACGCTTTTAATCATCCCAACCATTGCCCATATCCGTTATAGGATACGCGCTCCACTTTTCCTTTAGCCATTCTTCACCAAAATCTCGCATGAAAGGTGCACGCTTGACCACATCCCCTCCGGTGATGTAACATATCCATGTTTCACCGAATTGGAATATAATTCAAAACTGGTAAGTTTCATTGCGTATCTTGCGATCACTATATTTAAAGGGGGATTCATATTCCAGTCACGGGGTTGTCTTCAAACCATGTTCAATCTTTCCAAAATCTATACGCACGAGAATGTGATAATACATTGCCCAGCATTTCACATCTGCTTGTAATGATTGCATAACTTGTATCATTGCAAGCTCGAAATTAGTTCTCCACAAAACACGTGACTCTTACGAATACGGTTCCTCCGTAGTAATCATACATAGCATCCATCGTTTTGTTCATTATGAAGTAACGACTTGTAATATTTCAAATCCAAAATAAAAGCGCTAAAGTCGCTAACAACAAAAAAATGTCAAACCTTGTACCGTTCCACTAATTGTTTCAACCTTTTGGCCTAACTCAGTTAAATTTTGCACTGCCTTTTTCTGATTGTTTTGTGCCGGCGGCGTTTTGCATAAGCTTGCCTGCTTGATATTTTCCATCGCCATAGCAACCTGGTCCATGCCGATAAGCTGTTGCTGACTTGACGCAACAATCTGGGATACCGCCTGCGCTGCCTCGATAACACTATCCGCAAGCGCCTGTATTGATTCGCCTGCCTGAGATGATTGCTTTACCCCTGCTCTACAGCCTTACTTCCCTGTTCGGTTGCCATTACCGCCGTGCTGGTGGATTTTTGAATATTATTCAGGATATTCCGCACCTGCGTTGTCGCCTGTTTTGATAGCTCTGCAAGATGCCGTATCTCCTGCGCCACCACCGCAAAGCCCTTTCCCTCTTCTCCCGCCTTTGCCGCCTCAATCGAGGCATTAACAGAGAGGAGATTTGTCTGTTCTGCCAGATCGTCAACTGTTGCAACGATCTCTCCGATCGCCTGTCTCTGTTCGCTCAGTCTCTCGATACTTTCAGAAATAGCCGCCATTTGTTCCAGAATACGATGCATACCGTTAATGGTGTCTTCCACGGACTTCTTGCCGGTCTGCGATATTTGCAGGGTCTTTTGCGCCTTATCAGAAACATTGGTTGCTTTTTGAACAGAAACCTGTGTGGTCTGTTTTACTTCCTCCACCGTTGTCGTCGTTTGACTTACTGCCGTGGCAGTTTCAGACGAACTGGAAGCAACCTGCGCCAAGTTGATGCAAGTATTTCGTTGGCGGTAGAACTCAGGACATTCACCCTCCATAATCCCCCGGGTCACATCCCTGAGACCGGCCACCATCCTGACGAGCGTTTTTGCAAGAATGCCAACTTCATCCCGCCGGTAATTATAGGGTATTTGAACGGTCAGGTCTCCGTCGCCAACCCGGGCAATTTGATCGGATATTCTCACCATGGGGTTTGCTATCCTTCTTGCTACAAAATACGCAATAATCGCCACCACAATGCCTGCCCCAGTGCCTGTCCACAAAATTCTCAACCCTATCGTTTTTGCCGGCGCAAACGCCTCAACGCTATCAACCTCTGCCATAATAACCCAACCCAGCCCAAACTCCTCTTCCAACTCATCGCCCATAGACGCCCCAACGACCGGTATACCCCGGTAATCCGGATAAATGCCCGTCGTGTTTTTTTTC
The DNA here is from genome assembly GCA_046350595.1 of Candidatus Brocadiaceae bacterium. Taxonomy (GTDB): domain Bacteria; phylum Planctomycetota; class Brocadiia; order Brocadiales; family Brocadiaceae; genus JAHFOW01. Next base: position 31,472 of record JAXMAC010000011.1, on the reverse strand, counting down.
TGCTTATGAAACAATTTAACAGGCTCCGTATCAACACGTTGCTTCAGGATCGCATCATCCACGAATCTCGACTGGGTAATCATATATCCATCCTTGCCAACGATATAGACCTCGCCCGTCTGACCCATGCCTTCTCTATCGGTCGTAATTTTATTCAATCCTGTCAGTTCATACCGATTAACCATCACACCGATCACTTCTTTTTTTGACATGGCTATTATGGGGGCAGCTATTGCAATAAGATATTTCCTTCTCTTTCAGAGTAGTAGACGCTTTTTATGTAAACACCTTTTTTACCCTCAACAAAGTAAGGTTCGGCCGATTTATCAGTCCCGACCATACTCTTTCTGTGGAGGCAATCACCGTACCTTCCACATCAAGCACGTGTATCCCATAAATCTCGGCGTCAAGGGGTTTCTTGTTTTCCATGAAATGCCTGCTTAATTCCTCAGACAACCTCTTTGCATCCGGAGATTTCTGACTTATCTTTTCCAGGCTATCGCGCAAGAATCCATCCGAACTAAAAATCTATTATCCGGCCTGCCTTTGCCCTCAGGTAGAGAATAATGGCCGTTTCCCGATCGTGAAATTGTAGTAAGGCTGTCCGAAAATTCTCGTTTTAAAGTTTCCTTACCCGATGAGTAACTCAAATACCCCACAACTGCAAGAGGCACGAGAGAAACAACCAAAAAACAGCAAAATCAACTTTCTTTTAAGCTCTTGATAATAAAACCCACCATCGTATCTCCTATTAACCGCAAGTTTGTAGTGACGACTTCAGTCGTCATATCTTCATAATTTTCTTTTTAAATCAGGCATCCGGCGACTTTTTTCGCAATCACACGTAGGGCGAGGCTTTAGCCTTGCCACGCAATGTCATTAAGTTAAGAGTTATTTGATTAAAAACAACCCCTAAATCCCCTTTACTAAGGGGGACTTTTACGGCGGGTAGCTTAACTTAATGACATTGCATATCGTGCAACCCTAAAGGGTTGCCCTACAACAAACCTGAAATCCTATACGTCAAGGCAGCGACTGAAGTCGCTCCTCCAAACAAATTGCCATTATACTTACCCTTAAACCTGTTCGTTAACGATAATTTTTTTGTCAGACAAAAGTTTCTTTCCATCTAAAATAACCACCCTGTCTTTGGTAATCCCTTTGAGATATTCTCCCCGAATCCCCGTAAGCGTGGGAAGGGTCGGTTGAATTTCATGCACGGGAATCAATCGCACACACAGAATGGCGTCTGCAAGTATGCCAAACTCCATCCCTGCAACCCCATTCATAACCGGTTCGTCGGTAGAAATAATAATGACCTTGTTCAGGTTGGAAATACCTTTTTCGGGAAGTTCAAAGAATTTTTCAGTTCAATCACGGAGAAAATCTGTCCGCGTACATTGATAATACCGAATACAAACGGCGGCGTACAGGGCAGTGGCGTGAATTCTTTCAGGGATAAACTTCACGAATATACTTTGATTCAATTGCATACTTTTCATAAGCCAGAAGAAATTCTAAAACCTCAAGGTACTCTTCGGCAGCTTCTTTCTTAACGGGTTCCTGTGCAAGCGCCTTCGCCCTTTGCCTTAAAATTTTCTGCTTTTCCGGATCGGAAATAGTTGCTCCACGCTGCGGATGTCCCTGGATTCTGTCAGAATCCACTTCTTTTCTTTGTGTTGATTGCGGTTTCGTATTTTCTTTCATAAGATGAATAGTCTGTATGAGAAATTAAATTTGTTGTGAGGTCTTCGGACGTCGCATCTTCACAACTATCTCTTTTTCGAAAGCGACTGAAGTCGCTACTACAAACAGGTTTCAACCTCAACCATCTACCCTAACCCGAACGAGTCGGAAAAGACCGTAGTGGCAAGGCGCGCCTTGCCACTACTTAAAATATTTTTGCTGAAAGTGTCAAAATATTATTTATAAGACATTAATGCCTTGTTGACATAATAATTTCCGTGAGCCTTTTCACGGTTATTCCCTCTGATTCCGGTACAATTTCGTCATCAGAATGTACGTTTAAAAGAGAAAGGGCGTTTTCAAAATGCTTATGAGACTCTTGTAATTTTCCCATGGTCTGGCACAAAATTCCCAGCGCAAAATGTGCCAGGGTGAAATCCTGGTCAAGATAAAGCGCCCGTTTCAGTGATTTCACCGATTCCGCAACCTGCCCCTGTTCCTGTAGGATCGTCGCGCGGAGATAGTGAAAACCAGGGTTTACCTTGTTCTTTGCTATAGCCCGTTCGCACCACTCCAACGCAAGAGACAACTGCCCCTGATTGGCGTATGAACGCGAAAGGATGGCAACAGCTTCATCATAAGGAAATGCGGCGCACACTGAGGCATCGCGTGAAAGTAATTCGGTAAGTTTTTGAATTGTTTCTTCATAGCGGCACTGCTTATACAACGCAAATGCCTCATCATAAGGCGCTTGTTGTGTTTCTAAAATTTTTATTTCATACGGTTCTCCGGGGGAACATGTTTGTGGAGGAACATCTTCAACCACAATCCTATCGGCGTCTTTGAAAGTTGTCAGAGCCGAAGTAACCGGTTCTTCCATTTTTCCATATTTCAGAAAATCACCAGGGAGAAATTCTCCAACCCGTGGAAACTGCTTATTTTCTTTTCTATAAATTGTCGCGCCCGGAAAATGAACCGGCGTCAACTGCGAAGAAGGGACATTTGAAACCTCGCACGGACTAACCATTAACCAACCCCTATCAACGAGGGAATAAGAAAATTTTTGAATAATCTTTTTGGTGTTTTCTGGGGTAAAATACATGAGCACGTTCCGGCAAAAAATCACATCCATGGCATTAGTATTATTTAACAGTGATGGATAAATATCATCTGCCAGATTGAGATAGGCAAACGTTACCATTTTTTTAATCGTGGAAAGTATCTCATACTGTCCGTGTTTTGTGCTCGTAAAATATTTATCTTTAAGCCATAGAGGAACGTTGCGGAACGACCATTCGGTGTATATACCATGAGAGGCCTTCCTGAGAAAACGGGGGTTAATGTCCGTGGCAAGAATGGTGATGTTCCAATCCTTTATATCCACAATCATCCTGCTCAGGGCAACGGCAATTGAGTAAGGCTCTTCGCCGGTACTGCAGCCTGCACTCCATATCCTGATACGTCTTTCGTTTCCCGCCCTTAACCGTACAAGTTCTGGCAGGATGGTTTCTTCAAGCGCCAAAAAACCTTCCTTTTCACGGAAAAAATATGTTTCCCCGATGGTGAGATGGCTTGCTAAAATCTCTATGTGATTTCTTGTTAATGGATATGATTGAAGCCATTTCATAAATGCGTCAATATCCGTAAATCCGAATTCACGGGCGGCGGAACAGATACGGTGTTCAAGATCAGCCAAACGTTCTTCCGGAAAATGCAAGCCCAGCAGGGAGGCAATAAATTCGCTTATTCGGGAAAGGCAAATGTTTGAAATCGTATTGTTCATTTTTTATAAGAAATAACATCACGGACAGAAACCATTTTCTTCTTAAAATCCTCCACATGCAATGCATATATCGCACGGGCACAGAGTTCCCATACTTAATTTTTTTGTGATTATATCAAAGGCATTCGCACAAAAACATAAAAATTTGAATAAACAAAAGGGTTGTTATGGCATAGAGAATGCCTTTCTCATTGACTTATGAAAAAGTACGTGTTATAAAATGATACTTTAGTATAGTAGAGACGCAAAATCTTGCGTCTCTACAGTATTGAAATTCCTATAGATCATATGAGACATTCGGCCGCTTTTTTATAAAAACATTGGATTTTATTATTTATGAAACGTGGAGAAATAATCAATAAAAAAACCGTAGAAATTGGTCTTGTCGATTATGAAAAGACCTATAAAGAATTTTCCTGGGAAAGTATCAAAAAAGAGTTTTTCGGCACGCAGAATAACAAGGTAAATATAGCTTACGATGCCATAGATAGACATGCCCAAACGTGGAGAAAGAATAAGGTCGCATTATACTGGGAAGGCGCAGATGGCGTGTGTGAGAAGTATACATTCCTGGAGATGAAGCGACTTTCCGATCAATGCGCCAATATGCTTCGGTCTCTGGGAGTGAAAAAAGGCGATCGGGTCTTTATTTTTTTACCAAGATTACCGGAACTTTATATCAGCATGATAGCCATTGCCAAGCTTGGCGCTATTGCAGGGCCTCTGTTTTCAGCATTCGGACCAGACGCCGTGCGCGACCGTTTGCAAAACAGCGAGGCAAAGGTATTGATTACGACGCCCGAATTAAAAGAACGCGTCGAGACGGTGCTCTTTGAACTGCCCAAATTAGAACACATCGTCGTGGTAAATAACAAAGAAGATCATGAGCTAGAGGAAGGCGATGTGTGTTATAAGACCTTGATGAAGAATACGTCCGACAAGTTCGAGATGGAATGGATGGAACTGGAAGACCCCCTCTATATCCTCTATACTTCAGGCACAACGGGTCGGCCAAAGGGTGTGACCCATGTCCATAACGACATGATCTCGCATTACATTACCACCAAATGGGCGCTGGATTTAAGAGACGACGATATTTACTGGTGTACGGCAGACCCCGGCTGGGTAACGGGAACGGTGTATGGATTATGGGGACCGTGGCTGAACGGTATTTCTTCGTATGTATATGACGGCCGTTTCGATGCTGCGAAGTGGTATGAGATTATCCAAACGTATAACATTACCGTGTGGTACACGGCGCCAACCGCCTTGCGTATGCTCATGAAAGGCGGCGATGAACTGGTAAGAAAATACGATTTAAGCTGCTTAAGATATATGTGCAGCGTAGGCGAGCCTCTGAATCCTGAGGTTATCCGATGGGGATTAAAGGTTTACAACCTCCCTATTCACGACACCTGGTGGCAGACAGAAACAGGCTCTATCATGATTGCAAACTACCCGTGCATACCGATAAAACCCGGTTCCATGGGCAAGCCATTTCCCGGCACGAAGGCAGCCATCATCGACGGCAAGGGCAATGAGCTACCGGCAGGTCAGCACGGTCTTTTAGCCTTAAAACCCGGATGGCCTTCCATGCTCAGGGCTGTATGGGGCGACGAAAAGCGGTTTAAGGAATACTTTAATGTAAATGGCTGGTATGCCACCGGAGATACTGCATATAAGGACGATGACGGCTACTTCTGGTTTGTGGGCAGGGCAGACGATGTCATTAACACGTCCGGCCATCGGGTTGGGCCTTTTGAGGTAGAAAGCGCCTTACTTGAACACAAGGCCGTTGCAGAATCGGGCGTAATCGGGAAACCCGATGTGGAGAGAGGTGAAATTATCAAGGCATTTGTGGTGCTTCGTGAGGACTTCAAACCTTCGCAAGAACTGGAAGAGGAACTGAAAAAATTTGTACGACATCGCCTTGCTGCGCATGCATATCCTAAGGAAATAGAGTTTTGCGCAAACTTGCCCAAAACACGCAGCGGCAAAATCATGCGCCGGTTACTAAAGGCCAGAGATCTGGGATTGCCAACGGGAGACATCTCTACGCTCGAAGATTGATTTACGCCCTTCCGGCGGCAACAAAGCTTACCATACACGGAATGATGACAAAAAACGTAACTATTCAGCGAAACTAGCAGAAAATGTTTTCTCAGAATAGTTACACATTTATTGTTTATTAACGACCTATGTCTTTAGCATAAGTCAGAAAATTTAACCCCATGTAAGGAGTAACGCACACTTTATGGAACAGACAAGATTTAACAAAGCTTTCTTTGACACTGTAGAGCCAATCAAACTAAAAGACCCTCTTGCCATAGCGCTTGGGGCAATGGATAGAGATGCGGTATTTGTATTCAACTATACAGACGCAATAAAAATGGCCGGGCATTCATGTCCGGCGGTCTCCGGCGCATATAAATTAACGCAATTAGCCTTAAAAGCCTTGTATGGCAATGAAACCCCCATTCGGGGTCAAATCAGGGTAACCTTTAAAGGCGGCGTTGATCAAAAGGTAAACGGCCCTATTTCACAGGTTGTTACTTTAATTACAGGGGCGGCCGGGGAGACTGGTTTTAAAGGACTGGGTGGTGGACGGTACAACCGAGGACACCTGCTGTCTTTTGATGAAACAAAGACATCAGACGAAGACGCCGTATGCACGGTAATCTTTGAAAGAATGGATAATAACAAAAAAGTTGAGATTAGTTATTTTAATTACATGCTACCCGCCAATCCCAAAATGGGAGAACTTATGCCCCTGGCAGTCACCGGCAAGGGAAGCGACGCTGAAATAAAAGAATTTGGCGAATTATGGCACGAACGAATCAAGACCGTGCTTATGAATCCACCAAAAGGGATGTTTGTGATAAAGGAATTGAAATAATCAAAAGTTTTATGCACCCGAAAATTAAATCACGCTGGAACTTTTTCTCAATAATAGTTTTATGTGTTTTGGCATTTTCACTACCAGTCTTGAAAAATGTTCACGCCGAAACGACGGTCGTGCACGCCAACATTGTTTGGGAAATGACGGATATTGTTGCCCAGTGCGGCATGAGTTTCAAGTGGGAAGTACGCAAGAATAACTTATGGAGTTGCAATCCTCACTTATTCCCTGAAGGACACACAGCCGATGGTATTCCTGTGCCTGCATTGAAAGATTATGTGTTTCCCGGTCAACCCATCGGTAAGCTTATTGGCAGGTTTGGTGATTGTGGCAGGATTTTCCCCATGGGTACTTCAGGGTCAATAAATGTCCTTCCCGGCGAAGATGGAGAATTTTTATACCTTTCTATGAACGACGATATTATCGGACTTTACGGCAAGGGATTCAAGGATAATGAAGGCGCACTCATAGTAAGCATTACTCAATCAAAAGAAGAATAACCTAAATATAAATCTTGACGCGAAACTTATAAAATGTATAATTGATTAGCTTTTTTTTAATTAACTGATCATGGTGACTGTATTCATGTTGCGAAAGGGGGTGGAGTACGGGAGAAGAAAATTACTAACATATTTTTTGGGGTTGAATGAAATCTTAATATCGATCTATTATATTTAAAGAAAGGAGATTGTAGTTATGTTGAAGAAGATATTCGCAGGTATTATGGGTGTGGCATTGGTTACTGGAATTGGTGTTGCAAAGGTACAGGCTTATCAGGTAAAACCAGCAAAATTGTGGGTTACTGCAATTGCAATTGGTACGCCTATTGAGGGCGCAGAGATAAAGGTTGGCGACAACACCTGCACAACCGGAAAGAATGGAACCTGTGTATTTGAGTTGAAACCAGGAACATACGAAGTTTCAGTTCACGAGCATGGCGGTCAAGCAGCTCATACAGAGGTTACCCTGGAAGAAAAAAACATCAGATTCATATCTTTGGATCTGGGCGCAAAAGCACTTCATCCAAGCGGGTCGCACTAAGGTCTTTTTCTTTTTTGCCATTTTAAGTAATTTTTCGTTCAAAGGCAGTTGTTAATTCTCATCGTTAACGACTGCCTTTTTTTATGAGCATAAAAAATAATATTTTCCACCTCCCTGTAAACGCTTCCCCTCTTGAGCCTCAAATACTGGCTCATTACCACCAAATATTTTCATCAAAAACATTTCACCTCTCTTTATACTAAATGCCAAAACAAATTAATTACATTTACCTATATATCAATTTATCCGTTATTTGCGCAAACTATCATCATGGTACAATCAGAAATATACGTTATTGGCACTTTTATTGCTTGTATTAGGGTGGGCATATTGCAATACGCCCCTTCGTTTGAAAAAACAGATATAAATCATCAACTATGGCAACTTCAGCACAAACAGGAAAGTCCATCAGGAAAAAGCATTCGGGACATGGAAGGACATCGAAGGCATGGGGTGAATCAGACCGTATTTTTAATGCAATCACAGACCCAATCATTGTGTTTGATGAAGACTTTAACGTAATAAAACTCAACAATGAGGCAAGGCATTTTTTCTCCGATCGTCCTGTTGGAAAAAAGTGCTTCTTTATTAAACACAAATTTGCGATGGCCTGTAAAAATTGTCCCACATGGCAAACATTAAAGACCGGCAAAACGATGACGAGCGAGATATTAAGCCCGCAAACGGGCAACCTTCTTCTTTTAAAAACATATCCGATTTATAATAGACTGAAAAAGGTAAAAGGTGTTATACTTATTGGCAGGGAAAGCGCTGACGTCCCTGTGAAATGGAAAAAATAAGATATTTACCTCCATGAAAAAAATTAATTTTTTGAAATATTGCCCAATTCTTTTGAGTTTACTGGTTTTATACGGATGTCTGAGCGGCTCAAGACCCGATGTAAAACTCTCACCAAAAATCGATGAGCGGGTTCATCAACTATCCCCCTTGAATAATACCGTAGGAATTTATATTGACCCTGCCTTGCGAAACTATGTCCAAAAGGAACAACTTACCCACTATAACATTGGTATCCACAATTACACATTTCCAATCGGTCAATCTCTCGCACCGAAGATTGAGGAAATGTCAAAACTTATATTTAACAAGGTTATCGTACTCGATAATTTACAAGGCAATAAAGAACCATTGGATGGAATTGTAACCTTTAGCATGAAAAGTTCAGAAATTGAACTTCAGATAGAGGAGTCTGTTTGGAGGGCTATTGGACGACATAAACTTTCCATCATTTCATCATTTTTAGACCCAAACATGAATAAAATGTGGGAATCAGACATTGCGGTGGAAGGAAAAGGCATCGACTTTGTAAGCTCACGGGTAGAGTATGAATGGTGGGTTACCGCAGGACCTAAATTTGCCCCGGCAGTAGATGATGCTATTGAAAAGATCACCTATGCGCTTGCACAAAAACTAACGACATCGAAAGAAATCATTGATTATCTCCATAAGAAAAATGCGCCAAATTAGTTTCGATATAGTATTACTCTGTAAAAACTTCCTTTTTTGTAAGTTTTTCACAGTCCAAGGTACTTCTTATCAGGAGGTGAAGTTTGTTTATGAGGGAAAGATTGCTTCGCTCCGCTCGCAATGACACTTACTATGCTCTTTGATGGCACACAGCACGTTGTCATTGCGAGGGTCTTTTTCCGAAGCAATCTTTCTCCCGAAATGTCTTATTTATCCGGTGCGCGTGTTTACTGGTCGGTAACAATCCTGGCTTCTTTGTGAAGGCGGTCAATCAACTTTATGATTTCCGCATCCAGCGCTTCATTACGAACTTTTTCCTTAACTTCTGCAAATTGAATCTGAGCGCCTTCCTTTTTATCGGTAACTTTTATCAGGTGGTATCCGTATTCAGTCTGAACAGGGTCGCTTACCTCGCCTATCCGTAAAGAAAACGCCGTATCCAGAAAAGCCTTTGCCAGGACACCTTTTCTTTGTATATATCCCAGATCTCCGCCATCTTCAGCCGATGGATGGTTTGAATATTTTTTTGCAGCTTCTTCAAAAGAAGTACCCCGGTCAATTTCTCTTTTAATGGTCTTAATCTGCTCCAGTGCCTTTGAAATTTCGTCCTGTGTCTTCATATTTCTTGTATCAATAAGAATATGGCTGACCTTAACTGACTCGCCGTTAAAAATATTTTTATTCTCTTCAAAATATTTCTTCAACATCTTCTCGTCGAGCTTATTGCTAAAATATCTTTCAAGGGCAATAGAGTGTTTTATGCTTTTTTTTAATTCATTGATATTTATACCCGCCGATGCAAGGATTTGCTCCAGGGGTAATGTGACATTCTGCCGGCTATTCGTTATATTATTTCGTATTTGTTCAACTTCCCTGTCAACTTCTTCAGGCGCAACCACTAAACCCTGTTTATCAATGAATTCATCGACGAGTACGTCCGTCACCAATTGGTCAATAATTTCCTGTTTAATAGCCTTCAGGTTTTCCGGGTCTGAATCCTTAAAGTATGCGAGGCGACTGGCAATATCGTCATAGGTTATTTTCTTGCCATTAACGGTGACTAAAACGTCGTTTTGTTGTTTCTTGTCGGCAGGAAAGGTAACCCGGGAAAATGCGGACTGCTGGAATAATAAAAAAATAACCCACAATAAAGATACGAACCGTTTATTCACTATCATTTCTTTCAAAAAATAGTATGATGTATGAAGATTTCAAAGACTTTCAGTAACTATACAAAACCACATAAAAATTGTCAAATTCATTTCCCTTGACAATATTTTTGACAAAAAATATAATTTTTCCTTTAACTTCTTTTTACATAAAGGTTTTATAAAGAGAACGAGGTTTCAGGCTTCGTTCATTTTGAGAATATTAAAGATGCGGATTATCAAGGCGTGGGAGTGTGATATTGGCAAGGAAATTGATCAAGTTAAACAACGGTTAAGCATCTTAGACGGCTTAACAGAGATCAGAACAACTGTTCTCGACGTTATTCGTGATGTCCAAAAACAGGGCGACAAGGCTCTTATAACCTATAGTAAACGTTTTGATAAGGTTTGTCTTTCGTCAGGCGGGTTTCGTGTAAAAGAAAATGAAACAGAAGAAGCGTATCGGAAAGTTTCACCTTCATTGGTAAAATCCATCCAACGGGCCATTGCCAATATATGGGCTTATCAGGAGCACATTCGAATCCCTCCGGTCGGTCCTTTAAAAACAAAGGGTGTAGTGCTTGATACCGCGTATTCTCCCATCGAAAGCGCAGGTGTATATGTGCCGGGCGGCGCAGCTTCATATCCATCCACAGTGTTGATGAATACGATCCCTGCACGGGTAGCGGGTGTGAAAAAGATTGTAATGGCAACGCCACCCGCAAAGGATGGAACAATTCCACCGGAAAGGCTGGTGGCAGCAAAAGAGGCTGGTGTAAACGAAATCTATAAAGTAGGCGGCGCTCAGGCTATTGCCGCCCTTGCCTTCGGCACGGAAACAATCCCGAAGGTAGACAAGATTGTAGGCCCGGGGAATATTTTTGTAACGCTTGCAAAAAAAGAAATTTTTGGATATGCCGGCATTGATATGCTGGCAGGCCCCAGCGAGGTACTGATCATAGCGGATGACCGCGCTCATCCTTCGTTTGTGGCATCTGATTTATTGTCACAGGCAGAACACACACCTGGTATCTCCATACTGGTCACCTACTCAGAGTCTCTGGTAGGTCAGGTTATTGACGATTTACAGCAGCAATTATCTAAACTCAGACGGTCTGTTGATACTAAAAAATTTCTCGATACCTATGGTGTAATTATTTTGGTTAAAAATATAGACGAATGTGTGGAGATTGCCAACGTCTTGGCGCCGGAACATTTACAGATTATGACAAAGAACCCCAGGACAGTGCTTGCAAAGATAAAACATGCCGGCGCAATCTTTCTGGGGGCTTACACCCCCGTAGCCGTTGGAGACTATATTGCCGGCCCGTCTCATGTGCTTCCTACGAGCGGAACAGCCCGTTTTTCTTCAGGATTGTCGGTAAATGATTTCCTGAAGCGATCGAGCATAATAAGCTACTCTAAGGCGGCGCTCAAAGACGTCTCCAGCGATCTTGCAGAAATTTCACGTGTTGAAGGACTTGATGCACATACACAATCCGTTCAAATAAGATTAAATATACAAAATTCTTCTGAGAAATAAGGAGTACACTGTTGAGTTATTTTCGCAGCAATATCGAAAGGATGTCGGGATACACACCTGGCGAACAACCTAAAGACGGTATCTATGTAAAACTTAACACCAATGAGAATCCCTACCCACCATCTTCAAAGGTTTTGAACGCAATCAAAGAGGCGGTGAACGACAGCCTCAGGCTTTACCCTGATCCGGTTGCAACAACTGCCAGATTAAAAATAGCAGAGGCGCTTGGCACAAAGCCGGAATATATCATGGTGGGAAATGGTTCTGACGACCTGCTCACCATCATCACTCGGAGCTTTGCAGGACAGGGGGACAAAGTTGTATTTCCTTACCCATCGTACCCGCTCTACAAAACACTCGCCGAGTTGCAGGATGCAGAACCTTACGCCGTAGACTTTACCGAAGATTATACTTTACAAAAAAATTTCGCTGTGAAAGGCGCAAAGATAACATTTGTGGCAAACCCCAACTCACCTTCCGGCACAACACTATCGCCGAAGGATATCTCTCAAATTGCCTCTCAAGTAGACGGCGTACTTGTCGTAGACGAGGCGTATGCCGATTTTGGAGACGACAATTGCCTTTCGCTGGTTGAAAAACACAACAACATACTCATCCTCCGTACCCTTTCAAAATCATATTCATTAGCCGGCATTCGCTTTGGTTTCTGTATCGCACAGGAGTCTCTCATCAAAGGAATGATGAAGGTAAAGGACTCCTATAATGCTGACAGGCTCAGCATCATAGCTGCGGTAGCCGCGCTTGATGACCAGAAATACATGAAGGCCAACGTTGAAAAAATAAAAGAAACAAAAAGATATCTTATCAAATCCTTACAAAATATGGGATTCTTTGTGTATCCTTCCCATACCAATTTTGTGCTGGCAAGGTGTATGAAAGGTGTCTCCGCACACGACCTGTACCTGGCGTTAAAATCGAGAAAAATACTGGTAAGGTATTTTGGTCTCAGGCGGTTGGACGACTGCCTGCGGATAACTATTGGTACGCAAGAAGAAATTGATACGCTCTTAAAAAACCTTAAAGAACTCGTACATATAAAATGAAAAACCAAAGAACAGCGACCGTAAAAAGAAAAACCAGAGAAACACAGGTTGAACTCACGATCACCCTGGACGGTGAGGGTAATAGTCAAATCAATACCGGCGTAGGCTTCCTCGATCATATGCTCGACTTACTGACCAAGCACGCACTGTTTGACCTGACAATCAAGGCAAGCGGGGACCGTTTTGTAGACGACCATCATACCGTAGAAGACGTGGGAATATGTCTGGGACAGGGAATTAAGGAAGCGCTGGGTGATAAAAAGGGCATACGACGTTTTTCAAGTGCAAGCGTGCCCATGCAGGAATCGCTTGCCAGCATAGCCATAGATATCAGTGGCAGACCTGCATTGATTTACCATGTTTCGTTTCCCGGAGAAAAGATCGGGACCTTTGACGCTGAACTCATCGAAGAATTTTTTGAGGCGTTCAGCACGAATGCCGGTATTAACCTTCACATCAATGTGCCTTATGGTACGAATGCGCATCATATAGCAGAGGCCATTTTTAAGGGAGTTGCAAAGGCGCTGGAAAATGGTGTGCAAATCGATGAGAGAAGAAAAGATGTCCCCTCTACTAAAGGGGTGCTCTAAAGTCTTATCCTGTAAAAACTTCCTTTTTTTGTAAGTTTTCACAATCTCATGTACTTCTTATCAGGAGGTGAAGTTTGTTTATGAGGGAAAGATTGCTTGCTCCGCTCGCAATGACAACGTGCTGTGTACCATCAAAGAGCATAGTAAGTGTCATTGCGAGGGGTCTTTTCCGAAGCAATCTCCCCCTTTTCATAAAGAAGAATTGGTTGCGGCGTTGCTGTGCTAAGAATATATGTATTCATCTTTATAAAGAAAGAAAAACTCCATGTTAAAAAAGTACCGATTGTTTTTCATTTCACTTATCTTTTCGTTTTCCTTGCCTGCTTTTTGTTCATCAACCAATCTTTATGCACAGATTGCTGATTCTCCATGGCCTATGTTCCGTCACGATTTACGGCATACAGGGAAAAGTCCCTCTATAAGTGTTCAAAAACCTTCCCTGAAATGGTCATTTCAAACAAATGGTCCCGTTACCTCCTCACCGGCTATAGGAGCAGATGGTACCATCTACTTTGGTTCACAAGATAAAAAACTTTACGCCATCACACGGGACGGAAAATTGAAATGGACTTTTGAAACACAAGGCGAGATTGAATCATCCCCCGCTGTTAGAAAAGATGGCACCATCCTTTTTGGGTCGTGGGATAGTCACCTCTATGCCTTAAAACCTGATGGTACTTTGCTCTGGAAATACAAAAGTGAGGGCGGAATTATATCTTCGCCTGCCATTGGAAATGATAATACAATTTATGTCGGCTCGTGGGATAAAAAACTTCACGCCATCACCGGGGATGGGCATTTAATCTGGACTCAAAAGACCGCCGACCATATCGTCTCTTCCCCTGCAATCGCGCCCGATGGAATAGTGTATTTTGGTTCCGGCGACTATTATTTATTTGCTATGAAACCGGAAGGCAAGGCAATATGGAGTTTCGGCACCAGGTATCTTTTAGATGCCTCCCCTTTACTTACAACCAATGGAAACATCTATATCGGCTCTGAAGACGCAAAATTTTATGCATTTCGGGCAGACGGACAGGTGGAATGGACTTTTAACACACTTTACGACATTGATTCCTCAGCTGCTATCGACAGTAAAGGCTCTATCTACTTTGGTTCCGGCGACAATAATATCTATGCTTTTACATCAGAAGGAAAGCTTAAATGGCAATATGAAACAGACGCTTCTGTGCGTTCATCTCCCGCGATAGGCGCAGACGATACTATTTACGTAGGGTCCCGGGATAAAAAAGTATATGCCCTTACTTCCGATGGAGCGTTATTGTGGGTGTTTGAAACAGGCGATGCCATAGAATCATCACCAACGATTGATGCCGATGGAACCATTTATATTGGTTCAAACGATGGAAAACTTTACGCTATCGGTGACGTTTCAACGCCTTAACATTGAATACAACACAGACAACCGAAGTTTGTCCGTGTCACCTGAAGCCATGAAAATATATAATGGACTGGATTTTTCAGACCAGTAGTTAAGAGTCATTTTGGTAGAATAGGAAGAAGAAGGAGGTCCGAGAAATGAGAAAGAGTTTTAGCACGGAGTTTATGGCGAAAGTAGCATTGGATGCGATCAAAGAGGAAAAGGGAGCGATGGGCAAAGAAGAATTGTGGAGTGTGCAGAAGGATAACTCCATTCGATGATTTCCTTATAAAAAACGAAAAACAAAGCATTAGCTTTACTTCTCGTAAAATTAACATATTAGATAATGAGAATCAATCAAGTTTGTAGTGACGACTTCAGTCGTCATATCTTCATATTGTCCTGTCTTGCTTCAGGAAGCGACTGAAGTCGCTACTATAAATAAAACACAAAGGGCCAGCATTCTATGCTGGCCCTTTGTTTATACAAACTTCTTCTTTTTGTTAAATGCACAATCTCAACAATCGTCACAATTACGACTTCATCTTTACCTTAACATCCCTTATCTCTTCAGGAGAACCACCGGCTCTTGGCAACTCGCCAGCGCCACCCTTTACAGCCTCCATC
>JAXMAC010000011.1:1200-16122 GCA_046350595.1 Candidatus Brocadiaceae bacterium | reverse complement strand
GATACCGCTGCAATTGCATCTACATTCGCAGTATATAACATTAACTGTTCTCCTCTAAAATGTTGTTATAATACCTTTTCTCATCAACACCTACTTAAACATTCTTACGGAATCAAATACACATCACTGCATCTACGATTACACAAAATCATCCCTGCTTATTTTTTAATACACCCCCTTTCCTTAATTTTAATAAAAAACATTCTTACCATCTGCTCCTTTAAACAATCCATCCACGCACTTCCCTACAAAAAAGCAAATTTTTTACTACCAATAATTTTTTCTAAGCTACGTACCTTGTCAACTAACTGCTTTTTTTCTAATGCTTTTTTCCCTTTATTTACCACATCGCACAGCTTGAATGGTTTTAAGATACAGTCATAAGCATCATATTTTTGGTCATGAGAAAATCTGCTTTGTGAAGTAAGTACGATGATTTCTGCCATAGAATTAGTAACTTTAAGCTGGTTCATCAGTATTGACGTGTCATGATGCTCTGTATCAAAATCAACAACGATCAGATCATAGGTATTCTTTCTGAGCAATTCATCAGCTTGATCCCATATTACCCCTTCACAGCTTTCAAGACCTTCTTGTTTAAAGGCGCGTACCAACGACTTCTGAATCTTCTCGTGTTCTTCTATAATTAAAATCCTGAACATAAAAAACTTTCACAACCTTCATAAGCTTCTCTTAACGTTAAACACTCTACGCTCCTGATACTTTAGAGTATTCTTCATCACTGTATTTTCTTTTCCAACTTATCTGTGAGTTCCTGAATCGTCGTATCCTTAGTGCTTATTTCTTTTTTCGCCTGGGATAACGCATCTTCTAACTCCCATATCTCTTTTTGGAGCCTGGCTTTCTCTGCCTCTACCTTCGCCTTTTCATCCTCAATCTTTTTATTCACCACCTTTAGTTGTTCGCCTTGTTCCTTGAAAGAAGCTGCTATCTTTTCCGCATCCTCCTTCTGCCGGGTAATATCGCTTACCATCTTATTCAACTCATCCATAGAACCAAATGCTTTCATTACCCGGTGTTCAACTTGCTCGTGGAAAGTTTTTTCCCTGATGTATCCCGCTTCTTTCATTTTGTAATACTTATTAAGCATCTTGGTTGCAAAACCGACATTCACAAACAGCAATATGATGATAAGGGTCTTCGCATTAACAGACAAACCCTTAACAGTTTCATTTCCCATAATTTTCTACTCCCCATTCAGTGCATTTAATTTTATAGAATCGTTCTATCGTTCCGTTATATCACGAAATACACCTATGATTGCAATTGGCTTACCACCCTCGTCTCGTATAAGATTGCATGTCCTCTCGGAAATGAATCGTTCGCCGTTCTTTCTCTTACAATACGAAGTAAAGTCTCTCCACACTCCTTCTCTTGCCAACTTTTCAACCAGCTCTTTTCGATCTTCAGGATTGACATATACGTCCTTGACCTTAGTTCCAATCACCTCTTCAGGTGAACTGTAACCCAGCATTTCGGCCCCAGCCTGATTGATCCACGTAAAAACCCCTTCCTCTGTCGGCTCGCACTGGTAGATACCTTCTTTTAAGGAATTTAACAGTTGCCTGTGGAGTCTCTCGGATTCCTGCAATTCCACTTCCAGCTTTTTCCTCTCGGTAATATCCCTGAATATGCCTTCTATACGAACAGGGCTACCCTTATCATCATTAACAAGGTTGGAAGTCCTCTCCATGTAAAACCGTTCACCACTTTTCCTCTTACAAAACGAGGTAAAACTCTTCCATATCCCCTCTTTCAACAGCTTTTCAATGACCTTTTTCCCGTCGTCCGGATTCACATAGATATCTTTCACCTTTTTCCCTATTACCTCGTCAGGAGTTTTATAACCAAATATTTCAGCTCCAGCCTGATTAATCCAGGTAAATACACCATCATCAATGGGTTCTGACTGATATACACCTTCTTTTAAGGAATTGAACAGTAAGCGATACCTCTTCTCCGATTCGATTATCTCCTGTTCAGCCTTTTTCCTCTCTGATATATCCCTGAATACCCCATAAATATTCACGGTTTTTCCTTTTTCATCCTTCACTATGCTGCTGGTACGCTCCGCGTAAAAACTCTCACCATTCTTCCTCTTGCAAAGGGATACAAAGTCCCTCCAGACACCATCCTTTTCAAGCTTTTCACATAAGCGTCTCCGGTCTTCCGGATCTACATAGATATTCTTTACTTTTGTTCCAATCACTTCCTCGGGACTACTATAGCCTAATATCTCTGCGCCCGCCTTGTTGATAAACGTAAATGCTCCATCAACACCGGGTTCAGATTGATATACGCCTTCCTTTATCGAATTAAACATATCCCTATATCGTTTCTCTGAGGTTATCACTTCTCTCGTCTTTTCATCCAGAGACTTTGCCATTACGTTAAAAGAATTCGCTAATTCGCCAATTTCGTCTTCCCTCTTGATATCCACCCTTTGCGCTAAATCACCCGAAGCCATTTTCTTCGTTACTTCAGTTAGCTTAATGATAGGTATCGATGTCTTTTTACCGATTATGTATGCTACCATAACAAAGGGAAACGCCAGGATTAATAACACAGAACTTACAATATAGTTGAGGTTGTATGCGGCCCCATAACCTTCATCCCTGTCAATCTCTGCAATAACACCCCATTTGAGGTCTGGCAACCACCTCCATACACCAAGCACCGTAACCCCGCTGTAATCCTTATACCCTTTGGCATCAAAGCCATTTGTACCTGCAACACACTGTTTTACACCATTGGTTAATTCACCGGTTTCAGAATTAATTAATTTTATTTCCAGGGCACATCTCTTTTTAACAAATCCCATTTCTTTTAAATGTGCAGCAAACCGGGATTCCGTGATCATATATCCATCTTTATTCACCAGGTACGTTTCACCTGTTTTGCCGAGGTTAAGGCTCAGGAGCAGTTCGTTCAGGGCATTCACATCAACCCGAAGCGCAACAACACCGAGAACAACGCCATCCCTATCTTTTAACGGTGTTGAAACAAACATCGTAGGCATACCGATTTCTTTTTCTCCAAGTTCATTGATAAGAGGTATTTCAGATGGGATAATATCTGAAACATAGCTCTTTCCTTGAATTGCCTCACGAAAATAATCAGTTTGTGAAACATCTCCACCTAAATTTTCCCCTGCTGTTGCAACGGTAATCACTCCTTTATCATTGCTAATAAATACGCCTTTGAAGCCATATTCATTTCTAACCACCTCCAAATATTGGACAGCATCCATGTACCCCTTGTCATCCCTGGCAATACCTACATATTTTGCCATTAAGGGATTATTTGCAATAACACGGGCATTCCTCGCCTTCTCCTGTACCCAATTTGTCACCAATTCCGCCTGTTTGTGCCCAACACCATCAAGATTCCTCATTAAAACTTCCTGAAGATCATTCTGTATTCGCGGATACGCTATGATTCTGAGCAAGGCAAATGGAAGTAATGTAAATATAATCAACAAAAGAATAAGTCGATTTTTAATCGAAATATACATTTTTTTCTCCGTAATTTAAGGAAACCATACACCTGAGTTGGAAATTATTGAAATACAAAAACGGCACTTTCTTTACCACCAGTGAACCGGGTATTCCCGCTTACCGAGTTTATTGAAAATCACACCGATAAGCACCAAAATAAATGCGCCAAGGATAACAGGGTTTAGAATATACATATAACCTGCGCCCAATCCCCCCGTTTGAATTGCCACATAAGCAGTCGCACCGGCAGGTGGATGAATTGAATACGTAACGACCATAAGCACAAGGGCAAGGGCAACACCAAGGCCAATGGACCAGAATGTCGTACCAAAGAAATCATAGACTACAACGCCTATACATGCGGCAAGAAAATGACCAAGCAATACATTACGCGGCTGCGCAAGCGGCGCCTTATAAGCGCCATAAATCAAGACAGCACTGGCGCCGAAAGGCCCTAACAACATAGGGCATTTCCAAAGAAATGCAAGCAAGGCAGTAAATCCCACACCTATAAAAGCGCCCCACAATGACAGCCATACCTCCCTTGCGGGAATAGCAGGCTGCGGCGATCTGGGCAATTTCTTGATAAAAGCCCGCACCTTATTCACCTCGTCTAATATCGGCATCTTTATCCTCTCCCCCTTCGTAAATACGTTTAAAAACCCCTTCACATTCCCCAAAAAACTACTATTCGAATCTTCATAAGTTACCTTAAACTTAACATCTATTACCTTCTTGACCGCTGTGGTTTTCTTCCTCTTAAGCATAACCCAAAACCGCTTGTAACATCCTTGAAATCACCCAAAAAACCTTCACTGTATTAATATTTTAATGCGTCCTTAAGAGTCCAAAGAGCTCGGCATAACAATAATGCAAATTCACACGGTTAACTCACGTTACGAAAAATATACCAACTTACAACTTAAAAAATTAAAACACCATGCACATCATTTATAAGTGGAATGATAATAATATCTTATAAAAATAATAATATTCTTAACAAAGACTCGTTAAAAACAATTATATATCCACACAAGACATTCCATTATGCAATAGTAGTTTCAGTATGAAATTAATGGAGGGGGTTTCGTTGTTTCGTTTAGTTATAACAGTCCAGCCTCTCGTAAAGGCGGGAAGGACGCAAAGTATTAAACGAAGAAATACCCGTATTAACAGTATCCACTGCTTTATTCGTGTCCTTATTATATTTTTCTTTGCGCTCTTTGCGCCCCTGCGTGAACTATTATCAATATTGAAATTCCTAAAAACCCAACTAATCGTTTGCAATCTTTTGATTTTTTTTCTAATATTTAAAGGAAAGGAGTATCCACATGATTACGATAATAAGAGCCTTTTTACGTTCCCGTTTTTCTTTTGCACGCGGTTTCGTGGTCGGATTGTTGTCTGCCCTGGTTTTAACTCTGTGCATTGATCACACCGTGCAATCCGCAACGGGCGATCTCGACCGCACTTTTAACAACAATGGCAAGGCAGTCGCTAACTTTGGTGAAGGACCTACTGCTGTTGCTATTCAGCCGGACGGTAAAATTGTGGTGGTGGGAAATATCCTTCCCGCTTCAGGTCCCCGCGATTTCGCCCTTGCACGGTTCACTCGCAACGGCAAACTGGATAATACATTTGGTAATAATGGCAAGATTATAACCAACTTTGGCAAAGGTAATGGAGTTGGAAGCAGCGGCGCTACCAGCTATGATACTGCTACTGCTGTTGCCATCCAGAAAGATGGTAAGATTCTCGCGGCAGGATACTCGAATGTTGGTAACAAAGATTTCTTTGACTTCGATTTTGCCATAGCCCGATACAAAACCGACGGCACGCTGGACAAGACATTCGGGGGCGATGGCAAGGTGACTACCGACTTTAAGAATGGCAGCAATGACAAGGCATTTGCCATCGCTATCCAAAAGAATGGCAAGATCGTGTTGGCAGGGGTTTCTCCAAATACACCGGGATTAGGTGACTTTGCTCTGGCGCGTTATAACCCTAACGGCACGCTGGACAAGACTTTTAAAGGCAACGGCAAGGTCATTACCGATTTCGGCAGCGTTGATGAAGCCAGAGCCGTTGCTATCCAGACAGATGGCAAGATTGTTGCAGCGGGACCCACTACCGCGACACACCGCAGCGTTGACTTTGGTCTGGCACGCTATAATCCCAACGGCACTCCGGACAAGAGTTTTGGACACAATGGCAGGGTAGTTACCGATTTCAAGAATGATAGCGGTGATGAAGCTAACGGCATGGCCATCCAGCCGGACGGCAAAATCGTGGTGGTAGGGCTTTTCACTCCCGACGGCGTCACATTCGATTTTGCCGTTGCACGCTACACCACCAAAGGCGCACTGGACAAGACTTTTAGCGGCGATGGCAAGGTAATCACAGACTTCACAAATAACACTGATACGGCCTATGGTGTTGCTATCCAGCCAAACGGCAAGATAATTGTTGCAGGAGATTCCACCTCCTCAGGTACCGATGACTTTGCCCTGCTACGTTACAATATCAATGGCACACTGGATGCCGCCTTTGGCAAAAAAGGCACGGTGCTTACAGACTTTAAATCTCAATTTGGCACTTCCCAGAGTGATCAGGCATATGCCGTAGCCATCCAGAAGGATTGCAAGATAGTGGCAGCCGGAATTTCCAGTTCAGATAGTAGTGGTTTTGCCGTGGCAAGATACCAAAACTCCTCTTGCGGTAAGCTTGATATTACCTCAGCAGACACTTCAGACAACGACGGGTTCAGTCGTTGACAATTGAACCGGCATAGTGGCAATGAGTGCCTTGCCACTACATCGAACTTCCTTTAAACTACTAAACATTCTTACCAAAAACAAACGTCCCGCTCTTTCCCCCCGATTTTTGCACGAGATGAATATCACTAATCACCATTCCTTTATCAGCCGATTTACACATATCATAAATCGTGATTGCGCAGATACTGGCAGCCGTAATGGCCTCCATCTCAACCCCGGTTTTCGCAGTAACCCGCGCCTCTGCAAATATATCAATGGTATCCACAGCGTTATTCGTATATTCAATCTTTACACTCGTCAAATTCAGGGGATGACACATCGGAATGAGGAAAAAAGTTTGTTTTGCCGCCATAATACCGGCCACCCGCGCCACCTCTAACACATCGCCCTTCTTTACCTTTTTATCCATAATCAGTTGGAAGGTCTCCGGTCTCATGGTAATCTTTGCATGGGCAATAGCAACCCTGTCAGTAATTTCCTTGTTGGTAACATCCACCATACGTGCCGCGCCCTGTTCGTCAAAATGGGTTAATTGTGACATTTGTTTATATTTCTCTCCCCCTTAGTTTAAAGTATCTTTAGAGTAAAGTTTTTTAACATAATGAATTCCTTGCTTCTCTTCAATTTTTTATCTGTACTACAATCCGTCAACTTCTTGTTTTTTTGCGTGTTTTTCATGCTGCCAGGGATTCAAACCCCGATACCTCTTGCCCTCTTTGACAACCTTGTTACAGGCTCCACACACCACTTCTTTCAGTTTCTCCTCTACCTGAGCCGCCGCGATCTGGCGAGCCAACGTATCCTTATCAACACCGCTACCCGTCAAATACCTCACCTCGATACCCAAATCTTTCGCCCGCGATTCACAACTCTCTCGCACCTGTGCCGTTAGCCCATTGACCCAACCGGAAAAATCCTTAAGCAAAATTCTCGCTTGGTTCATGAATGTACTCAACCCACGCTCACTGGCCAGCCTCCTCATTGTCCCGCGAAAACGAATCCTGTCCAGACCGCTTATTGCACCTATGATCTTGTCTCGATATAATTTCTTCATTGTAGTGTCCTCTACATTGTCTGATTAATATTTATGAGGATACTACTATACCTTGTTTATTATCCAAAAACCACCTTTTTGGTTGCGGCTTGCTGAGCGCTACGGTATGTTTTATTTAACCACCCACCTGATGCATGATTACGTGTCCTTTACCGCTGTGCACAGGGGGTTTTAAATTGGCGGCACGGATGAATGCCTCGGTAAGTTTTTCTTCGGTGGGATTGTTTCTCAGAATGGCCTTTAAATCAACCTCTCCGCCGGAAAGCAAACAGGAGCGGATCTTTCCATCTGAGGTTAAACGGAGGCGGTTACAGGAATTGCAAAATGGTTGGCTCACCGCAGAGACAAATCCCAATTTTCCCATAGCGCCTTTGATTTTATAAATTTTTGCAGCTCCACTGCCAAGTTTTGGTTTGGGAAGCGCTATAAGTTCATTATTTTTCGCTATTATCTCAATAATATCAGACATGGGAATGAATTTATCTTCGGATACCAGACTCTCTTTATTCATTGCCATGTATTCAATGAAACGCACTTCAACGTCCTGCTCTAAGGTCAGCCGTGCAAACTCTTCAAACTCATCGTCGTTAACGCCCTTCATGGCAACGACATTAATCTTCGTATTTTTAAATCCCAAATTAAGAACTTCTTCGATTCCATCGAGGACATCCTGCAAATTACCGCCTCTCGTGATCCTTTCAAATTTTGCCGGGTTGAGACTATCCAGGCTGATATTGAGCCGATATAACCCAACCTCTTTCATTATTTTAACATACTTCTTAAGACAGATGCCATTCGTAGTTATCGCAAGGTCTTCTATACCTTGAATTTTCCCCAACTTCTTCAGGAGATATTCAATGCCTCTCCGGTAGAGGGGTTCACCACCCGTTAACCGAAAGCTTCTTATTCCTAATTTAACGGCGTGCTGGACAAGGGTCAGAATTTCTTCATAGGTAAGGATATCGGTGTGCCGGGAAAGTTCCAGTCCGCTCTCTGGCCTGCAATAAACACATCGGAGATTGCAAAGTTCCGTCACTGATATTCTGAGCCGGTCTATGTGTCTTAAATATTTATCAACGATATTCATGGTTTATTCCGTATTGTAACTCGTTTTCGGTATTATCTGGTATTCCTTCATCTTTCTCCACAAAGTTGTCGTGGATATTCCAAGATCATTTGCTGCCTGCTTGCGGTTTCCCGCATACTTTCGCAAGGATTCAATTATTGTTTTCTTCTCCTGCAAGGCAAGAGCAGCCCGAATACCTCCCATTTCCGTTGCAATATTTATAGTATCCAATAACGGTAAAGTTTGTAATGCAAGGTCCGGGACAGTAATACGGTCGTTTTTCGATAAAGTAACCGCCCTTTCGACTACATTTTCAAGTTCCCTGATATTCCCCGGCCATGAGTAATTTAACAATATATTCATAGCATCTCCGCTTATCTCAGGCGGTTTCCTTTTCAGTTTATTCGCATACATATTAACAAAATAATTGATTAAAATGGGAATATCTTCTTTCCTTTCCCTGAGGGGCGGGAGATGAATCCTGATCACATTCAGCCGATAAAACAGGTCTTTTCTGAACGTCCCGTTCCGCGTAGCCTCGTCGAGGTCTTTATTTGTTGCCACAATAACCCGCACGTCAAGATATATCGGCTTATTATCACCGACTTTTCGTATCTCGCCATTTTGTAAAAATCGAAGGAGTTTAACCTGGCTCGAGAATAATGTTTCGCCAATTTCATCCAGAAATAAGGTGCCGCCCTGTGCTTCTAAAAAAATACCTTTTTTATCCTTTATCGCGCCGGTAAACGAACCCATAGCATGACCAAACAATTCGCTTTCCTGCAAATTTTCAGGCAATGCCCCGCAATTCACCACAACAAAAGGTTTGTTCCACCGCCTGCTGTTGTTATGAATGGCACGCGCAACCAATTCTTTTCCCGTCCCGCTCTCACCGGTAATCAGGACGGTGCTTTCGCTGTTTCTCAACTCCACGAGGGTATTGAGAATACGCATCATCACCGGGGAGTTACCGACAACGCCTTCAAATTTATACGTCTCATTGGTTTCTTTTTGAAGGTTATAGACCATGTCTGAAAGGCGCTTCTTTTCCAGGGCGCGTTCAATGACGGAAAGCACATCGGATAACTGAAACGGCTTGGTAATATAATCATAAGCGCCTTTCCGCATTGCATAGATTGCGCTGTCAATAGTGCCAAACGCGGTCATAACAATAACTTCCGTATGCGGATTGATATGCTTAATATGCAGCAGCACTTCCAGGCCGTCCATCGCTTCCATTTTTAGATCAACAACAGCCAAATCGTAGATGTGATTTACGAAAAGCTCAATTGCTTTTTCTCCACTCTCGGCACTGTCCACATGATAGCCTGCTCTCTTAAAGGCTATAACGAGAGACTCGCGCATGTTTTTTTGATCTTCGACAACCAGGATGTTAAACATAAGCTTCTTTAATTATGAAATTTGCGCTGAATGGGTTTTGAATTGTTTATGCCTTACGGGCAATCGTATTGTAAAGGCAGTCCATTTATTTGGTTTACTCTTCACGTCAATCACGCCGCCGTGATTATCAATAATACGATGTACGATAGAAAGTCCCAATCCGGTTCCCTTTGATTTCTTTGTGGTAAAGAAAGGCTCAAATATCTTTTTTATTATCCCCGGCGGAATCCCCATGCCCGTATCTGCAATTAAAACCTCAATCTCATCCTTATTGTCTCTCATGGGTTTTCTCACACGGATAAATATTTTTCCGCCTTCGGGCATTGCATCAATTGAATTTACCAATAAATTCCAAAAAACTTTCCTTATCCAGTCTCGATCCAGATAAACCCTGGGGATATCATGGGCGTAAACCTTATTAACCTTGATTTCCCTGTTAAATCTGACGTCCTGCTCTAATAAAAAGAGCGTCTCATCAATAATTTCGGTAATATCGCTTCTCACGAAATGATATGCTGACGGGTGTGCAAAAGTAAGGAAGTTGGTGATAATATTGTTTAGCCGTTCGGTCTCTTCAGCAACCATCCCTAATAATTTCTCATCGTCATCTTTTAAAGTAAGGTCACGCTTTAACATGCACACGGAGTTTGATATCGCACCCAGGGGATTACGTATCTCGTGTGCAATCGAAGCGGCTAATTCTCCAACAGACGCCAAACGTTCGGAACGGCGTATTTGTTCTTCTATCCTTTTACTATCGGTAATATCACGGATAATCCCTTCAATACCGATAACGTTTCCTTTTTTATTTTTAATGGGATAGGTATTCTGGGATACCCAGAGCTCCTCACCATTTTTACAATAAATCCTGTACTCTAAATCCTTGGAGACCTTAAGTTCCCCTTCTATAACCTTCTTGATCGTATCCCTGACCAGATGCTCATCATCCTTATGTATCATCTCCATTGCAAGAGAGGAGTTATCATAAAATTCCTGGGGGGCATATCCGGCAACATTCATCAACGCGCCGTTCAGGAATAAATATCTGCCGCTTTTATCCAGCCGGAATATCACGTCTTCAATGTCTTCTACGAGATTTCTGTACTTTTCCTCAGACTCTCTAATTTTATCAAATAGGCGTGTGTTGTCAATTGCAATAGCAAGCTGCGGGGCTATCTTATTGACAATATCAACATGGTTTTCTGAATAGTTATGAACGTTTTTGCTCCCGAAATTCAGACTCCCGATAATCTCTCCTTTGCATATCAATGGATAGGATAAGCGGGACTTAATGCCCTCTTTTAATAAAATAGGGTCTGTGGAAAAAGTACCACGGGATGTATCATTTACCATGTAAACCTCGCCATTTTCAACCACTTTACCTGCAAGAGTACCATATTTGGGATAGTGAAGACCCTCTTCCAATTTAGACGCAGGATAATCTTTCGATACTGCAAAGATGATGAATTCATCCCTTTTTTCATCGAGCAGGGTAATACTCATTCGGTCAAAATCGATAACCTTATTGAGTTCCGCGCTCAGGGATTTGTAAACCTCGCGGAGATCCAAACTGGAGGCTAAAATTTTGTTGATGTTATTTAAAATATCCTTTTCCTGCTCAATCCTCTTGCGCTCCGTCAGATCAATAATAATACCCTCATAACCTATAATATTATTTCGTTCATCACGCCTGAGGTTGGCCGTCATCAAACAGGGGACCCGATGTCCTCTTTTATTTTTCAACTCCACCTCATAATCTTTGATAAACCCATTTTTACACACCGTATCCTTAACCATTTTACCTTCATCCGGATTAAAGAACAGGTTGCGAATCAGGTTCAGTTTTAAGATATCGTTTTTCAATTCATACCCAAACAAGTCCACGCCCGCCTGATTAATCTCTACAAACTGGCACTCCGTATCGCAGAAAAACACAACGTCCTTACTGCTTTCAAAAAGACGCCGGTATTTTTCCTCGGATACCCGTAATTTTCTCGTTCTTTCTTCAACAATTTTTTCCAGCCGAATCGTATAATTATGCAATTCCTGTTCTAATAGTTTTTGTCTTGTTATATCCCGTGTAATCATAACAAAACCAACAGGCATTCCATCCATAGATTGACGGGTTGTAAATGTACAATAGCCGGTAAACACGTCTCCATTTTTTCGCAAAAACTGCATTTCGCTTTCATGTCGGCCGGCATTCAGGGTTGTCTCCAATGTTCTTCGAATCATACCTGATTCCACGTCGTCGTTTGTATAGAGTATCTGAATGGTTGATTTCTGAATTAATTCCTCTGGCGCATACAAAAACATCCTTTTGGCGCCCTCATTAAACGCCTGGATGTTTCCATCCAAATCAAGGGCAATGATGGAATGTTCTGTGGAACTTACGAGGATACTTTTCAAAAAATTTTTTGCTTCCTGGAGTTTTGTAGTCTTCTCTCGCACCGACTCAGCCATTACATTAAACGCATCAGCTAATTCACGAATTTCGTCCCTGGTCTTTATCACAACGTACTGTGATAAATCTCCGGCTGATATCCTCCGCGTCGCCTTGATTAATTCTGTAATTGGGTTGGCAATTTTCTGGCCTATCAAAACGGCAAATGCAATCCCGGCAACCGCCATTATCACACCGGCAATGGTAAGATACGAAAGAATTTTCGATATGGGATTCTTGAGGTCATTAATTGCTAAAGATATTTTCCCAACGCTCATTTCCGTAATAATACCCCACTTAAGCTCAGGAATATAAAACCACGCCCCCAATACTTTTTCACCCACATAATTTGTGTAACCGTCCACGTCATATCCATTTTTTCCATTCAGGCACTGGAATACACTCCTGGTAAATCTTCCCGTTTGCGGATCAACGACAACCTTTTCAAAATCAGCCCTTTCTTTAAAATCCCTCATGTTGCTTGATTGCTCATTAAAATCCGATTTGGCAATCATCACGCCGTTCTGATTCACCACATACACGTCATAGGCGTCGCCATAGCGTATTTCCTGCCATTCTTTTTTAAACAGAGACAAATCAACGCAAAGCATCAACACACCTACAACACCTTTTTCACCGTCTTTTATGGGTACGGAAAGATACGCTGCTTGCCAACCTTCAAATTCTGGCAAATTGCTGAAAACTAAAGGAATGTTATCCGAAATGTGCGTCTTGCCCTGGATTATAGAATTAAACCATTCAACACCGGATATGTTTTTACCTATCATGCTATTATCAGTCAACAACCTGACTACGCCTGAGGCATCGCTGATTATAAACACACGAAAACCTGCATCGCGGGAAATATGAGATATGAATGGTAAAACGGTATTGACATCCGCTTTTTCTAAGCTAACAGCAGATGTTACAAATGGATTTTGTGAGATTTGAAGGGCATTTTGTTTGAGGGTATTTAACCAATCTGCCACCTGGACGACCTTTTGAGAACCTATAGACTGCAAATCGCTAATAGTCGTTTCCTGAATGCTTGTTTGCGCGGTGGGATATGCAATAAGCCTCATTATCAGCAATGGCGTGAGAACGGCAATCAAAAACAAAACAATTAATTTATTTTTGATTGACCGAAACATACATCACCATAAACTGGACATAAATAATTTTCAGGAAGGGCGCGGAGAAATATAACCTATGGAAGGCTTTGCGAATCAACCATACATATTATTTTTATTCTGATTCGAATACACAAATTTTTCAACGTATTCATTCAGCAGTTAACTTTTGGATTCTTTTACAAAATCGGGGTCTACCGGAACCTTTCCTAGAAAGGGAACCTCCATGAATTCCGTATAATTATTCTTGGCTTCTCTCTGAGCCTTTACAAATATTTCACACTTCTTGACAATCTCATGGAATGACTTTGACGACTCTGAATCAGGAAATGCAGCGACAAATGCCTCGCCTTTGTCGCATTTCTCCGTAATACCCGGATCCAAAGGTATCTTGCCAAGAAATGTCACACCCAGTTCCATGCATATCTTTTCCCCGCCGCCTGTTTTAAATACATCCACATGGTTGTGGCAATGCGGACATACCATACTGCTCATGTTCTCAACAATCCCAATAATAGGCACATTACTGTCGCGGCAGAAGAGCACTGCCTTTTTCACATCCAGGAGAACAACATCCTGTGGCGTTGTAACGATGACAGAGCCATCTACCTTTCCTATCAATTCGATAATAGAAATAGCCTCATTGCCAGTTCCCGGAGGCAAATCAACGAGGAGAAAATCAAGATTTCCCCAGCACACGCTCCCCATTAACTCGCAGAGAAAATCCCACTTGGCAGAATCCCTCCAGATAACGGGCATCGACGGATCTTCAATTAAAAATGAAAGTGATGCAACCTTCAAATTCGGCATTACTTCCAAAGGCAATACGCCGCCACTGCTGCCCTTGAGCCTTTTTCCTTCTACGCCCAACATCATGGGTATATTTGGCCCGTGTATATCCGCATCAGCAATACCTACCTGAAAACCTTTTTGAGCCAGGGCAACGCCAAGGTTTGTCGTCACCGTACTCTTACCGACTCCGCCTTTATTGCTCATAACAACAACCTTGTATGCAATATCTTTCATACGCTGAGCGATTGCCCACTTGTTATGCTCAATCTGGTCCAACTGGCAAGATAACTGCTTTTCACAAAGTTCACAGGTAAATGGAATTGTACATTCAGGCATTACGCCCCCCTTTTCGTTACGGTCTTAATTGCGCAGGTATTGTTAATGGTATGACACGTGTATTCACAAATGCCACAACCAACACACTTCTCTGCATTAATTACAGGCTTGCCATCCTCCTGATAAATTGCATCGCCCTGGAGAGGGCATTTGATAAAACAAAGCTGGCAATCCTGCCCTTCCCAGGCAAGACAGCGTGTTTGGTTAATCATGGCAACGCCCATCCTGATCATATCAATACGTTCAACAGGCTTTAAAGCGCCTTCTTTACATGCAGAAATGCACTGCATCCCATTACATAAAACGCATGGGTTTTCTTTCGGTATAATAATAGGCGTACCCACGGCTACATCCGCAAATCCCTGATACCTCTTAATGGCCTTTGCAGGACAAACCTTGATACAC
>JAXMAC010000011.1:0-1100 GCA_046350595.1 Candidatus Brocadiaceae bacterium | reverse complement strand
CTTATATATCTCGATGTTTAGGAATTTCCAAGTTTTTGGGAGGAGCCAGTTCCTGTTGGCGACCCCCGACACACGCACGCCGTTGTGAATTGCCAGCCGCCGTCAGGAAACAACTTTTACTGCACCGTTAAAACATTATAAAGTCTTTTTATAGACTTGTATCTGTTAGTATGTATTTTTATCTTTTGGAAGCAATTTACGGAATTCGCTGGAAGAGTTAAATGAAGTATTGGCGGCATAATAATTGTTTTTGTCCTTGTAACTCATACATGAAAAGTATATATAAACAATACATACTATATGGAGGTGAAATATGAAGAAGGCAAAGCTTTTTAAAAATGGTCAGAGTCAGGCAGTGCGGCTGCCAAAAGAGTTCAGATTCGAAGGCACTCACGTGTTTATCAAAAAAGAAGGTAACATGGCTGTCCTTATTCCCGCGAAAAAGACGTGGGACACACTTATCAGGAGTCTCGAAAAATTTTCTGATGATTTTATGAGCGAAAGAAAACAGCCTGAAACACAGAAGCGGGAGGCGCTGTTTGATGAAGTTCATGCTTGATACCAATATTTGCATTTACCTCAACAAAAGTCGGCACGACGTAGTCCCGCTTTGTTAACGGGGACTTAACGAAATCCCCTCTGGAGAGGGGCTAAGGGGTGTGTCAATCCTCCTTTGACTTTGTCGTGAGCCTTCGGCGTGAGCTTAGTCGAACGAAAAGTGTAATTCTGTATTTATTTCGAGTAGGTTGAACTGTTATAAAATCTGAAGGTTGTGGACTGGACAGTCTAAAGACAGGCATATTCGGTACCAAATCAGGTACTGAAAGGAGTCTATAATATGAACACTATTGCAGCACAGGATATTAAAAGACGGGGAATCGGCGCAGTTGACGAAGCCTTGAAAAAAGGTCCTGTCCATGTAATCAAAAACAATCAACCCAGGTATGTGGTGCTTTCCGAAGATCGATAGCGGGAATTGATTGAGGCGGAAGATGAGGCATATATTACCCGCGTGCGTGCGTCGCTTGAAGATGTAAAAGCAGGGAGGGTAAAACGGGGCACTGCCGAAGACCTTATCAGGGAACTGGGGCTCGAAGATT
>JAXMAC010000010.1:0-54143 GCA_046350595.1 Candidatus Brocadiaceae bacterium | reverse complement strand
TCCTGCTTTACAGGGAATACACGGTATGCATCGGTCTTTACTATGTCTTTTGCCTTTTCTATTTCAAGCAGATTCCTTGTGTTTATTACCTCTTCAAAAGGTCTTTTAAACATCACAAATTTCAAAATGTTTAGTAGTGGCAATTCATGAATTGCCACTACATGATTGGCAATATATTCCATAAGGGATCTCCTGCACATGAAGTCAACCTCCACCGCCGGCGTATAAAAGATGCCGAGGTCCTGTCTCTCATATATCTCTTCTGCTACATTGGAGAGGGATTCATAAACGTACCCGATCATCTGCGGATCAACGGCAACCTCAATATCTAAGGGGAGTTCTTCACGAATGGTGAAGTTATACTGCTCAAGGAAGTTGAAGACTTCTTCAAAGAGGTTATCGCTGATTTTGAAAGGTAAATCATCCAGGTTACTTCTCCGGAAGAGTCCCCCGTTCAGATAAGGCGCTGAGGCGAGAATTGCCTCAATATCTTTTGGGTGGTAAGAAGGATGACTATATTGATTATTAAATGCCTCAAGAAAGAGTATCCTGAGCCATTTTTCATAAAAAGAATCCGCCAGTGCTCTATCATGCCGCCTTTCTTCCTTATACCTGTTCCAGTACCACTTGATGAACTTGTGGTCATCATTGAGCCATCTCTTTTTAGAGATGAAGTAGAGGAACATGAGCCTGTTCAGGAATTGCTGGAAAAGTTCATGGGCATCCTTAATAGGTATTTCCTGGCCTTTAAAGGTATCCCTGAGCCTGAAAAATGCCTTTTTGTACTCGTCAAAAAACCTATCGGTAACCTTCTCAACGCTGAAGGCGTCCTTCCACCGGCGCCAGATATCCCGCCAATTTTCTTCTTCGCCGGTAAGGGCAATCGGCGCATTAACCGATTTCGTTTTAAACGCAGATAAAAGACCTGTTCCGTTAGTAATGAATAGATAACGTACGACATAAACAAGACATAACAAAAGGAATACAATTTTATATCTTTGCCGTTATTATACTTATGATATTTTAGAAAATAAGCGTATCTTATTTTTTTGTTGTTTTCGCATCCAGGATGATGCCACCGCTGGAAACAGACGATACCATACCGGTGACATCCTTATACCATACGTATATCGTTTTATATCCATCATTGCCACTCAGATTGTATGGAATGTCTCCGGTAAAACAAGTCGTGGGCGTAATTGTTTTCCATCCGGGGTCTGTTGATGTTGGCACTGTTGCATCAAGGGAAATATAATAAGCAGTAATTGCAACATCGTCCGTGGCTGCAAGGTTTACTACCACATTTTTTGAATGCGTCACTTTGCTACCCTTATTAACCGTTAGCGAACCGACCGGCGGTGTAATGTTCAAGACAATATCATCACTCGTGGCTTTTGAGACATTTCCTGTGAAATCCTTGTACCATGCATATATGATCTTCGCACCCCTCTTGCCGCTTAAAATATAAGAAACATCTTCTTTTAACCGGGGTGTGAGAGTTATATATTTCCATCCCGGATTAAAAGACGATGGTGTGGCAGTGTCCATAGAAATATAATATCCCACTATGCCAACATTGTCAGTGGCAGAAAGATTTACGGTAACACTTCGGGAGTCTGTATATTTCTCATCATTATTTATCGTTATAAAACCATCGGGCGGGTCTGTGTCTTTGATATGAGCGGATTCGGACGCTTTTTTACTCTTATTATCTACATGTTCTTTTGCTGATTCCGGTGGTCCGATGTTATCGTTTTTTGTGTTTACCTCAGAAACAACGAGATCGGGTGATGCTTCCTCTTTTGAGATTACCTTAGCTGCTACAAAATTTTCCTCCACCACAACCAGACTCGTAGTCACACTGCCCATAACATTATTAACTTTCTTGTGCTCTGTGACTGTTTCAGTTGCCTTCTGTGCCCCTGTCGACTTATCAATGTTATTATCCAGAGCATTACCTGGCATTGATGGAGCTGTTGTGTCTAATACAATATCATCGCTCACTGCTTCAGATATATTCCAGGAATCATCTCTAAACCACACATATACTGTCTTAGTACCATCTTCGTCACTCAATGCATACGAAATGTTTGCACTATAGTTTACCGCAGGTGGAACGGATATCCAGCGCTCTGCAATTGCCAAAGACACTTCCTTACTCGTCGAAATGTAATAGCCTGTTACACCAATATTATCCGATGCTGCAAGATTTATTGTAACTGTTGTTGAATTAGTACGGGTATCGCCATCTTTTATAGTTATTGAACCAACCGGTGCGGTTGTATCTAATATATCAAATGACATTTCAGCTCCATACGTTGTTCCCGCATTATTCCTGGCTGCCACCCTATAATAGTAAGTCTTGCCTTGCAATAGCGCCATTATACCTGCGCTTATCACACTATCTGCAGTTCCATCCAGGTTCTGTAGTGGGGTGGTATTATCATACTGCCCACTTTCTGTTCCATATTCAAACCACGCCGTTGTGGACAATCCACAAGCATTTACCTTGCCACCCAACGTCACTGAATCCGAAGTTATATTCGACGCTGATACGGTCATCACCGTGGGTGCCATACCGTGTGCAATAATAATTCTGGCGCTTCCGATATTCCCAGTGCCATCCATCGCAGTTACCGTGACCGTTATGCTGCCAGGTGGTAAACCTATGTCTGAAATTGTCCAACTTGTAGTACCATCAGCTATACCACTTCTACCCAGATCGTCTGACCATGTCACGCTCTTTACTCCACTCTCATTATCCGTTGCAATGCCGCCCAAAGTTATCGTGCTGTTTGTACTCAGATATTCTTTACCGGGCGCCGGAGTCGTGATATTAACCACGGGCACTGTCATATCCAGAATATTTTTATCTGTACTATTTACAGTTTTCAAGTCGGCATCAACCGGTTCAGGGTTAGTTTGGGTAATCACCGGTGTTGGTGGTGCAAGAACACCTCTGTTACCTGTTATTTCAATGGTATCGTTACCATCATTCCCCGCTTTATCCCTTGCTGTTACCGTAGATGCAAGGTGGAGTGTGACCGAATTTGATGTTATGTCTCTGGCGGTGTCCGTTTCCAATAAAGGCAATTTAACAAGCACGGGTAATGACCAATTCGTAAATGTCCCATCCCCCAGTTCTCCACGTTCGTTATATCCCCAAGCATACAAGGTGCCGTCTGACTTTTCCGCTATGGAATGCATCCAACCACTGGTAATAGTAATAATATTGCTCAGGTATTTAACCTGTACGGGCTTGTTTTTTGCACTGAATGGAATTCCAATGCCCAATTGGCCAGCCCAATTGCATCCCCAGGCCCAAACCGTACCATCCGACTTCAGGGCTATAGAATGAGCGCCGCCGCCGGCAATTGCAATAACATGGGAAAGACCGCCAACCTGTATGGGTGTATTTCTATCAATATCTGTCCCATCTCCAAGTTGGCCATCGCTGTTACTTCCCCATGCCCAGACTGTGCCATCAGATTTCAATGCAAGGTTATGTGAGTTTGTATCCCCGCCCAGAGCGCCGCCGGAGGTAATAGCAATAATCCCGCTCAGTCCACTTACTTTTACCGGTGCGGTTCTCTTCATATACGTCCCATCTCCTATTTGACCTTTTTGGTTACATCCCCAGCCATAAATTTCGCCATCTTTACTTAATGCAATAGTATGGCTTCCGCCGCATGCAAGTGCAATAATTCCGCTCAGTCCGTTTACCTTTTCCGGCTTATTTCTTTTGCTTCCCAGGGAAGATTCACCGCCAATTCCTAGTTGGCCATATTCATTTGCCCCCCACGCCCAGACATCCCCATTCCGATCCAGCGCTACTGAGTGATTACCACCACATGCAACGGCAATAATATCCAAAAGACCGTTTACCTGAACGGGTATGCTTTTATTTTCGGTCATCGCATCTCCCAATTGTCCATAATTATTTAACCCCCAGGCCCAGACGGTTCCATCTGATTTTACCGCCAGGGTATGTCCCGCGCCGCCATCAATAGTAACAACTTCCGAAAGCCCGCCAACCTGCACAGGTAACGACTTAGCTATGGTAGTCCCATCTCCCAGTTGGCCGAATTTGTTAGCTCCCCAAGTCCAAACTGTTCCATCGGATTTCAAGGCAATGGTATGTTCCCATCCTGCAGAAACCTGCCGGATAGTTTCAGCCAACGATGCATTACAAACTATGAACAAAGCAAATAAAAGGGAAATAGGCGCCTTCGGGATGGAGCTATTAAATCTGCCCAGCATACAGCTCACGGTGTTTTTCATAAAAGACATGCCCTCAGGCCAATCGTATCACGCGCACTATGTTAGTAAAATACAGATGATAAAAATTTTTGATAAAGCACGGCTAGATAGCCTTTTCGCCTCTTTCACCAGTTCGAACACGAACAACATCCTCGATGGGGCTGACGAATATCTTACCGTCGCCAATGTTTCCCGTCTGGGCTTCCTTGACAATGCACTGGATAATTTCATCAACAGTCTTATCAGAAACAACCAGTTCTATCTGTACTTTCTTTAAAAGGTCAGTTTTATATGTTCTTCCGCGCCACTGTTCTGTAATACCTTTCTGATGGCCGTGTCCTTTCACCTCAGTTACCGTCATTCCAGGATACCCAATATCTAACAGTGCATCTTTAACCATTGAAAATCTATCTTCCCGTACAATTGCAGTAATTTTCTTCATGTTTATCCTCCCAATATGCTATTTCCCTCATTATGTTACATTTTCTTTCAGGCTAAAATATTAAAACTAATTTAAATGCATAGGAATTTCCATTTTATTGAGGATTTGCGGTAGGGTTGATTAATCGAGAGCGAATTCAGCTTTCCTGGAAATATTATTGGTGGATTCGGCGTAAAAACCAACGCCTTAATCCACCCTACTCACTACTCACAACTTAACCTGCTACTCTATATCCCCGTCATCCAACCGGCAAGGGGCATTAAAACCCGGACGGGAAACTAGTTTACCCGTAAACGTAATCGTATTCCCGAGCCTTAGACTCATAACCTTTTCAAACAGCTGCCAATCAAACACAATTTCCACTTCGGCATCTTTTCCACCCTGACGACCCACTCCTACCCTATTCCAATCCACACGTCCCATTCCCTTATAAACGACCACCCCCTGCCATCGAACATATTTATCCTTGTATTTTTTCCACAGTTCATTCTTTTCAGAACGGGAAAGGGCGCTTCCCTTGCCCAGTTGATTCCACATGTCTTCAAGCGATAGGTCTATAAAGTTCCTTGCTTTTGGTTCCTGTGCAGGTTTTGAAGATTCGTTCTCCGGCAATTCCTTGCTTAAGGGAAAACCTTGCGATACCTGACCAGCGCTCGTCTTATCAGAACCTCCATCAGACACAGGTAAACTTTCCTGCACAACGAGGTCTTTTTGACTCACCAAAAACGATGAAGGCTCTCCTTCTGAAAAAAGTTTATAAAATGTGTCCTTGTATGCGCGTATTTTGTCATTATCATAAGAAAAGAGTATGGTATTATCCATGTTTCTGTCCCGATATGCCAGCCAATTGAAGACGCCCGTTATAACTACCCGGTCATCCAGAATAATAAAATCCTCTCCTCTTTCCTCACCCTGTGAAAGTTTTAGGATTCTGACGTCAAATCCTTTTTGAATTAATGCCTCTGCCAATTTTCCCCTCGAAGTTGATGTGTTATATTCAAGGATTACTACATGCGCCCGAATTCCCCTGCTTCGCGCATGTTCGAGGTCTCTATCAATATCCAGGGCTGCAAAATCATGGATACAGATATCTATATTCCGTCTGCAATACTCAATTCCCTCAATTACACGGTACTTGACAGAACCGTCAGGCGTAAAATGAGATTCATCTGATGCATACGGAGAAGTGATATACCAGAATAAAACCAGCGTATGAATTACAAAAATAATTAATCGCTTATACATACGCATTTCCCCTGTATGTCATAAAAGACCTGGGCAAAGAGTCCAGGATATCGGTTGCAATCAGAGAGATTTCTCCCTTCTCCTGCGCTGCAAGATCGCCCGCCAGTCCGTGCAAAAACACACCGAGCTGCGCTGCCTCGAAGGCGGTGTATTGTTGACCTGAAAGGGCGGCAATCATACCAGTCAACACATCACCGGAACCGGCAGTAGCCATTCCCGGATTACCCGTCGTATTAATATAAAACCTTTCATCATCCATAACAATAGTTTTGTGGCCCTTCAATACAAGGGTTACATTTTTTCTTCCCCTCACAAACATTTGCGAAACTTCCATCCGTTTCGATTGTACCTCACGGGTGGATAATGCTCCAATAAGGCGAGCCATCTCTCCGGGGTGCGGAGTCAGAATAATCTGCTTCTTTATCTGACCCAGTATTTCAGGATTATCAGCAAGGGCATTAATACCATCGGCATCTAACACAAGAGGACGGTCCACATTTTGTAACAACCACTGCACCAGCTTCCTGGTCTCCGGATACTGGGACAAACCCGGACCGATAGCGATAACATCAAACCGTTGTGAGAAATCAAGGATGTCCTGTCGTCCCAACTCCGACAGGGTTTTTGCCGGTGTTTCAGGGAGTGGATGAGTCATAACACAGGTTAATTTTGACGCCACAATCCCGTGAAGGCTCTCCGGAATCCCTAGCGTTACAATGCCAGCGCCTGCGCGCAGGGCACCCATACTGCACATATACGCCGCGCCTGTCATGCCATGGGAACCTGCCAGCACGAACACCCGCCCATAGTCCCCCTTATGGGTATCCGGTTTTCGTGAACGAATCTTCGGAATTTCTTTTACTTCGTACATGAAACAACAACCCTTTCTTCCCACAAAGATGCTAAGGCACGAAGATACACGAGGCATTAGTATCTTACAAATAATATTTTGACATTTTTCAGCAAAAATATTTTAAGTAGTGGCAAGGCGCGCCTTGCCACTACGGTCTTTTCCGACTCATTCGGCACGTCCACATCCCGGAGCGCATATCTATTGCCCTAGGAACATTTCAATACAAGTCCAACTCTTTATCTCCGTGTACGGTTGATCAATGATGCGACATACGCAGCTCCAAAGCCGTTGTCAATATTTACCACCGAAACACCGGAGGCGCAACTGTTCAACATAGATAAAAGCGGGGTTACACCCAAAAAACTGGCGCCGTAACCAATACTGGTTGGCACGCCAATAACAGGGCAATCTACTAATCCCCCAACAACACTAGCCAAAGCGCCTTCCATCCCTGCGACAACAATAATCACGTTGGCCTTGAGTAGCTCACCGTGGCTCTTCATCAACCGATGGATGCCCGCCACACCGACATCGTACAGTACCTTTACTTTGTTCCCCATAATTTCCGCCGTTACCCGTGCCTCCTCAGCAACGGGGATATCAGAGGTGCCAGCCGTTATAATCAGGATGAGTCCCTTGTTTGGCTTTCTCCGTGTCTTTCGTATGGTTATCGTCCGCGCCTGTTCATGGTAAACAGCCTCCGGAAATTCATCGGCAACAGCCTCATAAACTTCAGGGGTTGCGCGGGTCGCAAGCATGTCATTTCCCCCGGCAACAATGTGTTCTGCAATCCTCACCACCTGCTCAGGGGTCTTGCCCAGACAAAAAATTACTTCCGGAAAACCACATCGGATATTGCGATGGCTATCTACCTTGGCAAAACCAATATCCTTGTAAGGCAACTCTTTGATCTTTCCCAGAACATTATCAATTGATACTTTTCCACTTTTATAGCTTTCTAGTAATTGTTTTATAACGTCAATGTCCATGATTAATATATGTATAGAAATTTCAAAGTTGTAGAACGAAGCGGTGCTTCGTTATGAGCGAAATACCACTTCGCTCTCCATAAAAAGTCGCTGCCGAGGCAGCCTAATTTAATGTATAGGAATTTCAAACCGGGTTAACTCTGACAGGGTTTCAAACCCTGTCAGAGTTTTGGTTTGTTTGTAGTGGCAATTCATGAATTGCCACTACCGTATCAAAAGTAGCCGTAAGGCCTAACTTGAAAGTAATGGCCAAGTCGTCCTTTGTAACTCAAGGCTTTAGAGTCTGTGCAAAAAGCCTACTGTTGTGTCATTGCGAAGGAGGAACGACTGAAGCAATCTCCTCTTTCCATGGATTTTGAGAGAAAGATTGCTTCGCTAATTATGTGTCGATGTACTAGTTTAGTCATTTTATGGAATAGCTTCAATATCAAGTCCTGAAATATCTCCCTCTAGATATTTTTTATAGGCCAACCCTGCAACCATAGCGGCATTATCGGTACAAAGCTTAAAAGATGGATAATACAGGGGAATACCTGATTCCCGTGACTTCTCCTTCAATCTCAGTCGCAATCGGGAGTTTGCCGCTACACCGCCGCCCATGAGTATTCCATACACATTATGCATTTTTGCCGCCAGAATGGTCTTGTCGACAAGGACATCAACCACTGCCTCCTGAAAGCTTGCGGCAATGTTTGCGATCTCCTGTTCAGACAGTGGTTTGGATTTCCCGGTCTTTACATCCTGTCCCTTGTAATAATACAACACCGCGGTTTTGAGTCCGCTAAAGCTAAAATCGAGGGAGTCCTTATCAAGATACGAACGTGGGAATAACACAGCGCGACGATCTCCCTGTTTTGCAAGTTTGTCAATGACTGGTCCACCCGGATAGCCAAGGCCGAGTATCTTTGATACTTTATCGAATGCCTCGCCTGCCGCATCGTCAATGGTGCTACCTAACGGAACGTGCTTTGTCGCGCTTTCTGAGAGGAAAATCGTGGTATGTCCGCCTGAAACAACAAGGCTAATCGCGGGATACCGGATAGTATCGTGCTCAAGATTGTTTGCATAAATATGGGCATGGAGGTGGTTGACCGCTATGAGAGGGACACCCAGTATCATGCTCAACGTCTTTGCTGTGGTCACACCGATCAGTAATGCGCCAATCAGGCCCGGTGTATTAACGACACCAACTGCGTCGATTTCCTTAAGGCTTATCTTTGCGTCAGCCATGGCATTATCAACGATGCCAATAACAGATTCCAGATGCGCACGGCAGGCAATGTCGGGAACCACACCGCCAAACTGCCGGTGCAATTCATCCTGAGACAGAATAATACTTGACACAATTTCTTTGCCGTCCTTTACAAGAGCAGCCGAAGTTTCATCACAGGATGTTTCAATACCGAGAATCAACATAGTATAAACATTAAAAAAGCAGGAATATCTCCTGCTTTCATAAACAAGTTACCGAAAAACATTCTTTTATAATTGTTTCTACGGAGCAGGCCTTTTTTTTGCGTAGACCTCAATACCTTTTAAGACATCCTTTGCCCTTTCAAGCTGCACATCTACATAGGCTTGTTTTTCTTTCTCCTGTGGGATAGTCCCCTTTAATACAGCTTCCTTGTCCTTATCTCTGGGTTCGCCCGGCTTTGTATCAATATTGGCGGCGGACATATGCTCATGCAATGCCTTTGTTTCCGTTAAAGTGAGCGGAACTTTTATATCAGGCTCGATGCCCTTCTCGTGGATACAAATCCCCCTCGGCGTATAATACCTTGCCGTCGTAAGTTTGAGGGCAGCTTTCCCATCTTCCACGGGGATCAAGCTTTGTACAGAACCCTTACCAAAAGTCCTGACGCCTACCAATAAACCCCGCCTGTGGTCTTTGAGAGCGCCTGCAACAATCTCAGATGCGCTTGCACTCCCGTTGTTGACCAGCACAGCTATCGGGAAATTGGGGTATGTTCCTTTCTTGTGTGCCTGATATACGTAATTCTGCGTTTTATCCCTTCCCTTGGTAGAAACGATGACGCCCTTATCCAGGAACTTATCTACCATCTCAACCGCGACATTCAACAACCCTCCCGGATTAAAACGTAAGTCCAGGATAAGACCTTGCATACCTTTTTTCATCATAGTTTGAAGGGCATCATCCATGTCCTTTACGGTATTTTCCTGGAAATTGGTCACGGCAAGATACCATATCTTATATTCACTATCAACCATGCGCGCCCCCCGGATGCTGTTGACATGAATTTTTGCCCGTTCAATCGTAATATCAACCGGGTTTATATCGCCTTCATGGACAACGGTCAGGGTGATTTTTGTTCCGATCTTTCCCCGAAGCTTTTTTATCGCTTCTCTGATACTCATATTTTCGGTAGAATCACCGTCAATCTTGATAATCCGGTCGCCTACCAGTATTCCGGCCTTAAAGGCGGGAGAATCAACAATCGGTGTAATTACTGTTAACAGTCCTTCCTTAACAATGACTTCAATTCCCAGTCCTTCAAACTCGCCTTCAGTTTCAACTTTCAGGTCTTCTAACTCTTCAGGGCTAAAGTACTGGCTATATGGATCGAGTCCAGAAAGCATGCCACGGTAAGCATTCGTAAGAATTGTGTCCAGTTTTATTTCATCAACGTATTTATCCTGTACCTCCTTTAAGACCCTTACGAATTCTTCGAATTCCTCATATACTTTTTCTCTGGCTTGATCGGCGCTTTCTTTTTGCTGAATTATCAGGGGGGTTTCGGGCGGCTTGTCCTGTCCGAGAACTACGGCGCTTATTGATATGAAGATTATTGAGAAAAAAAGACGTATGATGCTTTTCATTTTTTCTTACGTTCAAGAGCACGTCGTGCTGCAAGAACTATATCTTCCGCCAGGAGGTGATATTCTTTAAAGAGGATGTCGGGTTCACCCGACTGGCCAAAGCGGTTATCAATACCAATCATTTCAACAGGCACAGGATGCGTCTGTGCAAGCGCCGACGCTACAGCGCTCCCTAATCCGCCGTCCAGCACATGCTGCTCTGCTGTTACTATGGCGTTTACCTGTCGGGCAACCTGCACAAGTTTATCCTTGTCTATAGGTTTTATCGTATGCATATTCACCACCGTTGCCCCGATTCCATCCTTTGCAAGTATGTCGGCCGCAGTAAGTGAATTTGCAACCAATGCCCCGCATGCGACAATTGCCACATCCTTTCCCGTTCTGAGGATACTCGCCTTTCCCATGGTATACGGCTCTTCCTTTTTGGTAATAACAGGAACCGCAGCCCTTCCCAGACGAACATAGACGGGCCCTTTATAGGCCGCTACCGCAAAAATAACCTTCCTCGTCTCAACGGCGTCACATGGCTCGATAACCGTCATCGTTGGGATCGTCTTCATGAGCGAAATATCTTCGATACACTGGTGAGACGCCCCATCGGGTCCAACGGATACTCCGCTATGCGTTGCAACAATCTTCACATTGAGCCCGCTGTAACAGACGGTGTTTCTAATCTGTTCCCAGGCCCGGCCTGTCGCAAAAATACTAAAGCTGCTCACAAAGGCAATCTTACCGCATGTTGCCAGCCCGGCAGCCGTATTCATCATATTAGCCTCGGCCACACCCATGTTAAAAAACCTGTCCGGGAATTTCTTGCCAAATTTTGCCGTCGTTGTAGACTTTGACAGGTCTGCATCGAGTACCACGATGTCCTTGTTTTTTTCGCCGAGTTCCACCAGTGCGTCACCATATGCCTGACGCGTAGCTATCATTTCAGTCATTTTTACTCTTCCGTTATTTTTAACATGAAAGTTTACCGCAGAGAACTTAGAGAGTAACAGTAATTATATATAATATGCTTTAACTTTGTTTACTTTGCGCTCTCCGCGCCCTTTGCGGTGAATTGTTATTTTTATTTTAATTCAGCCAGCGCCCGTTCGGCCTCTTCTTTTGTAGGCGCCTTTCCATGCCAGTCTACCTGATTTTCCATAAAAGAAACACCTTTCCCCTTGACCGTCTTTGCAACAATAACAGTCGGTCGTCCTTTTACAGCCTCCGCCTCGCTATAGGCAGCGAGGATAGCGGTAAAATCGTGGCCGTTCGTTTCAATGACATGCCAGCCAAAACCGCGCCATTTATCAGGAATCGGATGCGAAGACATAATTTCATGGATAAACCCATCGATCTGCAATCCATTCTGATCAATAATGGCGCACAAATTATCCGCTTTATAATGGCTCGCCGCCATAGCAGCCTCCCACACCTGGCCTTCTTCAATTTCGCCATCGCCCAGCATGACGTAAGTACGGTAACCTTTATTGTCCAATTTTGCCGCCAGGGAAATTCCCAGTCCTACAGAGAGTCCCTGTCCCAGCGAACCACCGGATATTTCAATTCCAGGCGTTGTTTTCATACATGGATGGCCCTGAAGCATACTTCCAAATTGCCTGAGCGTATCAAGTTTGTCTATACCGAAATACCCCGTCTCTGCAAGGGTGGCATACAGCGCAGGACAGGCGTGGCCTTTCGACATGACAAACCTGTCCCTGTCAGGCCATGCAGGCTGACGTGGATTATGACGCAATTTACTATAAAAGAGCGCTACCAGCAAATCGACCGTTGATAATGAACTACCGGGATGGCCGGAGCCAGCCTTGGCAAGCATCGTGATAACATGTCTTCGGATTACCTTTGAGCGATCTTCTAACGATTTTGTATCTAAATTCTGTAAATTTCCCATATTAAGTGAATACCAAAAATAAAAATTCCGCGCCCCTCATATAATATAAAAAATGGATATCTTTCGTGTGTTATCTCGTCTAAACAAGGAAGTTGTGGTAAAAGGCAGGAACGCAAATATTCAACGGGCTGTTACCCATGCTGAAGCAATCGGCATTTATGAATTTCATTGGAAAAAAGTGGTGGGCAGAGCCGGGATCGAACCGGCGACACCAGGATTTTCAGTCCTGTGCTCTACCAACTGAGCTATCTGCCCTTTTTAATACCCCTTGTGAAACAACCGCAGAACACTATAAAGCTAAATCATTATAGAAATGAAGGAAGTACAAGTCAAGGTTTTTTTAAGCAAACTTAATCACTATCTGAATGGTAGGGTATGCAGACGATTTGAAATGTTTAAAGTTAAGAAAAATATAAAGCCAAATCTATATTATCTGACCCCTCCAACCTGATTATTCTACCATCCATCGTTATGATGGAGATTAAATATCTCTATCAGCACAAGCGCATTACTCTTTCCTTTGAAGGCAAAGAATAAATACCAAGGCCAGGTTATCATTGGTCAACGAGTATTGGTCAAATTCCGGGGACATGCTACTTAATAGCATCAGCTACTCTTTTGCAAAAAGTGGAGGTATTGTTATGGGAAGAATAACAACAAATAAAGAAATACTTGGAGGGAAACCAA
Organism: Candidatus Brocadiaceae bacterium; assembly: GCA_046350595.1. Classification (GTDB taxonomy): domain Bacteria; phylum Planctomycetota; class Brocadiia; order Brocadiales; family Brocadiaceae; genus JAHFOW01. The sequence goes on along the minus strand of JAXMAC010000010.1, from coordinate 40,929 downwards.
TTATAAAGGGGACAAGGTGTCGGTCGAATTTATCCTTGAACTCCTTGCTTCTGGCGTTACTGATGATGAAATACTACGGTATAATTTATATGAGATTAAAGAATCTAAAAGTGTCCAATATTTTCAATGTTATCGAGAAGCTTCTTGTGGTTGACAAAGATATACTTGAAGGGTCATTGATTGTGGCTGAAGATACTCGTATAAGAAAATACTTCTTGCATTATTAAGCAATAAAACAGGTGAACCCAACTGCACATGATAGTCGCCTGAAGTCGTTGGCGCTGATGAGGCTGCAACGGGTCTTTATTGATGTTCCCTTTGCCCGTTGCACCGCCCTGAACATCGCTGTAAAAAACAGTGAGTTTCGCATACCCGGTATTTGAAAATGCACCATAACTGTTTCCCCTCGCAATGACAAGCGTATGCTTTCATTGCATTTTACACCCTGTCATTGCGAGCGGAGCAAAGCAATCCTGCTATCCTCCCAGGAATCTACGTTACACTGACCGTGTGAATTGTTACCGGCAGATCAAGTTGTGCCCCGATGTTGATCTTACCAACCATTTACGTTTTGATACTGCGGTAAAAAGGGATATTCACAATGCGTGCGGCGTAATTATTCTCCCTTATCTGAATATAAATTTCATCGCCTATTGTGGCATGGGGGGATTGTATCAAACACAATCCGATGTTTTTGTTTGTGGTAGGACTGTAGGAACCACTGGTGACCTTGCCAATGACCTCATTGTCCTCTATGACAGGATAACCGTGGCGGGGGATGGCGCGGTCAATCATCTCGAAGCCTACCAACTTTCTTTCGATACCTTTTGCCTTTTGTTGCATGAGCGCATCTTTACCTATAAAATTACCCTTGTCGAGTTTTACCGTCCAGCCGATGGTTGTTTCGAGAGGGGTTATCGTTTCATCCATATCGTTTCCGTACAATAAAAGACCTGCCTCCAACCGCAAGGTGTCCCGCGCTCCAAGACCAATGGGTTGCAAGCCGTTTTGTACGTTTTTTTCCAGGAAGAGATTCCACAATTTTTCCACCTGTTTCACATGGACAAACAACTCAAAGCCATCTTCCCCCGTGTACCCCGTACGCGAAATTATTATTTGTGTATCATTCCAGTGGTAATCGGCAAAGGTGTATCTTTTCAGAGAATCGAAGGTACGATTGAACGTGGCTTTAAGGACGCGGGTTGAAAGAGGTCCCTGTAATGCAATAAGGGAGATGCAATCGGTAAAATCCTTTATTTCCAGCGGTTGATAATCGAAGGATTGATTTCGCAGCCAGCGAAGGTCTTTTTTCATGTTGGAGCAATTTACCACCAGCATAAAATGGTTTTCAGAACACCGGTAAACGAGGATGTCGTCGATAATTCCACCGTGCTCATTGCACAGAGGCGTATAGAGCGCCTGATTATTTGCAAGACGGGCGATGTCGTTGGTAATGATGTGTTGAATAAAGGAGAGCGCCTTGTCGCCGGAAATCTCTATTCTCCCCATATGGGATATATCAAAAAGACCGGCTGCTTTTCTGACACTGTGGTGTTCGTTGATAATGCTGCTATACTGGAGCGGCATTTCATAATCATGAAAAGACACCATCTTTGCATTCAGTTTAACGTGAGCATTGTAAAGAGGTGTCTTCTTCATAATAGTTATTCGTCATCGTAACGATAACCACAGGTGGGTTTCAGGTGATAGAAGTAATCGTCTTTATTGTAAGGATAAAGGGTACACAGGTGTGGCTTCCGGTCGTATACCTTGCATAACGAGTGACCATTTTCGTCGTACTCGAGATGCTGACATTTGAGCGATGCCTGGCAACATCGCCCGCACCGCAAACAATTTCCCTTACGTTTTTTTAAAGTTGTGTAAACCTCGCGCTTATTAAAAACATAGTACACCCTCCTCCATGCCTGGAGGAGAAGGGCAGAACAGAATATATCGACTTTTGTAGTTATCTGAATAATTTTTTGTAATATGCGATGAATCTTTTTAATTTCAAGCTTACTTATGAACTCGGTCATGGATGGTTATCCTTAAAGACTATAAGATGAAAAAAAATAATATCCATAATTATCAAATTTATCCATTTCAGTCAAGATAAATGACGATAAAACAGGAAAATTATTGTATGTAATTATAGTATTACTCTGTAAAAACTTCTTTTTTTGTAAGTTTTTTACAACTTCCTTGATAAGGAGGATTTAGTTGCTGTGGCGTTAGATCATTGCGAGGGTCTTTTCCGAAGCAATCTCCTCTCATGTAATAAAAGTCTTTTCGCACAGGAATTGTTTTATTTAATCCAGCTTTCGTAAGGCGATTTAGCTGCGGCGTAGCAGCGCTAGGTATTTATTACAGTCAAATATTTAGAATATATTAAAATTGACAAGAGAAAGGGTTTTTGAAATAATCTTTCTATGTTGAAAATTAATGACAACATGGCAAAATTTACGAAGATCGGCGTCGTGGCATTCTGCTTTATGTGTCTTTTTTTTGCTGTTCAGACAGCAGCCAGGTATGAACACCAGAAGACAGAAACCGAAAAGTATCGCGTAAAAGTACAGGAACTCGAAAAAAAGATACTTGAATTAACTTCCATCAATCAAGGACTCCTCCAGACTCAACATGTGCTTGAATACAACAGGAAACAGGTCGCCACAGGTATACCCTTTTTAGAAGAAAAGGATTCAAAAACTCAGGATTGGAAACTTGCCCCGAAAAAGGAACTTTCCACCGAAATACCCTCAGATAGCACAGCGCCAGCGGGTGAATCAGAGGACACACGAGATTTTCCCGGTAAAGAAGAATAGCAGGTTTTTCATTGACTCATTTTCCCCATTGTGTTTTAATTTTTCCCTATGTTAAACGTTGGAATTATCGGCGCTACCGCGTATACCAGTCTTGAACTCATAAAAATCCTCCTGCGACATCCAAGGGTAAAGATTACCTATCTTGGCGTTCGAAGGACTGACCGTCCCAGGATATCGGACATATTTCCCACATTAAAAAACCTGCTCGATGTATCCTGTGAACCCATTGAACACAAGGAATTTCCCGATGATATTGACCTTGCTTTTATTACCTTGCCGCCAACGATCTCCATGCAGTATGTCCCCTTATTTACGAAAAGGGGCATTAAGGTCATTGATTTTAGCGCCGATTACCGCTTTCGTGACAAATCAATTTACGAGAAGTGGTACAAGGCGCAACACACGGACAGCGCAGGAATAGAAACAGCCGTATACGGACTTCCGGAGCTTTTCAGGGAAGAAATCAAAAAGACCAATCTGGTCGGCAATCCCGGTTGTTATACGACGGCGACTATATTAGCGCTTGCGCCATTACTTACACACGGCGTTGTTTATCCTGACGATATCATTGTAGACGCAAAGTCAGGTGTATCGGGTCGTGGACGGGAACCCAGGGAAGATACACACTATTGCGAGTGCAATGAGAACATCGAGGCTTATAGCGTCGGTGGACACCGCCATAGTCCGGAGATCGAACATATCCTCTCCATCAAAACAAGCCAAAAAGTATCGATTCAGTTTGTTCCCCATCTCATCCCCATGAACCGTGGAATCCTGTGCACTATTTATGCAAAGCCAAGACAGAATCTCAGGGAGACCGGTTTCATTTTGAGTGATAGTGAAGTACACAGGCTTTATAAAGAATTTTATAGAAAAGAACCCTTCATTCGCCTCAAGGAAGGCAACGAAACACCAAAGACAAAGGACGTGATTTATTCCAACTTTTGTGATATTGCCACGAAGGTTACCGAAAATCGCATTATCATCCTTTCCGCTATTGATAATCTCATCAAAGGCGCCTCAGGCCAGGCCGTACATAACATGAATGTGATGTGCGGGTTTGATGAGAAGATGGGGTTGCTCTAGCAAACGCCAAAAAAGTGAGAGAAAGATTGCTTCGCTGTCGCTCGCAATGACGTTTGTATAGTGTTGGTACGAAAATACCCCTCACCTTAATCCTCACTTCCTCGAAATAAAAGATTCAACACAGAGGATACAGAGGGTAAGAAATAAAATGGTTCCCCAGAGGGTCTTTCTGGCATCTCCCAGGAGCACTTCCCGTCCTTCACCTTCATGTGACGTGGTTATAGTAATGGTTATTCCCCCCATTAAGGCTGTAAGTTCTTTCTGTTCTATCTTGTCCAGGTTAGACTCTATGGTGTCTATGTTAACCGGGAAACAGGAGGAGAATTGTGGATACGGCTTTCCATTTACCGTGATGGCATATATCCCCGGCATATAAGTCTCGCCATATAAAAAAGATTTTTCGTTATTTGTCAATTGCGGTTGCACTACGGTTTTTGTGCCTTCAGGATTAGTAATTTCTATCTTTTCCATGTCATAAGGACAGGGGGATTGCCACTCTTGTCTGACCATGATTTCGTTCTGTCCTTCTTCTCCTGCGCCCCCTGATAAATACCTGCACAATTGCTGCATAAGAGGCAGAAAAAAGGGTTTTATGGGCATATCGGTCCAATCCCTGTCAATGGTTGACGTAAAGAGAATACACCGTCCACGTTCAATTTGTCTTTCAATAAAGGCAGGGGTTTCATTAGAAAAGGAGAGTATCGTTTTGCTCATTCCCTGTACTTTTGGGTCGACATAGAATATCCGATAAAATTTCGCAGAAGACAAGGCCGTTCTGTCGGCTTCAGAAAGAATACGCAAAACAGGATGGATTGGCTCTGCCGGTTTCAGGGAAAGTGGTTGTTCTTCTGATAATGGGCTGTTGGCGGAAAAAGTCCTTATTGTGTGGAGTCTGTGAGGGAGCAATTCACTCAATGAGGAATTGTAATAGTTAGCATCTACCTTATTTCCCAGCGAAAAAATCACTGCCCCGCCATCTTTAACAAATGTTTCGAGTTCCCGTATCTTTTCGTAGGAAATTGTTTCGACATTACACAGAAATACGATAGAGAAGTTGGCAAACGAAATATTATTTATTTCCTGTATTGAACATACTGTGGGTTTGATAGGCGATGAGTGTTCCCGTCCTGGATTCAGCGCCTTTTCCAGATAAAAAGTCTCACTCTCGTATATATTTGTCTTTGGATCGCCATCGACCAACAAGACGTTAATTTTATCTGTGGTATGTATGGCAAAATATCGCTTATTGTCAACGGTTAAATTATCACCCGGAATTTCAATCCAGCCGTTATGGTCTCTTCCTTTTTCAAGGGTAAACGAAAATTCCTTTGTTTCCGACCCGTGGGCGTCCATATTAAAAAAACCCTGTGTTGCCTTTTTTTGATCTATGAATACCTGCGCCATGAGGCTCCTGACTGGTGCAGATGAAAAGTTGGATACCGTAACCTGAATATGGCCTTCCCCGTTTCTCTCTGACAACTCAAGCTTAGGTTCGAGATGGGTAATGGCGATGTTTTTCAGTGGCTTGCCTCCGGACAGGTCTATAATGTGAATCCGTGACACATGGTTCCGCAGTTTTTCATTACCACCCCTGAACCACTGAACATCCCAGCCATTCCGTGTCAGGTCCGTAATCAGGAATATCCGTTTCACCGGGGTTTTCGCCGAGGTTAATATTTCGATTGCCGCATCCAATGCAGGTGTGATAGAGGTTGTGGCAAAACCGGGCTGTAATTGTTCTACAAAATCTAAGAGATGCTTTTTGTCATAGTCAAGTTCAGAGACAACCGGTAGTGTTTTATTGCTACACGTAATGACTGCCGCCTCATCGTCCTTTGTTAAATTACTGATAATTTCCCGCGCTGCATTTTTTGCATGGGTAAAAAGTGTTTCATGGCCGTCTGCATACTGCATGCTGTATGAATTATCTATAATGATGACGTTACTGGTCGGTGTGTTTTTTTCAGCGGTTCCACCACCAAAGTTTTTAAGAAATGGCCGTGCAAGCGCTATGGCAAGGAAGATAATCAGGCATGTCCTGAGGATCAGGAGGATGAGTTGCCGGAGCTTGAATTTCACCGAGATGCGCTTTTCGGTTTGTAAAATAAAATCAATGGCGGCAAACCTATGGGAAATAGCCTTCTTCTTATTAATGAGATGGATAATAATGGGGATGGATGCGCCCAGAATCCCAAGGAGCAAGAGTGGATTAAGAAAGGAAATCATGCAAAATATTTTCCATAATGGTTAGACAGAATTAACAGGATAAAATACCTCAAGTTAAAAGAAATGGTAGGTCAACCGTCCCTGTTGACCAAACCAAAAGCAACAAACAGATACAGGACAAGCGAGACGCTTGTCTTACCAACACCGCCTCAAAAACCGCATAAATAATAATGAAAATTCCTATGCAATAAATTGGTAGAGTAGAAAAAGAGAGACTTAGAAAAAGAAATTGCCCTCCATTTATGGTAAAAATGATATTAACGAAAAATTAAACCATAAAGAAAAGGAGGGCAAAATGGGTGGTATTTCATGTAGTAATAGTATCACAATAGAATTTGATTGTCAATTTAGCGTGGAGATGGCGAATAGCAGTTTAGTGACGGTACTAGCAGCATTTTGCAAGTTGCTACCGCAGATTTTGACGGATTTTATCCAGAAGGTGCTCATAGGGTTTGGGGAATATGCAATGGTGCAATTCAGGAAGCCGTTCTGCTGTGAAAGATATGGCAATGACAAGGAGTTTATCTGGAAGACAAGGCATGGAAGGAAACGAAGATACTGACGGTATTTCAGTGGGTGAGATTGCAACAATTACAGATTCAGTGCAAGAAGTGTGGGCATAAGATGTATATAACTCGTAAGCTTCTGGGGATAGAGCCGATGAAGCGAATACCGGCGGAGACATACCGGAAGGCTGGTAGGGTCGTTAACGACATACCGTGTTGCGAAGAAGATCGTAACCATGTTTGGGTGGACAGTAGACAAGATGACGATATGGAAAGCAGTGCAGAAGACGGCATCAGAAATAGATTTCAAAGTGGACGACAAGGAACTTCCCTGGGGGAAGCAGACGGGACAGGTGTAGGCATGAAGGGGATAGCAAAACGAGGCAAGGAACTCAAGGTATTTGTACAATATAAGGGGTCTTCTCCCTATCGAGTGGGTAAAATGAGCCATTTTTGTACTGAATTAGATATCAGGCAGCATACAGGTCAAGATTTTGAGCCGGAGATATTCTTCGTCTCGTAAACCATAAGCTCGACGTTGAATAACCCTAATTTTGTTGTTCAGACCTTCGACGAATCCAAGCGAGACCTTATTTTCAGGTTTGCAGAATGCGGCAATGCCATCAAAGTGGCGTTCAACCAGTTCTGCGAATTTTTCATACGGTTTAAGCCGTTGCCATTTTAATGAGGCTTTCCAGTTATCAAAAAACTTTCTAGCCCAAGCCTCTGACGTATAGCTCCACAACTGTCCGAACGTCTCTTTGAGGACATAGGCAGTGTTTAGTCGCTTGTTAGCAGTCAGAAGCGTCTTTAATGCCTTTCTCCCGTCTATCGTGAGATTCTCACGATGAGAGAGAAGTGTGTATTTCTGGCCTTTAATGAACTTACGATCTTTGCCGGTCAGTCTGGTATATTCGCTCTTTCTCACTTTGTCCAATGCCTCGTTCAGATGTCTTATGACATGAAACTTATCGTAAAGGATGGCAGCCTGTGGTGCGTGCTGGCGGGTGGAGTTTTCAAAAGCTTTCCACATGTCCATAACCGCAAGCCGTACTTTCTTGGCTTTTTGTATCCCCAGCCCGTCATAGAAAAGATTCATGCTTTCTTCTGAACGGTCTTTGCCACCAAACCAAATCGCACGCTTCTTCTCCAGGTCGCTTACTACGATGCGGTAGATATGGCCTTTGCGAATAGAAATTTCATCAATACCGATTACCTTCGGACTTGGTTTTCCGGCATGGCGGAGTTTCTCCCTCATGTACTGCTTTTCGAGTTCCTTGACGGTCTTCCAGTCAAGGTGTAATTCCCGGGCAACGTCTTTAATCGTCTGTGTGTTGCATCGCTTGCCAACATAGAAGGCAAAGCGGTTTGTGTAGAAAGGGTTATCCGCAAGGAATGCCAGCTTCTCTTGTTTCACCTTGTTGCAACTCAGACAGAAAACGCGTCGAATCTCAAGCTCGATGTACACACGCCTATTGCCGCAGGATAGATCGCGAACTTGTCTATCCTTGCGGTCGTAGAAGGTACGGTGAACTCTGTTACAAGCACCGCAAACTGTTTTTTTCCCTGCCGGCTGAACTTAATCACTAAGGCATTGGGGTCACCAAAAATGCCTGATACCCTGCGCTGTGGTTTAAAACCAGGGAAGTGATATGCATCATACAGTGACCGTTTTTTTCTCATGCAGATTTATATCATATTTTTAGACGCTCAAACAAGCAAAAAACACTGTCTTATAGAGGGTTCTATGAATTTTTTCCCCTCATTTTACCCACTCGATAAGGAGAAGACCCAATATAAGAGAGGCGGAGGCGTGAGGGTAGCAGGCCTTGACATAGGAAATTACAATGGTGGGTGGGATAGGCTTTTTCATAAGAGTATTGAGGTACTCAAGAGATTTCCCTAATTTCTTTGATCACCGATGGAGATACTTCTATTTTGGATGGTTTTGAAAGATAAGGTCAAGATACTTATCCAGCGCGTTGCTTGTGGCATATACCGTATCAGGCGAAGTATGTCCGGCGGCAGGACGGTGTCAGGCGTAAGGGTACAGAATGGCTGCATGTGATGTCGGAGCTTATGGAGATATGTGCGATACGGCCATTAGTTGATTGTCAGAAGACGATCGAGAAGATGATTGAATCCAAGAGGAATATAATGGAAGAAGTAATTAAGTATTGTTTGGCAAAGGGATATGCCCATACTGTTTCATACCTTGAGAATGCCAAGCCTGACATGTTTACGGCTATAGAAAAAAGACTAATGGGTAAGACGACAAGTAAAAGTAGAACGAGTTATGCGTACGGTTAACATGAGGGTAACAGAGCAAGTGGAGTAAAGCCGGAGCGCTGAACGTTACCAAGATTCGGCTTGCCTATTACTACAACGGTTTTGATGCATGACATAACTATAAAATGGAGGGTTTTGTCAGGTCTCCACTTGACAACGCTACTAATAAATTAGCCTTCGGCAAGTTCTATAACAGCGTAAGGGCAAGGCGCGCCTTGCCACTACATGGCCGTTTGAAATTCCTATACATTCAAGGAAGCGACTGAAGTCGCCACTACAAACAGCCAAACACTACCTCATCTGTAATTAATTTTTATGTCGTATGCGTGACATTGGTTTTAAAGGCCTTGTGTTTACGGCGCCATAAGGAACCAAAGAGTTTGCATAACGCAGGTTATAGTTCGTACGGTCGAAGTAGCTGATACCCACATGACCTGTCAAATCAACCGCTAGAGAGGAATATTCTCCCACCCTTCCTTTCAAATCCACCGTCCTGATTACCCAGGAGTTTGTGGCATTCGTGGCATATTTCAGGTCGCGGTTCTTCAGGTCGTAGTAACTTATATGCACATTATCATACTTATCAATTGCTAGTGAGGAATAAGCCCCTGCAGATTCCATATCTACCGTTTGGGTATCCCAGTAACCAAAGGCGTTGGTGGCATACTTGAGATAGCCGTTCGTATTATCCAAATAGCCAATGTATGCCTTGCCTGCTCCGTCCAGCGCTATGGAGGTACAATGGCCTACATCTCCAGCGCTGTCCACCGTCGTTGTTGTCCATGCAGCCGATGAGATATTGGTAAACGCCGAATACCCCAGCGAAAGCACAAAAAACAGCACAAATAAACATTTTTTATTACTCATAATCTCTCTCCTTCCTTAAATGTTTGTAATAGTTCACCGCAAAGGGCGCGGAGAACGCTAATAGAAGCGTCCGCACAATTTTACTGTCTATCCTATAACAAAACGCTGGCTCGAAAATTCAAATGTAGCCGCACCCTTTATGGGTGCGAAGTCGCAGTCGTAAAGAGCCTGTGCAAAAAGCCTGCTGTCGTGTCATTGCGAAGGAGGAACGACTGAAGCCGAAGTTGCGAGCAAAGAGAAGCAAACCCCTATCATTATTTTTTAGAGAAAGATTGCTTCGCTTCGCTCGCAATGACACTTAAAACTGACTTTTTTACAAAAGCTCATAATGTTGTGTAGGATGGGTTGAGTATAGCGAAACCCAACAATACGTGATATTCTTCATGAAAAATGTTGGGTTTCGTTCCTCAATCCAACCTGCGGCACTCCTACGGAGTAAAATTTGGAAATTTAGTCATTGGGCCTTTCATGAGAAACCAGACATGACGAGCAAGAGACAAGATTTTATCTTGCTTCTGTATGCAGGTCTCCAATATTCTACGCTACTAAATTTTAAATTAGGTATTCGGTGACTTTTTAACAGTGTAGTGGCAATTCATGAATTGCCACTACATGGCTTGTTTGAAATTCCTATACTTCAAGTTTGTGGTGACGACTTCAGTCGTCATACCTGCATATTGTCCATCACAAGGAAGCGACTGAAGTCGCCACTACAAACAAACAGATGGGAGAGACGCAATGCATTGTGTCTCTACACGGCTTTGAAATTTCTTAACGTTTAATGTACAACATACACGTTTTCAATGCCCTTTGTCTACTGTTTTCCATGATATTCCGTACTACAATCCATCAACTTCTTGTTTTTTTGCGTGTTTTTCAAAATGCATAACTGTAAGGCATTGATTAGATTATGCTTACGTAAAGTTTTGAGCATTGAGTTTTTTGTCATTTGAATTTGTTTCATATTTCGATATTCGTATTTCGAATTTGGTTGCGGCTTCGCTGCGCCAGGCATTTCCGTGGTAAGTTCCACCATGTATTATTTAGCCTTTATGAGATGGACGCGGGGCGCTTTCTCTTCTTGCCAGAAATTTAATGAGTGTCTGGTCAAGGGGGGTTGTCGTATTGATAAGCCAGTAGTCGATCCGATTCTCAAGGCAGGACTGTTTGAATTGTTCAAGATAACGGTTGAGTTCTGCAAGGTATCGGTCTTTAATAGATTTTGGTTCTGCAAGGATGCGGCGGTCGTCTTCCATGGATTCGAAATACGTAGTAGTCTCAAAAGGAAATGTCAGCTCATAGGGATCGAGGATATGAAATAAGATAATTTCATTTTTTTTGACCTGAAAGTATTTTAATTGATGAATGATTTTTTTTATGTCATCAAGGAAATCAGATATGATGATAACCAGGGAACGACGGCCAATCTTCTCGACAAATTCATTCAGTATGCCACTGATATTGGATTTTCCCCCTGTTTTCAGGGTTGTCAGCGTATTCAGGAGCACATGGAGATGGGTAATACGTGACCGTGGAGGAACATACTGCACGATTTTATCGCCAAAGCTGATCATGCCAACAAGATCAGATTGATTTAATAATAAATACGACAGTGAAGCTGCCAGAGTAGAGGCATATTCCAGCTTGCTGATGCCGGTTGATTTGTACCCCATTGACCCGCTGGTGTCAATGAATATGTAGCACTTAAGATTCGTTTCTTCTTCAAACTCTTTGATGTAATATTTATCTGTCCGTGCATGTACCTTCCAGTCAATATGTTTTATCTCATTTCCGGGCGAATATTCCTTGTGCTCCAGAAATTCGATGCTGGAACCCTTGAAAGGACTTTTATGAATACCGGACAGGACTCCGTCTACCACAAGCCGGGCACGTAATTCCATGTTGGCGATCTTTGACAACGTTACGGGATCAAAGGGATTTTCTGGCATGGTGTTTTTTATCTCCGGCTCGAAAATTCAAATGTAGCCGCACCCTTCATGGGTGAGAAGGCGCAGGCATAAAGCCATGCAACTACATGGACATAAATATTTTCACGATTTCAGGGTGACATAAAAAAAATGTTTGTAGAGCGACGAGCCTCGTCGCTCTACAGATAAAAAGTCGCAGAAGGCCTGATTTAATACCACAAACTTAACTGTGTTCCTTTGTGGTGTCGAGTATTTGTTCAATAATACCCAACGATGTCTTTCCTTCGGCCTCGGCGTGGAAGTTGGTAATAATACGATGTTGAAGGATGGGTTTGGCAATGGCACGTATGTCATTGCAGGTGGCGGCATACCTGCCGTCGAGCAGTGCACGCGCCTTGCTTCCGAGAATGAGATATTGAGATGCGCGCGGGCCCGCCCCCCAGCTAATCCACTTCTTTATAAAATCAGGGGAACTGGCGTCCATTGGTCTCGATGCACGCACCAATCGTATTGCGTATTCGAGCACATAATCGGCAACAGGCACCCTGGCGACGAGTTCCTGGAGACCTGTTATTTCTTCGGGACTGAATATCTTATTGACCGTTGGTTTAAAGGCAGATGTCGTAGTCCTTACAATCTCGATTTCTTCCTCTTTCGACGGATACTGTACGTTGATCTGGAACATAAACCGGTCAAGTTGCGCCTCGGGCAGGGGATACGTACCTTCCTGCTCAATGGGATTCTGTGTTGCAAAAACGATAAAAGGGAGATCAAGATTGTAGGTTGTGCCGCTCGCGGTAACCTTATATTCCTGCATTGCCTGAAGTAAAGCAGCCTGCGTTTTTGGCGGCGTACGGTTAATCTCGTCGGCAAGGAGGATATTCGAAAAGATAGGTCCTTTGATAAATTTGAAAAAGCGCTTTCCCGATGCGTGGTCTTGTTCCAGGATATCAGTACCCGTGATGTCGGCGGGCATGAGGTCGGGCGTAAACTGGATACGATTAAACCTCATGTTTAAGACTTCCGCAAGGGTGCTTACCAGGAGTGTTTTTGCAAGCCCTGGCACTCCCACAAAAAGACAGTGTCCTTTGCAAAAGAGGGCGATAAGGAGGTCGTCAATGACTGCATCCTGCCCAATAATTACCTTTGCGATTTCTTTTTTTATCTGTAAACGGCCATTGACAATCTTATCTATGGCCTGGCGGTCTGTTTTTTCGATTTCGGAGTTGGTCATAAATTGTTTTAAATATAGCTCTCACCGCAAAGAACGCAAAGGACGCGGGGAAAAGATTTATATATAAAAAGCGTTGGTGTCGAAGCAGCTCAGATAAGCCCAAAACTGAGCACGGTGCTACCAAGGCTTTTCCCCGACACCAACGCAGTATTAGTTTTTACCACAAATTTATTCGTTTGTGAATGAAAATTTTAAAATTACCGTTAGGGAATAGTAACCGTTGCCGTGTATGGGTCCTGATCATACGTTGTACCGGGGTCGCCGGGACTATTCCCCTTTCGGATATCTGTCCAAAACGGATGTGCGACACCATCACTTCCAGCAGCAATACCTGTGTAATCACCAATGAAGCCCGGTGCACAATTTGGATACCCAAAATAATTGCCCTTAGACGGATCTGAACTTCGGGTAGTGATTTTGACAGGCGCTGACCATGTATCACCGTTGTCATTTGAAGCTATGATGGACATGTGGTAGCGCGACCTTTTTTCACCCTTGTGATCCATGTAACTTACAAAGACCTTTCCCTTGTCAGCGCCAACCCATGGGAAAAATTGGTCTGACCTGCCGCCGGCAATTGTCTTTGGGTCTTTCCAGGTAACACCGCCATCAGTCGAATGGAGGTAAACAATATCGGCGTTCCTGCCATTCCAGTTTGACCACACAATGTGGAGGTTGTTTCCATCTACGGTAAAAGACGGGTAACTATTTGTGCGGAATTCTGCCCATCCCAAAGGATCCATTATATCATCATCCACTGCCAGGAATTTTGTATCGCCAAAGGTATCGCTTCCGTTAGGCTTCATCGCATACGCTATGCCGTCTTTGTACAGGGCTGCATTATACGACTCCCAGACAACATGGACATTGCCGCCTGAATCAATGTATACAACGGAGCCCTGATTATAGAGTTCCGGCGTAACCTGTTGAGGTGTGCTCCACGTTTTGCCGCCATCGGTGGTTTTGGAATAGACGATGAGTGACGAAATGTAGTTACCCTTTGCATTATAGTTGAACTGTGTCCACGTAACATACGCTCTCTTTGAATCTTTTGGGTCGGCTGCAATCCATTCTTTATCATTGAAAAGCGTTTTACCCTCTTCGGCTGAAGTTTGAATGACAAAAGTTGTCTTCCACGTGGCGCCGCCATCGGTTGACCGGCTTACTGCTACTGCATTGGCATCATCGCTTCGGTTAAACGTAATATTGGCATACCAGAAAACGTTGTCCGGGCCGGCAGCAACAGCTGGGTCTCCGGCTGTTTCATAAATACCCGGCGCATTCGGATCTGCCGTTACCAGGCCTGGCAAATTTCCGGCCGTCCAATTCTTGCCGCCATCCGTTGAACGGAAAAATCCACCGCCGCCATCATAACGGTTTTCACTGGGCACATATAAACGGTAGTCATTCACTCCACCGACTAAATTGTTTTGATTGTTGGGGTTTACAGCTAAGGATGTTTCATTCTGCGGGCTTTGTTTCCCCGGATTGCATGTGAAGACTTTTTTACCACCGATTTTTGCCCGCATCCTCACGTCATTCGCACCAATTACATTCACATTGTCACCAATTACGGGTACAAGCACTGATTGGGCTGCCAAGGGATACCTTACCCCTCGATCTGCCGGATAAAACGGACGCACATCCTTGCCCGCTTCTTTTGACGCAAAGGTGGAACGGCTAAATGGGAAAAATCTTTCCTGGCCGACAGGGGATTGTCCTTGCGCACCATGAAAAATTGACCCAATCTGTAATGCAGCAAGTACCGTTACTACTGAAAAAGCAGGCAAAAATTTCTTTATCATTATTTTTCTCCTTTCTTGAGCAGTTGATTGCAAGTAATTTCATTGAGATACATGAGCGACTCCGCTTTGCAAAAGATTTCGCTTCCAGAGCATGGATAACGCCCTTACACTTCGTTCCGGGGATGGATAGACCGGTAATTGACGTTCTTCGAATAACTGTTTGACTTTCGTGGTAAAAGACCCGACTACTGTGCAGATAACGGCAGGTTTATCTGATAATTTCATGGTATCAGCAACAATATCCACAATATGTTCAGTCATTCCCTGCGGGGCCATAAGGGAGATAATAATTGCCGCATCGTATTCGTCACTTTCGGCCATGCAGGTATGCAGGGCGGTGCGATAATCTTCATCGCAAGCGCTGCCGGTTAAGTCAACGGGATTGTTCACGACGTAGAATCGCGAGAATTTACTTCGCAATTTTTCCCTTAATTGAGGCGATAGTGGCGGCACTTCCAGTCCGTTCTCCGTGCAATGATCAGTCACCATAACGCCAAAACCGCCGCCATTGGTTACGATCAGTATTCGGTTGCCTTTCGGTGGTTTCTGCATGGAAAGCGCCTTCACGCCATCAATAAATTCCTCAAGGCCGTTTGCCTCGATAATGCCTGCTTTTAAAAACGCCGCTTTATAAATCTCATAGTTTCCGGCAATGGCGCCTGTATGGGATTTGGCCGCGGCGATGCCTGCTGTGCCTTTACCAACCTTCAGGGCAACGATGGGCTTTTTCTGAGAACATGCCTTTGCCACATTAATAAATCTTCTCCCATGATCAACAGATTCCATATAGATCGCAACGACCTTCGTAGAGATGTCATCCGTTAAGTATTGCAAAATGGCGGATTCGCCCACATCGAGTCTGTTTCCGTAGTTTGCCATCCTGGCAATTCCCAACCCTTCCTGCGTCGCAAGGTCTAACAAGGCGATGGCAAAGGCGCCGCTTTGGGAAAGAATCGATAGCGAGCCTTTCTTGGGTTTACTCACCCTCTCCCAGGGCAAGAACGATGTGGTGAAATTGGCATAGTTGTCCAGGACGCCCAGGCAGTTCGGTCCCATGATTTTGATATTATTTTCCAGCGCAACACGCCTGATGTTCTCTTCCATCTCGCCACCTTCCGTTCCCATTTCCCGAAAACCTGCGCTGATTATTATGGAGTGACGTATCTGCTTCAATGCCTGCTGTTTAATGACATCCAATACGAAGTGTGCCGGAATGGCGATTACCGTGAGTGCTAAGCTATCCGGAATATCGAGTATGGAAGGAAAGCAGGGTAAACCAAAGACACTCGTATATCGTGGATTTACCGGATATATCTTTCCCTTAAATTCCATATCAATGAGGTTCTTTAAAATAATACCCGGCAGGCTTCCTGCCTTTTCCGTTGCTCCAACAATTGCGACTGAAGAAGGATTAAAAAAAGTTTCTATTTGGTTGTACGAGTTTGTCATGGCTTATTATCGTATTACTCTATGGAAACTTCCTTTTTTTGTAAGTTTTTTACAACCCCCTTCATCCCTTATCAGGAGGTACTGTTTGTTTATGAGAGAAAGATTGCTTCGCTTCGCTCGCAATGACAGAATAAGGGCGCAATAGCCGGGTTCCTCTTTGCAATGGCAAAGTGCATTGCGAGGGTCTTTTCCGAAGCAATCTTCCAGCCTTCATTTGGTTGCAGCGTAGCTGCGCTAAAAATATCGTAACGATTTAATTTCATTGTGACGGTATCTTTGTGAGCAGGTCTTTGGTTTCCTGGTCATTCGGGTCCAAGGCAAGGGTTTGACGGAGCTCTTTCCTGGAGCGGTCATATTGTTGCATATTGAAATATGCAACGCCCAGCATTTTGTGCGCTACGGTCAATTTTTCGTCAATCTTAATGATTTGCTCACATTCGAAAACTGCTTTTTCCCAATCGCTGATTTTCATAAAGAGATGGGCGATAAACAAACGCATGTTCAGGTCGATACGTTCGGGATAGGACATTTGGAACGACTGAAGGGTTTGTAATGCATCCGTATAGTTTCCCAGGCTGGTGAGTGAGGTTGCAAAGTTAATCGTGTAGGTTTGTTCTCCCGGATTCAATTCCATAGCCTTTTTGAATCTTTTGGATGCCTCTTCATATTTGCCATTTTTGCTTAATACAACTCCAAGATTGTTATAGTAGCTTGATTCTCCCGGATTCCTATCGATGGTTTTGCTTAATAATCTGATGGCGCTTTCCGGCCTATCCTTTTCTAAATACGCCTTTACGAGGCGGTCAATGTAGCTTGGCTCGTCCGGCCGAATGAGATATGCCTGATAGAGTTCTTCGATTGCCAGATCCAGATTCCCCTTGTTTAAATACAGGGCAGCAACATTGCCGTGGAAGGGGGACTGAAAGGTGTCCATTTCTATACCTTTTTTATAATAGTCAATGGCAAGGTCTATGGTATTTTGTCCAAAAAATTCAAACAACATTTGATTTATCATGCCGAGGTGGAAAAACCCCAGGTAGTGCTGGGGTATCAGGTTTATGGAATTTTGAGCTTCTTCAAATGCCTGTTCAATCCACGCCCTGTCTTTCGTTTTGTGCGCCATCTTAAGGTATGTCCTGCACAGTTCATCGCGATAGAATGTTTCGTACGGATTCAGGAATATGGCGTGCCGGATAAAGTATAACCCCCTGTCAACCGACCCTTCCGCATTTGCCTTTCTGTATTCCAGCACGCGTCTTCCATATTCAAAATACACATCTGCCTTGTAAGTACTAAAGATGAAAATGGAAACGAAACCTATTGCAATAAGGAATACTCCGCACCAGAGGTATTTAAAAAACCCGGGCAGTTGAAAAGTTGTGAAATTGGGAAGCCGGGAAGGTTGAGGCGCTGCGGCGCCAAAACTTTTCAACTCCTCACCTTTATAATTTCTGACAATCTTCTGTCTATCCCCTGTCTGTTCCGGTCTCTCCGTTTTGCTTATTTTTATGAGCGAGACACACGACCCCATCATTATCCAGAAAAGCGATACGATGGGGGTGTTTCCAAAGCTGAATTCATTTTGAATAAGATAACAGATAATTCCTGCCAGGAGACTGAGCAAGAGTGTTTTATCCTTCATGTCCAAAATCGTATAATTTTTTCTCACGAAATACGCAAAGGTAAACAACAACCATATATACGTACCCAGGCCAAAAACCCCGCGGGTAACGAGGGTATCCAGGATGTCGTTGTGAATCCTGTCCTGCCGTGGAAAGGGAAATCCTCCATCGCTTTCCTGCAGCGAAAATACCCTGGCAAAATATTTCTGATAAACAATTCCTATCGTATCCGGACCAATGCCAAAGAGGGGATAGTCTTTAATGATCTCAAGGGCAGCGAGATACTGGAATATACGGGAGAAAGATGACCCCGTAACAGAGAGCCTTGTTGCAATCAGGGGTCTTTTTATCGCCGGATATTGTTCAGGAAGGGGAGGTTGTATTTCTTTTTGCAGAAAACTATCGGCGGTAATTTCAGATGTTTTTGTTATATCGGGTGTCTTTACATCAGCGGTAAAATGTTTAATAACGGACGTTTCGTGCCGCACATTAAAAAACACCCCTATAAGTAAAAACGAGGCAACCAGGATGATAAATCTCTTCGTATCTTTTCCTCGTATTTTATACATGACGATCAAAAGCGGCGTCAGGCCGCCCAGGAGCGCCACAAAACACGCGCGGGTGTTGGTAAGCCAGAAAGTGGCGTACATTATCAATGACAGGGTGAAAAAGAGCCAGATGATGGGCGAACTTTTTAAAACCTGCGGTTTGACCGGTTGAAAATTATTATTGAAAAACAGGGCAACGGCTAAAGGCAGGGACATGACCAGATACGCTGAAAAAAACACGGGATTTCCGAAGGTGGAGAATACGCGACGCGCCTCAAAATTACTCCATGAGAATATATCAAGTCCCAGGTGTTGAGCAATTCCGTAAAAAGATGCAAGAACAGCCGTGGCAATAATTGAAATAATGAGGTAATAGAGCCTCTTTCGCGTCGTTACGAAATTGACCACGGTATAATAGAGAAAAACATAACACAGGGTAGCTGTCAAACCCTCAAAACGCTTGTAAGTTCCAAAGAGACTCATAAGAGGATTTATGGAGAGGATCGTTGTAAGAATAAAGACTCCAATATAAGCAAGCATGGGAATATCTAAGGGCGTATTGAAAAACCTGAAATCGGATTTCGAAACGCGCTTAATTGACCAGACGCCTATTATACCCAGCGATAGCAAGTATAAAACGGTTAGCTTGCTGAGATCAAAGACACTGTAAATACGAATATCGAAGACAAGGGGAACAATAATGATGATGGCATATAAGAAGCCGAGTATCAATTTGTCGTATGAGATAATTGTGGTTTTTAAAATTTTTTTCATGAAAGTACCATCACGCGCAGGTGTTTTAAGTTTTGGATATATTATTGTTAAAATACCCTGGAATTATCTGTTTACAAAACGAAATATTATAGCTTATACATGCTATCATCAAAATCTGAAATATTAAATTAGGCAGTACGGTGACTGGTAGGAGCCGTCTCCTGACGGCGATGGACATGCCCACCGGCGAGCAAGCTCCGGTCGCCAACAGGAGTTGGCTCCTACCAAAAACATTGAAAATCTTTAACATTATAAATAAGTTGTTGAAAACAACGGAATCGATAAAACGAACGGTTGGTTTTTATCGATTATCCGGATGTGAACTACTGCATAACGAAACAGGGTTTTTAGCCAAGGCATTCCCTAATCAAACGCATCTTTCGGTATCCCTTCCATCTCTTCCAAATTTCCTTCCACAATTTCATGTTCCAGTTTCACTACATCACGAAAGGCAATGCCCTCCCGCCAGAGAAAGAGAAAACCAACAATGGTAGAAGGAAAGACACCGATAGCCCACAATACTATGGCATAACTCTGTGCGGCTGAGGTTTGTATCCCAAAAATATCCATGGATTTTAACACGGCAATATGAAAGACGCCTATATATCCCGGCGCCTGCGGTAAAGCAATTGCCAATGCCAGGCAGATCGCAATAAGACATGCGCCCATAAATGGCAGGTGCATGTGGAAGGAGAATCCCAACAGATATACTTCCGCTCCGCTTAAAATCCAGATCACGAGGGAAAGCGCCATCATCCATATCGTTAATAATTTGTTTTCGAGAATTTTCAAGCCGTGAACAAAGGAGTCATAAAATCCTAAAATCCTGTCTTTTATTTTGTGCGGCAAAAAGAAACAGACGTCCAGGAGTATTTTTTTAAAATAATCCGGTTTTATAACAACCAGAAAAAGAGACACAATGGTGAGAATACCCACACCGGCAAATACCTCTGTCCATTTTTTTAAAGATGGAATAACCGATTCCCTGATCTCATCCATTCCACCTGATGCCGCTTGAACAATGTGTGTGTGATGATCGCGGGAAGGATGGGGTAACAGCATAATGACAATTACCGTTAGTATGATAAGTCCCAGCATGTCAAATATTCTTTCTACAATTACCGTTGCAACGGATGTGGAAAACTTTACATCCTCTTTTTTATACAACAAGAATGGGCGTAATACCTCCCCTATCCGGGCAGGAAGAACATTATTTGCCATAAAACCTATGAAGGTAATTGACAACAAGTTCATTACAGGAATTGGTTTAATATGTGAGAGCAACCCCTGCCATCGAAATGCTCGTACAAGATAAACCAGCATGGAAAATATAAGGGTGGGGATAACAAACCAGTAATTGGCCTGTCTGAGGGCATTAACCAGGAGCGACCATTCTATCTTCCTTGCAAATAACCAGGAGCAAACAATACTGATGATAATGCTCAGGGTAAATAAGATGTTTTTTTTGTTCAATTTCACTTGTTCCTATTCCTCTTCGGGATGCATTTATAGTTTACAGCGCTATAATATCAATGTCATTAAGTTAAGCTACCTGCCGTAAAAGTCCCCCTTAGAAAAGGGGGATAAAGGGGGTTGTTTTGATCAAATAATCCTTAACTTAATGACATTGGCTATAATATCCAAAACATATCGATACCATTTTAGACCATAAAGTCGAAAAATCACAAAGAAAAAACTTTGGCATCGTAACACCTGCGTATTATTTT
Organism: Candidatus Brocadiaceae bacterium; assembly: GCA_046350595.1. Taxonomy (GTDB): domain Bacteria; phylum Planctomycetota; class Brocadiia; order Brocadiales; family Brocadiaceae; genus JAHFOW01. Next base: position 20,046 of record JAXMAC010000010.1, on the reverse strand, counting down.
CAAGATTAATACTCACCCCTGAATCCACTCCCAGGAGGGGACTTCTTTAGTCCCCACTTGAGTGGGGGTTGGGGTGTGTTAGTATCTTACAAATAATATTTTGACATTTTCGGCAAAAATATTTTAAGTAGTGGCAAGGCGCGCCTTGCCACTACGGTCTTTTCCGACTCGTTCGGGTTAGGTAATAACAGAAAGTTTGAAATTCCTAAACCTTTAAATACGATTTCAGATATCTACCCGTATAACTTGCTTCTCTGTGCGATATCTGTTCAGGCGTACCACACCCGACAATATATCCCCCCGCCCTGCCGCCTTCAGGTCCAAGATCAATAATATAATCGGCGGATTTAATGATATCAAGATTATGTTCCACCACGATCAAAGAATGCCCAACCTCGATTAACTGCTGAAAGCAGCTCATCAGTTTTTGAATATCATCCATGTGAAGTCCAACGGTCGGCTCATCAAACATAAAAAGCGTCGTATCGTTAGCGCCCCGGGCCATAAAGGCTGCCAGTTTAAGCCTCTGCGCCTCGCCGCCTGATAGTGTGGTGGCAGGCTGGCCCAACCTTAAATAACCCAACCCTGTTGCCTGAAGATACTCCAGACCCCTGATAATGCGCGGAGAGTCGTGAAAAAAGGAAATGGCTTCCTCCACGGTCATTTCCAGAACTTCGTGAATATTCCTGGTTTTATATTTTACATCGAGCACCCGTTTAGAGAATCTCATTCCATTACATTGTTCGCACGTTACGAAGATATCCGCAAGGAATTGCATATCTACCACAAGAGAACCGGCGCCCTCACAATGTTCACACCTGCCGCCAACCACATTGAACGAAAAAGAACCCGCATCCAGATTACGCATCCGGGCATCCCGGGTTGATGCAAAGAGCTTTCTGATTTCATCGAATACCTTTACGTACGTGATGGGGTTGGATCGTGGGGTACGGCCTATGGGAGATTGATCAACAAGGATAACGTCTTTAATAAACTGCACGCCGTCTATATCTTTATGTTTTCCCACGAATCCCCCATAACCTCCGAGTTTCTTCATCATTGCACCGTAGAGGGTATCCTGTACGAGAGTGCTTTTCCCAGAGCCGGACACACCCGTTACACAGACCAGCATATTCAGGGGAAATGTTACATCGATGTCTTTTAGATTATTTTCAGACGCCCCCCTTAACACAAGAGCCTTGCCGGCAGGTTTTCTCCGTTTGGAGGGTACTTTGATTGCTTTGTTGCCTTTTAAATATTGTCCCGTAAGCGATCCGTTCTGTCCCGGTAAATTTTTATACGAACCCTGATATACCAGGAGCCCGCCATGTTCGCCCGCACCCGGCCCCAGGTCAAGGATCTCATCTGCGGCCTTGATTACCTCTCTGTCGTGCTCAACCACCACTACTGTATTTCCTATATCCCGCAGCCGTTCAAGTATCTGTATTAATCTGTCCGTATCCCGCGGATGAAGCCCAACGCTGGGTTCATCCAGGATATACAGGGTATTTACCAGCGAAGAGCCGAGCGATGTTACAAGATTTACCCTCTGCGCCTCTCCGCCGGATAGTGTGCGGGTCAGACGGTCAAGGGTGAGATATTCCAGGCCGACCTTCATCATATAATCTAATCGCTTCAGGATCTCCTGTAAGATTAAATGGGCAATATTTTTTTCATGCTCCGAAAGCTCGAGTTCCCGGAAGAAGCGGTAAACCTCCTCAATCGTCACGGCGCATATTTCTGCAATATTTTTATGATGAATCATGACATTCAGGGCATGTTCTTTCAGACGGGTTCCGTTACACGTTGCGCAGAGATTGTATCCCCTGTATTTACTCAGAAAGACACGGATATGCATCTTGTATTTTCGCTGTTCCAGCCATGCAAAAAAGTCGTAGATTCCGCAAAATTCATTTCTTCCTTCCAAAATGCATTTCACCTGTTCTCCGGTCAATTCACGGAAGGGAACATCGAGCGGAATATTATATGTATGCGCAGCCTTCCTGAGTGATTCATACATCTCTGAGTACGTAGGCGTATTCCACGGCACAATTGCCCCTGCTGCTAAGGACTTCTTCCTGTCTGGTATGACGGCGTCCAGATTGATATCAACAGTGTGCCCAAAACCCTGGCATTTCGGACAAGCGCCAAGGGGGCTGTTAAACGAAAAGAGCGCAGGCGAAGGCTCTGGATATTCAAGAGTACAGTAACTGCAGAAGAATTGTTTGCTATACCTGAGTTCGATCCAGGGAATACCCTGAATTTCAAGGATATTACCCTTTATTTGAGCATGGGAAAAACCATCCAGGGAAGTATAAATAATACTTAAATGACCACTCCCCAACCGGTATGACGATTCCAGGGAATCCACGAGGCGTTCTTTGATATCCTCTTTTACAACTAACCGGTCGACAATGCCATAGACGGCCTTTGCGGAACGGATATCCCAATCCTTTATTTCCGAGGTAATATCAATAATCACGCCGTCAGCAAGTATTCTCACCAATCCCCGTTCCTTGAGCATGTCTGTCTGCGTTTGGCCTGAAACTTCTTTGCTCACCTTGATGGGAAATGCGACCAGAAATCTTGTGCCTTCGGGTAATGACAGGACGTTTTCAACGATATGGGATACCGTGTCTGCCTGTACCTGCCGCTTGCAGGTATGACAGTACGTCCTTCCAATCCGCGCAAAGAGCAAGCGCAGGTAATCATTGACTTCTGTGGCAGTACCAACCGTGGAACGCCTGTTCTTTACCGGATTTTTCTGTTGGATAGCTATGGCCGGAAGGATTCCCTCGATGTGGTCGACATCGGGTTTATCCATCTTCTCCAAAAACTGCCGCGCATAGGCCGAAAAGGATTCTACATAGCGTCTCTGGCCTTCGGCAAAGAGGGTATCAAACGCCAGACTGGATTTCCCTGATCCACTCACCCCGGTAACCACCACCAGTTTCTTATGGGGAATTTCTACATCAATATTCTTTAAATTATTCACCCGTATACCGCGGGCGATAATGGACTTTTTCATATAAGGAATACGAAATTGAATCCGATGAAAAATATTTGTTTGAACGGATAGAATAAAAAAGCCGATATTTGATAGCAGGAATTCAAATTTTCTCCTTCTTAATCCAGGACAATAACGTCGGCAAGTTGTCCCGCGGCATATTTCTCAGCGTCTTCGCGGACGATGAGTAAAGAATTGGCCCGCGTGGTAGACAGGAGATCGGCGGAGCCATGCCATTCAACGGGCGAGACATGCCATTGATTGTTCTGTGTAGAGAGGTGTGCGGGACGGTATTCACGGCGTTTTCTCTTAACCAGTAGCTCCGTTTCTACGATCGCCTTTACCGTTGTTCTGTGGAGGGTAGAAAATCCCATCATCTTCCGAATGGTGGGATAAATGAATAATTCAAAGGTAACGAAGGATGCCACGGGGTTTCCCGGGAGGGCAAAAATAAAGGTCCTGTCTTTTTTGCCAAAAATGACTGGTTTTCCCGGACGCAATGCCACCTTCTCAAAATAAATATGGGTATTCAAATCCTTCATCACATCGCCGACAAGGTCATATTCACCCATCGAGACGCCGCCGGAAAGGATAAGAATGTCCTTGTTTAAACCTCTGCACATGATGTTGGCAATTTCCTCTTTTCTGTCTTTAACAATACCCAGGAGTTCTACTTCTGCCTTCATCCGTCTGGCCTGCGCTGCAAGGGAGTAACCGTTGCTATTTCGTATCTGGGCGAGGGAAGGTTTTGTGCCTACCTCCACTAATTCGTCGCCGGTGGAAATGATGCCTATCGTTGGCGCTGAATATATCTCAACCGATGATTTTCCTACCGTTGAGAGGATGCCTATTTCCTGCGGTCTGATAATCATACCCTTGCGAAGTACGGTCTGGCCAACTTTCATATCCTCGCCGCATCTTGAAATGTTACTGCCTTTCCTGATTGATTTAAGTATTTTTGCCCGGTTCGGTGAAGAAATGTCCTCCGTTTCCTCAAATTTAACCACGGCATCGGCTCCTTCGGGTACGGCGGCGCCTGTCATAATTTTGGATGCCTGTCCGCGCCCTACTTTTTTCCGGGGCATGTAGCCAGCGGCAATATCTTCAATAACCGTTAATTCAACCGGGGCATTCGTGGTATCTTCGGCGATAACGGCATATCCATCCATTGCCGAACGGTCAAAGGGTGGCATATCAATATCCGATTGGACATCCCGGGCAAGGCAAAATCCCAGCGAACTTTCAAAGGGAACTAATCTTGATGGAAGCGGCTCTATTACATCGGTAACAATTTTGACTGCAGTATCGACTGTTATCATGGCGTCATGAGTGTTTATAGGTTAATTCATAAAAAATACATAAGATATATTCGCACATCTATGAGAAAATTTTTCTTATGGTAAATAAACAACCAGGATAAGTCAAGGATTGATATGGAAAACTTATTCTCTGAATGCATCGGTACTTAAGGTTATTGACTTACCCCTGGTAAATTGATAGACTTTTTTTCAGATTACCACAAAGGCTTTTTTGTTTTGAATAGTTCCTATCGCAGCAATGCCGCAAACAAATTCCCTGATCAAAGGGAACAACCCCATAAATCCCCCTTTTCTAAGGGAGATTTCAGAGTGTCCCCCTTAACAAAGGGGGTAAAGGGGATTATAGTATTACTCTGTAAAAACTTCTTTTTTGTGTAAGTTTTTCACAATTACATTTGTTTATGATGGAAAGATTGCTTCGCTCCGCTCGCAATGGCAATGTGCCGTGTGCCATCAAAGTGCATAGTAAATGTCATTGCGAGGGTCTTTTCCGAAGCAATCTCCCCGCTTTCACAAGAGAATTGGTTGAGGCTTAGCTGCGCTATGAAAAAGTTGCAAAAAAAGAAGTATTTACAGCGTAATACTATAACAACAGGAGCAAAACTATTGAGTTGTTTTAAAAAAAAAGACGTACTTCAATGGCTCGGGGTATCAGGTATTTTGCTTGGTGTTCTGGGTGGCTGTGCTCAATGGTCTGCCGGGAAACGCACGATTTCTCCACTGTATAAAAAATATACTTTAAACATTACGGGAAATGGGTGGGAGCCGATGAAAGCAGGTAAAGAAGATATGGCGTTGTGGAATAAACAATCTCATGCCATGATGGCCTTTATCACCAGTGACCTGGAAAATAAGAAATACACCCTGGAAATACTCAATACCCAGCTTTTTATTGGATTAAAAGGAAAGAAGATACTCTCAACGGAGCCGGTAACTATCGACAATCAAAAGGCAATGCATACCATATTGACTGGTGAAATGGATGATCAGCACGTGAAGATTGATTCTTACGTTATCAGGACAAATGACCATATTTATGATTTAGTGTACTGGGCGCCATCTGATTCGTTTGAGGATGTCCGCAGTGATTTTGAAAATGCGGTAAAATCATTCAAGCTCCGGGAAGAATAGTATGTTAAAGAATATTTTAATACACATTGATGAAGCATGTAAAAGGGTTATCTTCTCCCTTGGTCAGGCCACCTTACTGGCAATGAAGGGACTTGGGGGGATTTTTATCCCGCCTCTTAATGTAAAACTTACCCTCAGAGAAATAGACAACTTTGGCGCAGGTTCGCTCTTCCTTGTAGACCTCATTGCGCTCTTTACCGGAATGGTCATGGCACTTCAAACAATTTATGGATTGAGTTACTACGGCGCTGAAATGTATGTTGGGAGTGTTGTATCACTGTCTCTGGTGAGGGAACTCGGACCTGTTCTTACATCCATTATGGTTGGTGCACGGGTGGGATCAGGTATAGCGGCAGAGATTGGTTCCATGCAAGTAACAGAGCAGATTGATGCCATGCGCGCCCTGGGAGCAAGCCCTGTTAAAAAACTGGTAACTCCCAAGATTCTGGCAGGAATGATTACGCTTCCTTTGCTTACGGTTACGGCGGATATTGTTGGAATTTTTGGGGGTATGATTATATCCCTCTTCGAACTTGAGATTCATCGTACTTTTTATATCAATTCCGTTTTAACAACAGTCAAGATGACAGATTTTCTGAGCGGAGTAGGGAAGACGGTGTTTTTCGGATTTCTCATTGCGGTAATTGGTTGTTATTTTGGTTTAAAAACGACCGGTGGGACGACCGGTGTTGGACGGTCTACAACAATTACCGTGGTGACCACCTCCATCTTGATCCTGATTTCCGATTTTTTTCTGACAAAATTGTTTCTCGTTGTATTTTAGAAAAATGTTTTCAGGATATCAGAGGTTATGAAACTTTTTATATGTCCAGAATAATTATTGAATTCAAAGATGTACATAAATCCTTTAATGGAGTCGTGGTTCATAATGGAATCAATTTATCTGTCCGGGAGGGGGAAATTATTTCACTCCTTGGAGGAAGTGGTTCCGGGAAAAGCGTCCTTATCAAAGAATTAATTGGACTTATACAGCCCGATAAAGGAGAGATTATAGTTCTGGATCATAATATAACCGGGATGAATGAGAATGCACTCATTAAACTGCGCGAGCATGTCGGGATGTTGTTTCAGGGGGCTGCACTTTTTGATTCACTCACGGTATTTGAAAATATTGCATATCCTTTTCGTGAGCATCTCAAACTAACGGAGGAGGAAATTCGAAAACGGGTTGCAGAAAAATTGAAACTCGTAGGATTGAGCGGTATCGAAGCCAAGATGCCGGCGGAACTGAGCGGTGGTATGAAAAAACGTGTTGGCCTGGCGAGGGCAATTGCTACGGAGCCTGAAATTATTTTGTATGATGAACCCACAACGGGTTTGGATCCGATCAACGCTCAACGGATCAATGAGTTGATTGTTGAATTGCGGAGGAAACTGGGCATAACAACCATTGTGGTAACCCACGACCTCCACTGTGTAAAAACCGTTTCTGACCGAATTGCTATGCTTTATGAGGGAAAGATTGTTGCAGTTGGGACATGGGAAGAACTCACGAAGTCAAACATTCCGGCAGTAAAAGATTTTCTGAGTGGTAATATTTGTGCATAAAGGGGGATTTTTATGACAAAGGAACAATTTGCTCAATTACGCGCAGGAATTTTCACCCTGATAACCCTGCTGGGTTTTGGCGCCATGATATTTATCCTGGGCAGTCAGAAGGGGTATTTTAAACCACAAATTACTTTAAAGACAAGGTTTCTCAATGTCTATGGATTAAAAGAAGGGGCTCCCGTACGGTTTATGGGGGTAGAAATTGGAAAGGTTGAGGACGTTATTTTACCCAACAGATTACCCTGCGAGGGAATTGATGTAGTACTGAAAGTAGATAAGTTAGTTCAGAAAAATCTTACCAGGGATTGTGTTGCCACTATTAAATGGCTGAGTTATGTAACCGGTGACTCTTATGTAGAAATTGCCACGGGTGCGTGCCGCGAATCTACGGTGGAAGATGGCGATACCATAAAAAGTGCAGAGCCGCGTAATTATGCCGCCGGGCTTGAAGGTGGTATGAATATGATTGAATCATTTTCAAAAATACTCAAGAAACTGGATGAAGGTGGCGTTGTGGAGTCGTTAAGCAATGTGACGGTATCACTCAATGAAAGTGTGAAAAATTTCCAAAAAGGAGAAGGCTTGCTCCATGCCTTGCTCTACGACCCTAAAGGCAAACAACTCATGGACAATCTGGTTTCAACATCAAAATCCCTCAAAGAGATCACCGAAAAGATTGACAATGGAGAAGGAACGATTGGCGCCCTGGTTGCCGATCCTGCACTGTACGATAATCTCAGGGGTCTTCTCGGCGGCGCTGAGCGTAGCTTTATTTTACGAAATCTCATTCGCAAAAGCATTGCAAAGGGAAAAGAGGATAACAAACAATAAGCCCCTTTTCCAGCTTTTATATCTTCTCAACCAACCTGTTTATTTTCAGGCTTATGCAGAACCGAACCACCCGGAATATAAACGATGTGCCGTTGCTTCCTTGTAGTAAGTCCGGAGGAAGACTGCTTACTATTTCAAAAGCCTCTGAATGCCAAATTAAACTTGATTGACTGAACTATGTATGAACCATATCGGAATGTACCTGATACACGCGTTTGTATTCACTTTCACATGCCATGAGAGATTCGTGATTTCCCGTTTCAACGATACGTCCGTGTTTCATGACGATAATCCTGTCGCAGTGCTGGATTGTTGAAAGGCGGTGGGCAACGATAATGGTCGTTCTTCCTGTAATCAGGTTGTTTATTGCGTCCTGCACCAGTTTTTCAGATTCGTAGTCCAGGGAAGAGGTCGCCTCGTCGAGAAGCAGAATGGATGCGTCTTTCAGGATCGCACGCGCGATAGCGATCCGCTGACGTTGTCCGCCGGAGAGCTTTACGCCTAATTCACCAACGACCGTATCATAGCCTTTGGGAAGACCCATGATAAAATCATGGATGTTTGAAGCCTTTGCTGCGGCCTGAACATCTGCCAGGGTAGCTTCTCTTTTGCCATAGAGGATATTTTCGTACAGGCTGCGGTTAAAAAGGAAGGTTTGCTGGGTTACCATTGCAATATGCGAAAGGAGATCGTCCCGTTTAATCTTGCGGATATCAATACCATCGATTTCAACGCTACCCTTAATAGGGTCATAAAAACGGGGGATGAGGTTTACCAGGGTTGATTTGCCCGCGCCACTTCCGCCAACAATGGCAACAACTTCACCTTTGGGGATGGTAAGGTTTAAGCCCTTCAGGATAAGTTCTTCATGTCCGTCATAGGAAAAACTTACCTCATTAAAAGATATTCCCTTTTCTATCTTTTCTAAGGGAACTGCCTCTGGATGGTCTTTAATCGATGGCTCTGTGGCGAATAGTTCAAACACCCTGCTTACACCCGAAAGAGATTCCTGGAGGGTCGCATAGCTCTTGGCCAGTTTCTTTATTCCGGTTATTACCATAAAACCCGTGGCTGTGATAAACCCCGCAAGTTCGCCAGGCGTAACCCTTCCGGAAACGACGATATAACCGCCACAGACAATCAGGGCTGCAAGGCCAATAGTATAGAGAAACTCGCTTGTGCCTTCATTCATGGCCTTTGTTTTCACCAATTTTAACCTTTTATGGAAGAAGCGTTCGCTGATCTCGTGAATATCACGGCTTTCTTCTCCCTCCATCTTGAATGCCTTCACAATTCTGATGCCGGTAAACATCTCGCGCAAGGCGTCCGTAAGGTCTGAGAGGTGTTTCAGACTGCCCTTTCCATGTTTCTTGATCTTCTTGCCCATAGTAAGCGCAGGAAAAAATATTACCGGAAAGGCAATGAGGGTTAGCAGTGAGAGCTTCCAGCTAAAATAAAACGACAGCGTCAGTCCGCAGATCAGCTTCATAGGTTGAAGGAGGATTTCGTCGAAGAGAACGCTGAGGCCAGACTGGGTAGTTGCGATATCATTGGTGAGCCGGGAGATCAAATCACCGCTCTTCCGGTTTTCAAAGAAACTCAGGGGTTGCAGCAGGAGGTGATCGCAGACCTTATTTCGGATATCCACAACTACAGCCCACATGACCCGATTCCTGAAATATTGCTGATAATAGCAAGAAAGGAAGATAAAAGGGGCAATAATTGCCATGGTGATACCGATGCCGGTAAATGAGCTTGTTGCGTGTTTATGGATTGTTTCGATGAACTTGAATTTATTGAGTACCTGTTTTTTAAACTGTTTTGCCGACGATGTGTCCCCGGATGCCTGGATCGTCTGGTTGATATCAATTTTTGGTAATTCGGCAGTTTTCTGTGTTTCACCCCTGAGGAGCCTATCTACAATAGGCTTGATTAATGAAATCTGTATACCGCTCATCGAAGTATATACGAACATGGTAAAAATGGCTATCGTCATATATTTCCAGTAGGGTCTTACAAAAGACAATAACTTTACACATTCCCGAACAACAGCGCTGTTAATCATGATACATTTCTTTTAATAAAATTGAACGAAGTAACGAAGGGTAAAGAGGCAAGCTACATCTTCAGGTGAAGAATTTTACCAGGGAATTGTTCCATACTTTTACAATAAGCGGATTGCAGAACATGCAAATTTCTTGTTACAAACATTCAGGATGTTATCACATTATACCCCTTTTTTCAATGAATAAAAAATAATTAAATTTCCTTGAAAGACTTTGAAATCACAGTACAATGATAAAACATTCATTGTACGCAATATAAGTTTTATCAATAATTTACATCACAATTTTAATATACAAAACCTATGAGTAAAAGGTGGGTATTTCTCCCTCCTAACAAGACGCTGCAGTCTGAAATTGCAAGTAAACTCAAAATATCACCCTTGATGGCACAGGTGCTCATCAACCGTGGGGTTACTGATGTTGCCTCTGCTAAAAATTTTCTTCAGCCGCAACTAGCGGCGCTGGCAGATCCTTCGATTCTTCCTGACATTGAAAAGGCGTCCATCCGGACCAGCGAAGCTGTACGAAAGGGAGAAAATATTGTCATTTACGGGGATTACGACGTCGACGGGTTGTCTGCTACCGCCCTCATGTACCGGTGTCTGAAGCTGGTAGGGGCACAGGTGAGTTATTATATCCCTGAACGGCTGGAAGAGGGGTATGGTCTGAATGCAGATGCGATTAAAAAACTCAAAGAGGGTGGGGCTGACGTCATCTTAACCGTTGACTGTGGCATCAATGCCTGCATTGAGGCCGATATTGCCCGTATGTATGGCATCGATTTGATTATTACCGACCATCATCAGCCTGGCCAGCAGGTACCAAATGCCTTTGCCGTGGTGAATCCGAAGCTCATGACGTCATCTAATGTGTTTAAAGACCTTTCCGGGGTAGGTATTGCCTTTAAACTTGCATGGGCGATAGGGCAACATTTTTCACCCCAAAAAAGGGTATCTCCGGAATTCAAGGATTTCTTGTTAAATGCGGTTGGATTAGTAGCGCTGGGCACCATTGCCGATGTGGTCCCGCTCGTGGGTGAAAATCGTATCCTTACCAAATACGGCCTCTCTGCATTACAACACACAGAAATTCCCGGTTTGCGAGCGATTCTCGACATTGCAGACCTTTCCAGAACAAATCTTGATGCCTTCCATGTGGGGTTCCGCCTCGGCCCCCGTATCAATGCGCCAGGGCGCATGGGTCGGGCCGGGATCGTGGTTGAAATGTTGACAACAACAAGCAAAGAGCGGGCGGTCGAAATTGCCAACTTTCTGGAGCAGGAAAACAAAAGAAGACAGGATATTCAGGTTGATATCATGTCGTCAGCAAGACAAAAGGTTTTGAAAGAGATAAACCTTGATGAGTCTGCCGCCCTTGTGCTGGCAGACTGTGCGTGGCATCCGGGTGTGATCGGGATTATTGCCTCGAAAATTGTAGAGGAATTTAACCGGCCTACCGTAATGATCGCTATAGCCGATGAAATAGGCCACGGGTCGGCGCGTTCCATTCCCTCCTTTCACATATTGGAGGCATTGGAATGCTGCAGAAGCAAGCTGCTTTCGGTGGGTGGTCATGCACAGGCTGCCGGATTAAAAATACACGCCGATAATATCAATGAATTTCGTGAAATGCTCAATAGTGCGACATCGCAAAGACTGACCAGGACAGATTTACAACCCATCTTAAATATCGATTTAGAAGTTACCCTTTCTATGTTATCCGGTGCATTAGTTTCAGAGCTTGCGCGTCTGGCGCCCCATGGAGAAGGCAATACCGCTCCAGTCTTTGCCGCCATGGATTTAAAGGTGGTTGGGCAACCGCGGCGTATTGGCACAAAGGGACAGCATCTGAGTTTTTACGTCAGACAGGGAGACATTGCCCTCAGGACGATTGCCTTTGGAATGGGAGATTATATTGACCGACTCCAGCAGAATGGCAGGACGTGTTCAGTCGCATTTACCCTGAAAATGAATACCTGGATGAATAACGAGAACCTGGAGTTGGAGGTTAAAGATATAAAGTTTGATGAATGATGAGCTATATCGATATCCCGGATGGGTGGGAATGCGCTGCCGGGCATATACAACAAGACAGAAAAACATGTATTGTTATTGGCAACATTGACAGTGGCAAAAGTACCCTGTGTAAATATCTCATTCAGACATGGACGGCATCTGGTATAAACGTTGGATATGTGGACAGCGATCTGGGGCAATCCACGTTAGGCCCTCCGACTACCGTATGTTTGAAGGTCTTTAAAACACCTCCTCAAACAAGCGATTTTTCGAATCCCCCATTTCTTCATTTCGTGGGAAATACCTCGCCTGAAGGCTTTTTGTTGCAAACCCTTCTCGCCTTAAAACTCCTGGTAGATAAATCCCATCGGCAAGGTTCCGGCATCACCCTGATTGACACAACAGGCTTTGTAGACGGGCCTGTTGCTCGTATACTGAAATTACACAAGATAGAAATGCTCCAGCCTCAAAGGATTATCGCAGTACAAATAGGGGATGAAATAGAACACCTGCTGGCAGGATATGAAAAAATGGGCTGGCAGGTCACGCGGCTGGCAAGCTCAAAAAGGGCGATTGCCCGAACACAGGCCGATAGACAGCGCTACAGGACTGAAAAATACCGGGCATATTTTCAGGACGCAAAGATCGTAAAGTGTTCTCTGGATAAGCTTATATTACCGTCTTGCATGCTGGGTACCGGACAAAAGATACTCTCTTCTGAATATCCAAAGGAAGTTTTCGAACATTGTAGTAATATTCCCTATCTGGAAAAGTGCGGGAGGGAACTTCTGGTAATAGCAGAACGTATGGATACATCAGTGCCTTTATACAAATTAAGGAATTATTTTGACGTTGCATCAATCGCGCTTATTGAGAAACAGGAATTGAGAGACCTGCTTGTGGGCCTGAATGACAGGGATAATAACACATTAGGCCTGGGAATAGTTGTTGATTTAGACCCCTATGCTGGCACATTAACCTTGTTTACCCCTGTGCCGGATATTCACAAGGCATCAACCATACGTCTCGGAGCTATAAAGATTGAGCGCGGTGAGAGAGAATCGGGAAAGACAAGGGTCATTCATTACGTGTAACGCAAACCTTCAGATTTGGGAGCGGTTTGTAACATGATAAGCTTTCGCATTATATTTCCTTTTTAATTATGGACAATGCCCTCATTATCTTCCTGAAATATCCAGAACCTGGAAAGGTAAAGACCCGTCTTGCAAAGGCCATTGGCAACGAAAAGGCGTGTTTGATTTATAAACAACTGACAGAAAAGGTTATTACAAACATTTGTCAAAAAAATAGAGAGCCTTATGACATCTATGTCTTCTTCACACCCACTGATAAAGAACATGCAATCAAAACCTGGCTTACCCCGGTGTTTGATAAGAATGGGGGAGTCAACGTATATTATAAATCTCAAAGAGATGATTCTTTGGGTGAAAGAATGTCTCTTGCATTCAGGGAAATATTGCAGGAACTCCAGCATAAAAAGGGCATAATTATTGGCGCCGATTGTCCGGAAATTGATGCATCGTTGATTGATGGCGCTTTTGAGGCATTACGTGAGAAAGATATTGTGATTGGGCCTGCTCATGATGGGGGTTATTATTTATTCGGCATGTCGAAATATATTCAGGACTTATTTGTAGACATAGATTGGAGTACGGACAGGGTTTTTAGGCAGACGATGGAAAAGGTGTACAAAAAATATTTATCCTGCACGATACTGAAAACCCTGAGGGATATTGATACATGGGAAGATTTATGTGCGTATTTTAGTTCCTCAGACATTTCGCAATTAATGGACAAAAGAAATAAATTAAAGCTTTAGCTTGCCACTTTTTTACCAAGATACTTTTCCGCATGTTTCTTTAACTCCAGGAGAATGAAGGAAGATATTTCCTCTCCTTCATTTTTGCAATTCAACCTCCTGATATTAATACTCCTGAGGATCTCTATAGTATTAACACGGAAATGCATATTTTTATGCTTTCTTGTGAGCCTTTGGCTCATGTGGGTCTACGGTGATTATTTAATGCATGGAATATTTATACTTTAGTCCTTAATAAGATTTGTGTAGAATCTCATCATTAAGGAATATTTTTGTTGTATTTGGTGGCGTATGATAAATGTCCTGGTTTTTAAAATTAATGGATTTTATTTTGGTATTGATACGACCTATGCGCGGTCTGTATCAAAAAATCTTACGGTGGTCAACGATGCTTTTTCTTCTGGCCCATCAGATAGATTTGTTGAAATTGATGGACGAAAAACGCCGGTGGTGGATTTTTTGAATACGGGGATGGAAAAGAATTGGTGGACTCATTTTATTATGGTATCATTTTCAGATAATGAATGGGCAATTCCGATAGATGAAGTAATCGATATCCTTCAGGTCGCGGAGAAAGATATACTGCATATTCCGATATTTGCGGGAAAGTACCTCTCAAGACAGTTATTTCGCGGTGTATTCAACATGAAAGATACCTTGATATTCATGCTGGATGTAAACAAGTTTTTTCACGCGTAAATTCTTTACAGACAAAAACCAATCAATGCTGTTAATTTTAAAGAGACAATGCTATTTTTTATATCTTTCATTTGAACATCCTATGTTTTAAGGGTAATTATGAGCGATGGTTTTGATTTAACAGCCTTTATCCCGAAGTTTGCTGATGAAAACAGGGACAGGATACAAAAAGTAAACGAGGCAATCCTGGCCTTTGAAAAAAGACCAGACGATCTCGAATTATTGAAAGAGATTATGCGGGGGATACATACATTAAAAGGGACAGCCAGGATGATGGGATTTAATGATATCGTAGACTTGTCCCATAAGGTAGAGGATGTGTTTGTAAAAATTAAAGAGAAAGGTCTGCAAATCACAAGAGAACTCTATGACGTTGTTTTTCGTGCCCTGGACACCCTCGCAAACATGGTAGAAACAAAATTGAAGGATGCCCAGACGCCCATTGACATACAGGATATGTGTGGTCAATTAGAAGCGGTTTTAAGCGGCAATGTTGATCAAATAAGGAAAGAGGCGTCTCCGCCACCACCACTCATTAAGGAAAAGACCGGTACGGCACAAGCGTCCCCTGCCGAATCGTCTGAACAACTTGAAAAGCCAGGCGCAGGCGATAGTTCCCCCTATTATGCACAGCCACCTTCAGATACGGTAAAGCCCAATGAGATTTATAAAGAAGATTATATATCGCCGTCGGTAGTGTCCGAGCCGAAGGGAGAACAAAAAAAGGCTACAGATGAAGGAAAAGTTATCCAGGAAGGCAAAAAGACTATACGCATAGGCATGGAGAAGATCCACGCCTTATATAATCATCTGGTTGAATTAATTATGACTCAGATGGCATTCCATCAAAGGTACGAAGAAATGTTAAAAGTTAATCATTATGTAAGGCAATTAAAAAAGATAAAAACCGAGATGGATGTTTATTTAAGACCGCAGGAATTGGTTAATAAAAATTTGCACGAGATTATTACGCGATACAATACCATGGAAAAATGTTTGTTCGATGAGCTTTCAAGGAATAGTGGTGCGTATAAGGGGGACGTTCTTAAACTGGATGCGATTACGGAAGACATTCGTCAACAGGTAATGTCCATGCGTATGCAACCTGTTTCAACTATATTCGATATGGCCCCCCGTCTGATAAGGGATATTGCCCGACAATTCAATAAGGAAATTGAACTGGTCATTTCCGGCGGCGAGGTAGAGTTGGACAATATTGTTATCGACATGTTAAAGGACCCCCTGGTACATTTACTGAGAAATGCGGTAGATCATGGTATAGAAGAACCACCTGTTCGCGTATCCGCGGGGAAGAAAGGTACTGGTATTATTACCCTGAGCGCAAAACAAGAGGGTGAAAATGTCCTGGTCATAATAGGAGACGACGGAAAAGGTATCGACCGGGGACGGGTACAGGAAACGGCAATCCGAAAGGGTTTTTTGACTGCAGAAAATGCGCAAATAATATCTGATGAGCAGGTTTATGAATTTATCCTGAAGCCGGGGTTTAGCACAAGCAGGATAATTACCGATACATCGGGACGGGGAGTTGGCCTTGATGTTGTAAAAACCATGATTGACAGATTGAATGGTTCTCTGGTTATTGAATCTCAGAAGGGCATTGGCAGCCGGTTTGTTTTAAAAGTGCCAACAACCATTGCACTCATAAACGTGCTGGTTGTCAGGGTTGGAGACACGCCCTTTGCCATTCCCTCGAATAGCATTGAACATATCGCATATATCTATCCAAACGATGTAAAAACCCTGGAAGGAAAAGCATCTGTTTTTATTTATAATCAAACAATTCCCCTCGTCCACATGGCCGATATCTTTATGTTGGAAAAAGAGGCGGAAAACAGGGGCAAAAGTATCCCTATTATTATTGCCCGGTCAGATGGGAAAAAGGTTGGTTTTATGGTAAATGAATTCTTATGCGAAAAAGAGATTGTTTTTCGCGAATTTGCCGGTTATTTAAAAAGACCCCGATATTTCTCAGGAGTTACAACCCTTGGAACAGGCGAGATTGTCCTGATACTCCACATGCAGGAGCTTGTCAATGCGAAAGAACCGGGCGGCGTGTTTTCTGAACCGAAGGGACATCAGGAAGAAAAACCCGGGAAAAATATGATCCTGATTGCTGAGGATTCCCTGATTACGGCGGAACTGGAAAGGAATATCCTCGTAAATGCGGGATATATGGTTGATGTGGCCAATGATGGAATTGAGGCGATAGATAAATTGCACATGAAGCGCTACGATCTATTAGTTACCGACATTGATATGCCGAGGATGAACGGATTTGAATTGACGGCAAAGGTCAGGGCCGATAAGCGGCTGAAAGACATACCCGTTATTGTGGTAACCGCCCGGGAGAAGGTCGAAGATAAGAGGAAAGGCATAGAGGTAGGGGCGGATGCGTATATTCTGAAAAAAGAATTTGACCAGAGCAGCCTTCTTTATACAATAAAAAGGCTGATTGGAGAATAATTTTATACTATACATTAGGCATTCGGCAGCGTCAATAAACAGTTCAAGCAGTTTAAGCAGTTTAAACCGTTTGAACTGTTTGAACTGTTTGAACTGTTTGAACTGTGCAAACGGACAGGGATAAACCACCCGCGCTACGATTTGCATTAAAATTCCTGAATATGAACAAAAAATAAGGCAATATATGTCTGAAATAATTAAGGTGCTTATTGTTGATGATTCTGAACTTGCCAGAGAAATCATAAAAAATATTCTGGGAAAAGACCCTGCAATCCGGGTTGTAGGAATAGCCGAAAACGGCCTGCAGGCCATAGAATATGCACAGCGGCTTAAGCCAGACGTCATTACCATGGATATTAACATGCCGGTAATGGACGGTCTTAAAGCTACCGAGCAGATTATGGCATATTGTCCAACCCCAATCCTTGTTCTTTCCTCTGTTCTTGAAAAGGAAGGGGCATATACTACCTTTAATGCTCTGGCGGCCGGGGCTGTGGATGCAATGGAGAAACCTTCTCTCGTGGAAAATACACCTTGGGATGAGATGGCAAATGTGCTCGTTAAAAAGGTTAAGTTAATATCGAAGGCACAGGTAATAACTCATATAAAAGGCAAAATGCAGGAAATTTTCAGGCATAAAGAACAGATTCTTCACCAGGCATTCCATAAATACGAAATCATAGCCATCGGCGCATCCACGGGTGGGCCATCAATCGTTATGCAGATATTAAAAAACATTTCACCCGGTTGTAATGCGTCCATTGTGATTGTTCAGCATATGGCCACAGGTTTTACGGAGAGTTTTGTCGAGTGGCTTGGAAATAACTGTAAGTTGCCCATCAAGCTGGCACGGGAAGGTGAAAAGATCGAACGAGGGCATGTATTTGTCGCCCCTGATGGATGCCACACCATAGTCCGTGAGAAAAAAACATTTGGATTAATTCAGGGAGAGACGGTGAATGGCGTAAAACCATCGGTTGATATCTTATTTAATTCTCTTGCGGAAGTATATGGCGACAGCACGATCGCTGTCTTACTTACCGGTATGGGCGCTGACGGCGCAAAGGGTTTAAAGCATATTAAAGACAGGGGTGGTTTTACCATAGCGCAATCTGAAGAGTCATGCACGGTTTTTGGCATGCCGAAGGTCGCCATAGAGATGGGCGCGGTAAATAAGGTACTGTCTATAGAGGATATTATCTATACCCTCAATACCATGAATAGAAATAGAGTGTAAGGAACTCTTTAGAGTTTGTGCAAAAAGTCGAGTTTTAGGTGTCATTGCGAGCGAAGCGAAGCAATCTTTTCCTCATTTTAATAATTCCAGGAGATTGCTTCGCTTCGCTCGCAATGACACGATGATTAACTTTTTGCACAGACTCTTTATAAACCGAGGAGTATATACATGAAAAAAGAGACAATTTTAGTCGTGGACGATAGCCCATTGATCCTGGAGGTTATAAGCAAATTTCTGCGCAATAATGGATACGAGACGGTTACGGCAACGCATGGAATTGAAGCAATTGAGAAGACGTTTAAGGAATTGCCCGATTTAATCCTCCTTGATGTGATGATGCCCAAGATGAACGGATACCAGACCTGCCGTTTATTAAAAACCGATCCGGAAACCAGTAGCGTTCCCATTATTATGTTAACGGTTAAGGATCAGGCGAGTGATAAATATTGGGGTATGCAGACAGGAGCGGACGCCTATTTATCCAAAGAGTCCGAACTTACCCTGCTGCTCGAAACAATCAAGGGGCTTTTAGAAAAGAGGCAGAAGGTTGTCCAGAAAGCGTCTCTCATCAGGAGAAGCAGTCTGATTAATGCGGTTGATATTGTTACCAAGGTAAATGACTTGCTCGATAGAAAATTGTTTGAGGCCACGGTATTGAATGAAATGAATTCATTAATCGAGAAAGGGCTGGATGACTTTAAGGCCATGGTTGAGCTTGTAATGGGTACGCTGGCAAAAATTATGGATTATCACGTGGCGGCATTTGTGGCTTTAGATGAACAGAATGCGGAGTGCTTTTTTAAGATTAACCATACCGTAAGCGAACACTATTTGAATGAAGTTCAGGAATATACCAGGGACTTATTAAAATCACAAGATATTTTCTTGAGTCCTACACTCGGAATGTCAGTGCTTGATGCTGATAAAGTAACGCAGGCAAATAATGAGAAAGAACAAAAAAAGTATTTTTACAATGTGCCAATCAGACACGTTAACAAGCTCGGTGGGATGGTTATCCTGGCTCACGATATTGCCGAGAGGATGGAGGATACAGAGGAAGGGTTTTTCAGGACGGTCGTGAAGCAGGCATACGTCATCATGGAAAACTCATGGCTTTACAACAAGGTAAAAAGACTCGCAATTACCGATAGTTTAACCGGTGTTTATAACCATGGGTTTTTGTATGAAGCGCTCAATAAAGAATACGCAAAGGCCGTACGGGATAATTTATCCCTCTCTTTTATGATGCTGGATTTAGATTATTTTAAAAGGCTCAACGATACGTATGGTCACCTTCAGGGTGATACGGTGCTCTATGCGTTATCTCAAATTTTAAAGGCAAACGTGAGAATTTATGATACGGTTGGCCGTTATGGAGGCGAGGAGTTTGCAATTGTCCTTCAAGATACAAGGGTGGAAGAATGTCTAACCTTTGCTGAACGGATAAGAAAAAATATCGAGCAGCATAATTTTGGAGACGGAAGCAGAGAAATCCATTGTACGACCAGTATTGGCATTGCCTACTACCCAGGTACGGATATTAAGAACGTGGATGACCTCATCAGCAAGGCCGATAAAGCGCTTTACAAGGCAAAGGGCGATGGAAGAAACCGGGTATGCATACTTTAGTTTATCGTTTCAGGAAAATGCTTAGCGCAGCTACGCCGCACCAAATCTCTTGCGAAAGCGGTGAGATTGCTTCGGAAAAGACCCTCGCAATGACACGGACTATGCACTTTGATGGCACACTGCACGTTGTCATTGCGAGCGGAGCGAAGCAATCTTTTTCTCATGAACAAACTTTACCTCCTGATAGGGGGGGAATGGGGTTGTAAAAGACTT
>JAXMAC010000009.1:21562-53860 GCA_046350595.1 Candidatus Brocadiaceae bacterium | reverse complement strand
ATAAATACAAGAAATTTTGATTGGTTTATGTTTCCTGTCGTGTGCATCATTCTGACCGTGGGGATATTCTTTGTCTGGAGCGCGTCGTCTGAAAAGTTTTTGTTTAAACAACTTGTCTGGATTGCGATAGGGTTTACCCTTTTCTTTACCCTCCTCTATTTTGATTACCTCTCCTTTGCCCACTTTGCTTATGTCATTTATGCATGTGTGCTCTTTCTTTTAATCCTTCTCCTGGGTCTTGGATCTGCAGTGAAAGGTTCTCAGCGATGGTTCTCTATCGGTTCTTTCTCATTCCAACCATCGGAGTTTATGAAGATTACCCTGGTGCTTACCCTTGCGCGGTATCTCAGGTACAAAAAATACAATCCCGGCCTTTTCGACATCGGGTTTGCTCTTCTCTTAACAGTAATACCCATGTTGCTGATTATGAAGCAACCAGACCTGGGTACTGCGCTCGTCCTGGTTCCTGTCTTTTTTGCGATCATATACACCGCAGGCATTCGACTGAGCCACTTGCTGTTGCTTATTGGCGCTGGAATGGGTATTTCGCCATTACTCTGGATGTTTGCGTTAAAACCGTATCAAAAAATGCGGATTATCGGTTTTCTCTGGCCTGACAAGACAACTGATTGGGGCGCGGGGTATCACCGGCTACAGTCCCTTATTGCTGTTGGCTCAGGGGGGTTGTTTGGGGCGGGATGGGGAAATGGTACGCAGAATAAGATGAATTTCCTGCCGGAACGTCACACGGATTTTATCTTTGCCGTTATTGCTGAAGAGTGGGGATTTCTGCGGACATGTTTTCTCCTGATTGTTTACATTACCTTTATCGCCTGTGGCATTGGCATAGCGCGAAATACACGGGAACCATACGGACGGCTTGTTGTCACCGGACTTGTCACGATGTTTGCAACGCAAATAATGGTTAACATTGGTATGACCCTGGGGGTCGCCCCTATTGTGGGGATCACGCTTCCTTTTATCAGTTACGGCGGTTCTTCCATGCTCACATCCTTTATCGCCCTTTCCATTATCTTCAATATTAAAATGCATTCGAAGATCGATCTTGCATCGAGAAGTCTTTATGATACGCGGCGTTGATAAAAACGAGCATATCATTATTTGAATGCAATCAATGTGATAAAGAGTGAAATGAAACAATACTTGCTTAATGCTTAATTTCTTATTATTATCAAGCAACTATTTGTTTTGACAAGATGTTATAAATATCGTGATTGTATTTACTGATAGTTGTATTTATCTAAGTTTAAATTAGGGAGAAATTTATAGTATTACTCTGTAAAAACTTCTTTTTTGTAAGTTTTTCACAATCCCATTTACTTCTTATCAGGAGGTGAAGTTTGTTTATGAGGGAAAGATTGCTTCGCTCCGCTCGCAATGACCCCAGACGACTGAAGTCATCACTACAAACGCTCGCAATGACAACGTGCTGTGTGCCATCAAAGTGCATAGTAAGTGTCATAGCGCAGCGAAGCCGCAACCAAATCCCCCTTAGCAAAGGGGGAAACAGGGGGTTGTAAAAAACTTACACAAAAAAAGAAGTTTTTACAAAGTAATACTATAGCGAGGGTTTTTCCCCGAAGCAATCTCCCCGCTTTCACAGGAGAATTGGTTGCAGCTTCGCTGCGTTATGAAAATATCCTTAAAGAAGAATAGGAAATAAATATAAAAAATTAACTTCCTCTAATTTACAATATTATGAAAACACTAAAACAATTTGTAACAGAAAATATATTGCCACTTGTAGAAACGCCAGGGCAGTACATTGGCGGGGAATGGAATTCCATTGTTAAAAATCATGAGCATGTTGATATTAAGATAGCATTGTCATTTCCTGATACCTACAGCATTGGCATGTCGCATCTGGGAATGCAGATTCTTTATGGGCTTCTCAACGAGAGAAGCGATACCGCCTGCGAAAGGGTGTTTGCCCCCCTGGATGATATGGAATCACTTATGAGGAAGCATCAGACGCCCCTCTTTTCCCTGGAAACCTACACACCCATAAAGGAATTCGATATTGTGGGCTTTTCGGTTCAATATGAGTTGTCATATACCAACGTCCTGAATATGATTGATCTTGCAGGGATTCCTGTCCTGGCATCTGAACGGAATGAATCAGACCCCCTTATTATTGCAGGGGGTCCGGCAGCTATCTCTCCTGAGCCTCTGGCTGATTTTATTGATATTTTTCTTGTTGGAGACGGTGAAGAAAGTGTGCCTCTGTTTGTTGGACTATATAAAGCGGCGAAGCGGAAAAAACTACCACGTAAAGAAAAAATCGTGAGCATTGTTCAGGCTATGAAAAATGCCTATGCCCCTTCATTGTACGAGGTTTCGTATCAGAGCGACAATACGATAAAAGAAATACGCCCCACAATATCCGGTTTACCACTACTTATACGTTCTGCCTCGGTAAGGGATTTAAATAAGACCTATTATCCGACCAGACCCATTGTCCCGTATGTGAAAACCATTCACGACCGTATTACTATTGAGGTCATGCGCGGCTGCACGCAGGGTTGTCGTTTTTGTCAGGCAGGGATGAGCAAGCGGCCTACCCGTCCCCGTACGGTAGAAAATATCATAAAACTTGCAGAACAAAGCTATGCAAATACGGGGCATAACGAAATATCGCTTGCGTCCCTTTCGATTAGCGACTATCCATTTTTAAAGCCATTGATGGAACAGATGAACGCCATTTTCAGCCCACGGCAGGTAAATATATCGTTTCCATCCCTGCGCGTAAATGAGCAGCTTGTCCTTTTGCCATCCATGCTGAATACGGTTCGTAAGTCCGGGCTTACCCTTGCGCCAGAAGCTGCAACCCAGACACTCAGGAGGATTATCAATAAAAATATTACCGATGAAGACCTTTATAAGGGGATTGAGGAGGCGTTCAAACAGGGATGGAATCTGGTAAAGTTGTATTTTATGGTAGGACTGCCTACGGAAACGGACGATGATGTTGATGCTATTGTACGACTCGCCTGTAATGTTTCCGACCTGAAGAAGAATACCGGCAGACATTTTGGGGAGGTCAACATCAGCATTGCGCCCTTCGTGCCAAAGGCGCATACCCCTTTTCAGTGGCATCCCATGGTGACCCTGGAGAGGATTAAGGATATCCGAAGGAGATTGTATGACATGAATCGGCGGCGAAGCATTCATATTAAATTCCACAACGTGGAGCGCAGTATCCTGGAAGGCATATTTGCGCGGGGAGACCGAAGGCTGGGAAGGGTCATTTATGCGGCATGGCAGGATGGCTGTAAATTTGATGCATGGGAAGAACATTTTAATTTTCAGAAGTGGCTTGACGCCTTTCAGAAGGTTGGAATAGATTGGACTTTTTATGCACATCGTCAGAGAAGGGATGACGAGATATTTCCGTGGGAGCATATAAGCTGCGGCGTTGTAAAATCGTTTCTTATGGAGGAGAGAGACAAATCTTTAAGCATGGACGTCACCGCTGATTGTCGTATTGATAAATGCCCGGAATGCGGAAGTTGCATCCGTTCTAAGAATTTTTGCGCCGCATAAGAATAAAAATAAGGTTTTTTATGGTCCATGTTTGTGTGAGCCTTGGTTCAAATATAGGTGACAGGGCCGGGAATTTATTAACTGCATACAACCACATCATGATAATCAAGGGGATACAACCCTTAAAGTTTTCCCGGTTTTATGAAACAGCGCCCATCGGCGGGCCGCCACAGCCCATGTATCTCAATGCAGCCCTGAGTTTACAAACTGAGTTATCACCCCATCAGTTACTGGAACAATTCCAACGCATTGAAACGCTCATGGGAAGGGTGCGTACCGTTAAATGGGGTCCGCGCACTATTGACATTGATATCATCCTTTACGGCGATGAAATAGTAAACGATGAGCGATTGAAAATACCTCACCCCCTGATGGAGAGCAGAATATTTGTCCTTGAACCAATGGCTGAAATTGAGCCAGACATCATTCATCCCGTATTTCAAAAAACCATTCTTCAACTATACAAAGAACTACGCACAAAAATGAAAGAAGTATAGATGAATATATTCACCGCTACGCCCTTTCTTGAAGCATAAAGATTTCAATAATGTAGAGACGCAAGATTTTGCGTCTCTACATGCGCATTTTTTAGGTCGCCGTAAAACCTAATTTAATGTATAGGAATTTCAAACCGGGTTAACTCTGACAGGGTTTCAAACCCTGTCAGAGTTTTGGTTTGTTTGTAGTGGCAATTCATGAATTGCCACTACCGTATCAAAAGTAGCCGAAGGCCTAATTTAAAAACATCGACAAGATGGCTTTTTTACAGTCCATGAGATTGGAAAGTGTCAGTCCGAAGATGCGTTGTCCAAAATTAGGTATCCATGCCCTTATGGATAACCGGCAGCGTCGGTTTCCACCTTCCTCCTGATGTGATGGATAAACAGCCACATCATAACCCGATGCCTCCCTGCAAATGTCCTCATGTTCTTTTTGCCAGGTTTGCTCATCAACTGCTATATCCAACCCAAACCTGATAAAATGTTCACCCAGCGGCGCTTCGCAATATAGCCGCTCATCTTCCGGATTATCCCTGAATTTCACGAGGAATACCCCATTCCAGTTTCCGTCAAAGGGGAAGTCCTCTGATTCCAGCTTAAAATCATGCCTGTCGCATGCAAAGTCCAGTATTTGACTCCTGATCGCCTCTAAATCCGTTCTATCCGGTTTCCTTTTTTCTTTCATAATTCGTTATGCTCCAAAAAACTATAATATCCTCTCTGCTATCGTCATGACTTTTCGTAAATCTTTTATGAATTTCCGTTTCTGATTCAGATAATTTAAAGTTCATCGGACATCTCATATCTTTCCAAAAATCTATTTTTTCCCCAGTATCGTCTGGATTGTTGCATAGGTAGCAGATGCAATGCTCAGCGCCCTTTGTGCATCAGCCTTCGCAGGTTCTCCAAGGGGAAGCAATCCTGCCTCTGCCGGATACCTCCCACGGTAAATACTATCTATAAAGATTGTGTCATCGTCTGACATATTTACCGATAATCCCAAATCATGGGCAAGGGAGAGCAATCTTTCTATACTGTGTATCTTTTCCAACTCCCACCCTTTGGCTAATAAACCTGATTTTATAGATTTTTCTATGGACTGCTGCGCATGATAACATGAACCTTTGAAGTATCCGCCCTTCAGCAGATACGAAGCCATGTCCAGTTCGTCTCTTGCTTGTTTTAACCACTCCTTTACTGCATCTTTCATATAGAGAGACCTTCCTTCCTTCAGTACTAACCTTAGAAACGGACTGCCATTACGATGATGCTTATTGAGAACTGACCGGGAGACCACAAACGGGTCAATGGCAAAGTTTTTGTAAAATGGTTTTAAACACTTGTTTATTATAAGATTTGTTTCATTTGGTAGTTTTGAATTGTCTTCAGTAATGATTAATAAGTCTAAATCATTACCGAAGCCTTTCCGTGCAACCGAGCCGAAGACAACGATTGAAATCGGGTGGATCGTATCGACGATTACGTCTGATACGGCTTTTGCGTCATTCAGAGATACCATGTTATATGAGAAGTTTAAACCACGAATTTTAACTAATATGCATAAAAAAATAGATGTTACCGTGGCGCACAGGGTCGATTGTCTTAGATGGAACCTGTGCACATTGTCGTATACTTACGACATTCATTAAAGCAACAACCCACTGGATCCCATACGTGTTAAGCTAAGAATCTATGGTAGCATTATTTTCTCAATATTTCACCCCTACGGGATTGAATATTGTGGTATGCTTTTTCTCTACAATCATGTCATCCCTTCGGGATTTTCCCGTCTGCCTGTTTTCCCTATTGGCTCTTAACTATTCTGAGAAAACCAGTTTTGCTGAATAGTTACACTTATTACCGTTTATACTCTGCAACACTTCATCTTCGTTGTCTGTTATTAATTTTTCAACCATTGGGCGGCATCCTTTGCCCAGTATGTCAGGATCATGTCTGCGCCGGCACGCTTAATGGACGTCAGTATTTCCAGGGCTACACGTTTTTCATCTATCCACCCCTTTTCGGCAGCGGCTTTCACAACGGAGAATTCACCGCTTACATTGTATGCAGCAACGGGATAATTGAATTTATCCCTTATTATGCGAATGATATCGAGATATGCCAGCGCCGGTTTTACCATTACAATATCCGCCCCTTCTTCAATATCCAGGGCGACCTCGCGCAGCGCCTCCCCGGCATTGTGAGGATCCATCTGGTATGATGAGCGGTCTCCAAATCCCGGTGTGGATTCAGCCGCCTCGCGGAACGGACCGTAAAAACCCGAAGCGTATTTGGCTGAATATGCCATAATAGGAATGCGCTCAAATCCATTCTCGTCAAGACCCTGACGGATTGCTCCAACACGGCCATCCATCATATCGCTCGGCGCTATAATATCCGCCCCGGCCTGTGCGTGAGAAACGGATTCTTTCACCAGAAGTTCCAGGGTCATATCGTTATCCACGTCAAAAGAACTTGTTTTTTCATCCTTTCGGATAAAGCCACAATGTCCATGACTGGTGTATTCACACATGCAGACATCGGTAATGACCAGGATATTTTTCAACTCTTTTTTGATTGCCATGATAGTCTTTTGGATGATGCCCTCGTCTGAATATGCATCTGACCCCATTTCATCTTTTTTCTCAGGGATTCCGAAGAGGATAACGCCCGGTATGCCGAGTCCTTCCAATAATTTTACCTCTTCTACCAGCTTGTCAATGGACATTTGGTAGTTTCCCGGCATGGAGGGTATTGGCTGTTTAATACCCTTTCCCGGACGAACAAAGAGTGGCATAATGAGGTCATCTACCGAAAGATGTGTTTCTCGTATTAATCGTCTCAGATTTTCGTTTTTACGTAATCTGCGTAAACGTTGTGCTGGAAATCCCATGTTATTTTCCTTACTATAAATGTTTGATATGAAGATACTATTAAATTATGTTATTATATTATCATCAACGTGTTTGACTTCAATAAAAATAATTGCTAGAATCCGCATTGCAATAAAATTATGTTAAATTTTACAATCGGGTAAATTATCAATGAACACAACAGAAGAAAAGTCTGTGTCGTTATTGCACGATCTGGTCGAATTGATGCGAAAATTACGCAGCAATGAGGGATGCCCCTGGGATAAAGAGCAGAGCCATGTGTCTTTAAAACCGCATTTAGTAGAAGAGACATACGAGGTTATCGATGCAATAGATTCGGGAGATCCCGCTAAAATTAAAGAGGAACTGGCTGACCTCTTTTTTCATATCATTTTCCACTGTCAGATTGCAAAGGAAAAGGGAGAGTTTGACATCGAAAGTATTATGGCGCTCTGTCTCGATAAAATGACCCGCCGTCATCCCCACGTCTTTGGAGATGCTACTGCAAATACCCCGGAGGAAGTTCTTCGTCAGTGGGAGGAGATCAAAAAGAAGGAAAAAGGATATGAGGAAAGAAAGTTTGTCGTGGATGGCCTCCCTAAACACCTTCCCGCCCTCCAAAAGGCCCAAAAATTACAGAAAAAGGTGTCCAAGGTGGGGTTTGACTGGAAGGACATCAGGGATGTTATTGCCAAGATAGATGAGGAACTTGCAGAGGTCAAAGATGCTATTCAGAGAAATAAGCCAGAACATATAGAAGAGGAGGTTGGAGACCTCCTGTTTTCCGTTGTCAATTTATCCCGTTTCTTAAAACTCGATACCGAAAATGTCCTCCATAAAACCATCTATAAATTTGTTGAGCGTTTTAAAAAGGTAGAGATGGAACTGGCAGCTCTGGGAAAAGATATTGAGAAGTGCTCCCTGGAAGAAATGGATGCCCTGTGGAATAAGGCAAAGGGTAAGAATTCAAAATGAGTTTTCAGCATCAGGGCTTAGAGAAGGCAGAAAAGAAGGTAACTATTTTAAAAATTGATTTTTATTATAATAACCATGAACACGAAATATCTCATTTCAACAAATCTCTCGTGAAGTATGACTGTCCTGGTGTAAATCAGTGTCGAAAGGGGGAAGCTTGAAACTCTCGGATGTTCTTACCAAAGAGCGTATCGTCATCAATCTGAACGGAAAGAATAAACACGAAGTTCTTGAAAAAATAGTACAGGTTGCCAAGGCCTCACAAAAGGTAACCGATGAAAAAGACCTCCTGAAAAAGATACTCGAACGGGAAAAGATTAAGAGTACGGGGATTGGCGGTGGTATTGGCATACCCCACGCTCAGACTTTTGGTGTGACTGATATTATCGCGTGTCTGGGCATTTCATTGAAAGGCATAGAATTCGACGCCCTTGATGGAAAACCCGTCCATCTGGTATTCCTTATTGCGACCAGGGAACGAACAAATAGTACCTACCTTGGGCTTTTAAGCCGCATAGCACGAATATTTATCGACGAATCTTTTAAGCAAAAAGTCATTCATTCTGACTCACCTGAAGATATCTTGCGATTGATCATTGAGAAAGAAAAGGAATAATATCCCATTTTGTAATGGAAAGGTGTAAGAAAGAGCGAACACTATGGATTCAATGCATTTTTCAACAGCGATAATTATTTTTATGATAATACTCTTTTTTGCACTCCTCTTCGTATCTGCCTTTTTTTCGCTCACCGAAACTGCCCTTTTTTCCCTGAACAAGATACGTCTGGATTTTTTAATTAAACAAAAAGATAAGAGGGCTATCTCCATTTATAACATTATCAATGAACCTGACAGGCTTCTGAGCACCATCCTTACGGGAAACAATATTGTTAATACCATTGTATCAACGATAGGGACAACGATAGCGATTTATTATCTACACGCATGGGGAGTTATTCTGGCGCCTATTATTGTTGCCCTTGTCTTACTCCTTTTTGGGGAGACATTTCCCAAGGTGCTTGCAACCCAATTCCCTGAACAGTTTTCCCTGTGGATTGTGAAACCGTATGAGTGGATACGGTGGATTTTATCACCCAGCGTTACCTTGATTACGTACCTTACGTATCATTTTTTTAAATTATTCGGCATAAAGATAGAATATAAAAAGACGATTTTTAACCGGGAAGAGGTAAGGCATATCATAAAAGAAAGCGGTGAAACCGGGCTACTGGCTGAAGGGGAGCACAAGATTTTACACAGGGTCTTTGAATTCAGTGACAAGCGTGCCAGAGAGATAATGGTGCCAAGACATAAGATTGTTGCTATCAATGCAGACATGACCCGTGAGGATATTATCAGAATCGTTACTGAAGAAGGGCATACCCGGTACCCGGTATATAGAAATAACCTTGATGACGTTATTGGAATCATTCACGCAAAGTCTATTATTAACATGCTGGCAAACAATCCGCTCTTTATCCTTGAAGATCTTATGTTAGAGCCGTATTTTGTCCCGGAGGACAAGAAAATACGTACCATCCTCGCGGAATTTCAGCAAAAGGGGTTGCACATTGCGCTTGTTAAAGATACACAAGGGTTTGTTTCCGGCCTTATTCAGATAAAAGATATTTTAAAGGTTATTTTTGGAGAGTTAAGCGAAAGAAATATTCTCGAAGTGTGAGACGGTAAAGATTTTATTTTTTTCTAACAGTTGATGTCGTGTTTGTTTATAAGGGAAAGATTGCTTCGCTTCGCTCGCAATGACCCCGGACGACTAAAGTCGTCACTACAAACGCTCGCAACGACAACGTGCTGTGTGCCATCAAAGGGCATAGTAAGTGTCATTGCGAGGGGTTTTTCCCGAAGCAATCTCCCCGTTTTCATAAAGAAGAATTGGTTGCGGCGTAGCTGCGCCAGGAATTATCTGTTCTATTATTTCTCGTTGGCTGAATTGTTACACCTTTTTAACGCTATTTATTATTATGGAACTTCCTATTATTTCACTCAAAGCAAAAAGAAATTCGCTCCATCCATGGATATTCAGCCGCATGATCCGCCACCCTCAAAAGCGACTAAAACCGGGCGCACTGGTAGAGGTTGTTTCCAGAGAAGGGGATTTTATTGGCAGGGGTATCTATAATCAGCAAAGCAATATTGGCATCCGCCTCCTGACCGAAAATGAATCGGAAGGGCTGGACAATCAATTTTTCCACAAAAAATTTGAACAGGCCAAAGTACTTCGGGAAGAAATCCTGGGAATTCATAAGGCCTCAAACTGTTATCGGTTGGTGCACGGAGAAGGCGATGGCCTGTCGGGTTTAATTATTGATAAATTTGCCGATGTGTTTGTCGTCGAGCCATATTCTGCCGGATATATTGGAATTATTGACTGGATTGTTTCGTCCCTGCAATCCCTGTATCCTGGCGCCCGAATTGGCGTCCGTCCTGACGAACGAACGGCACAAAAGGAAGGGGTGGATTTTTCGAAGGTGGCCAGGGAATATCCCTGCCCCAATTTTGTAGAAATAAAGGAAAATCAGTTAAGGATAAAGGTGAATCTCAAGACCGGACACAAGACGGGGTTTTTCCTTGACCAGCGCGAGAACCGTCTTACGCTTTCTCAGTATTGTTATGGAAAGGAAGTACTTGATTGCTTTTGCTATACGGGTGGATTTGGTATTTCTGCGATGCTGGCAGGTGCAAAATCAGTTACAGGTATTGATCTGGATGAACAGGCGCTGGAGACTGCGCAGGAAAATGCACGGTTGAATAGCGTGAAAGTGGCTTTTCAACATGCTAATGTATTTGATTATCTTCGAAAGATGGTCAGTCATGGTGGGCAGGCTGATGTTGTGGTGCTTGACCCTGCCAAACTTGCCGGGTGCACAGAAGAGATTAAAAGGGCACAGAGAACCTATGGTGATATTAACCGCCTCGGTATGCAAGTTGTGAGACCTGGCGGTATCCTCTTAACCTGTTCCTGTTCCGGACTGGTTTCCGAGCGGGACTTTCTCTCTATCCTGACCCGTTCTGCCTCGGAGGCCGGTGTTGTTCTTCAGATATTCAAGATCACCGGCGCTTCATCAGATCACCCCTTTACTACAATTTTTCATGAGGGTCGCTATCTCAAGGCCGTATTTGCCCGAGTGTTTCCTCTATCAAAGAGACATGGTTCTGTCGTTACAGAAGATGTTTCAGACTGAAGTAAATGATTTGTAATACCTCACCGCAGCGGGCGCAGAGAACGAAGAAAGGAAACTAAATGAAAAATGAGAAACCAGGAAGATATCAGTTCTGATGGGCAAAACATCTAATCTTCGTTAAGAGCCTCCTTACTTAAGCGTTCTCTGCGGTGGTTGATTTGTTTTAATTATTTATACAAGCGTGATATCGAACGTCAGGTTTTCACCGGCTAAAGGATGGTTGGCGTCCAGCGTAACATCTGAATCAGAAATATCGATCACGGTAACGGGAACTATTTGTCCGGATTCATGACGCATTTGCAATTGTAAGCCTAACCCGAGTTTTAAATCATTGGGGAATCCATTACGGTCTACCACCATTATCATTTCCTCACGGTATTGACCGTATGCCTCATCTGCCAGAATCTTTATCGTTTTCAATTCACCGGATTTCATGCCAATTACGGCATGTTCAAAACCTGGAATTATCTCACCGCCGCCTATGGTAAACTCTAAAGGTTCACGATCCTGAGAGGAATCAAATATCGTACCATCATCCAATTTTCCGGTATAGTGAACCTTCACAATGTCACCATGTTTTGCCTGTGCCATGGTATTTCTCCTTAGGTCTGTTTTTGTTTCAGTGCACGAACAAGAGATCTATTTGCCGCATCTTTTATCCGGTAAATTTTATGAATCACGGCGAAATCTTAGAAACGTCTTCCGCCGCCAGTTCTTCCCCTATTGCCCTGTCTTCCGCCGCCACCACCGCCACCACTACCACCACGACGACCTTCAGGGCGTGGGCGGGCCTCGTTTACATTGAGTGGCCTTCCCTTTAAGTCCTTACCATTTAAACCGTTGATTGCGGCCAATGCCTCAGCTTTTGTTGGCATTTCCACAAATCCGAATCCCTTTGATTCCCCGCTGAACATATCCTTTATTACCGTGGCTGTTTTTACCTGACCAAAGGCCTGAAAAGCCTGTTGCAAATCTTCTTCTTTTACTTCGCGTGCTAAATTTCCCACAAAGATATTCATAACATATTTCCTTTCAAAATGGTGATATTTCACTCAAAAATTGATACATGCACTACTCGTGTTTTTTTGTTGCGATTGAACCCTTTTAAAGTCTTTCAACTCCTTTTTATAAAATTTTAAAGTGTTTTTGTACAAGGTCTTCACATTGGAGATGAAGTAATCTGACCGGGATTACGATATCCTTTTTTCTTGCAATGACAGAAATGGTTACCCTGTCCGGAGAGAATCTGGTTTCTGAAATTTGACATTATGTGTTTTATTCCTAAGCCCGAAGGATACCATGAAAATCGAGAAGATACGATATTTTTCTCTGGAATGTCATCAATATTCAGGATGGTTTTTTGACCTTTGCGGTGAGTTCATGACCTGCCGGGAAGGTTATTAATCTTTGTTCCTTTAAAATTGGTTTGGTGAGAAAATTAAGAGTAACGATGCAAAATGTCCTTTTTTAAGGATAATCATTTATAGCCTAAAACCGTTTCTGTTGTCAAGGTATTTTTACTACTTCATAAAATTGATATCCCTTCAATAAGCTTATTTTTTGTTATAAAACACTATTTTTGCATGCTCTTTTTATTGATTTCCTGCGCAGGATATTTTATCTTGTTTACCTGTCTGGTTTTTTGGGGTACATTATGTTAATGTTTTAAAAACATACCATCATTCTTATAAAAATCAGTTTTTTGCCG
Source organism: Candidatus Brocadiaceae bacterium (assembly GCA_046350595.1). Taxonomy (GTDB): domain Bacteria; phylum Planctomycetota; class Brocadiia; order Brocadiales; family Brocadiaceae; genus JAHFOW01. The sequence goes on along the minus strand of JAXMAC010000009.1, from coordinate 41,036 downwards.
ACGATAAAAGGAGTTTAAAAAGATGAGCGACAAACCAAATAAGATCATTTATTCCATGATGCGGGTAAGCAAACATTATAACAAAAAGACCGTATTGAAGGATATATCCCTTTCTTATTTTTATGGAGCAAAGATCGGCGTGCTTGGTCTTAATGGTTCAGGAAAGAGTTCACTCCTGCGCATTATGGCGGGGGTAGATCATGAGTTTCACGGACAGGCAACCCTGTCAGCCGGTTATACCGTGGGGTTTCTCGAACAGGAACCGGTTCTGGATGATACGAAGACCGTACGCGAGATCGTTGAACAGGGTGTGCAGGAACTGGTCAACCTCCACAATGAATACAACCGGATAAATGACCAATTCTCAGAACCCATGTCACACAAAGAGATGAACAAACTCATTGAACGGCAAGGTGAGGTACAGGAGAAAATCGATACCCTGGGTGCGTGGGACCTGGATGCGCGATTGGAAATGGCAATGGACGCCTTACGCTGTCCCGAAGGAAATACACCGGTGAAAGTGTTGTCCGGTGGAGAAAGGAGGCGCGTGGCGCTTTGCAGATTACTCCTCCAGGAGCCCGACATCCTTCTTTTGGATGAGCCTACAAACCATCTTGACGCCGAATCGGTTGCCTGGCTGGAGCATCATCTCAAGAATTATGCGGGCACCATCATTGCGGTAACCCACGACCGTTATTTTCTCGACAACGTAGCAGGATGGATACTGGAACTTGACCGTGGAGAAGGAATTCCCTGGAAGGGAAATTATTCATCATGGCTGGAGCAGAAACAGGAAAGACTCCAGCAGGAAGATAATCGTGAGACGGAACGGCAAAAGACCCTGCAGCGCGAACTCGAATGGATCAGGATGTCGCCCAAGGGAAGACATGCAAAGGCAAAGGCGCGTATAAACTCCTACGAAAGCCTCCTGGAACAAGAAAGCGAAAAACGCGCAAAAGACCTTAAAATCTATATTCCACCCGGACCACGACTCGGGAATATGGTCATCGAGGCCAATGCGGTAAAGAAGGTATACGGCGACCGCATCCTGATGGAAGATATGACGTTTTCCCTCCCTCCCGGCGGGATTATAGGGGTTATTGGCCCGAATGGCGCTGGAAAAACCACCTTGTTCCGCATGATCACCGGCCAGGAAAAGCCTGATTCCGGCACCATCCGGGTGGGCGCATCGGTAAAATTGGCCTATGCGGATCAGAGCCGTGAAACCCTTGACCCGAACAAGACGATCTGGGAAGTCATTTCCGAAGGACAGGAAATTATCAAGCTCGGTAACCAGGAGGTAAACTCCCGCGCCTATGTATCGCGTCTCAATTTTTCCGGGACAGACCAACAGAAGCTTGCCGGAAACCTTTCAGGGGGAGAACGGAACCGGGTACACCTTGCCTGTGTCCTGAAAAGAGGGGCGAACGTATTGCTCCTGGATGAGCCAACCAATGACCTCGACGTAAACACCATGCGTGCGCTGGAGGATGCGCTGGAAAATTTCGCCGGCTGTGCCGTGGTCATCAGCCACGACCGGTGGTTCCTCGACCGCATCGCCACTCACATCCTTGCCTTCGAGGGTGACAGCAAGGTTTTCTGGTTTGAGGGAAACTACTCGGAATATGAGGCGGATAGGAAGAAACGCCTCGGCGCCGCAGACGACCAGCCGCACCGGATCAAATACCGGCAGTTGACACGGGCATAATATCACCGCAATAAGGGATGGCATTGGGAAGAGAAAGACATTAGCTTTGTTGGTCATTAGTTAATAAATATTGAATAACGTATTTAAATGACTTATATTCGTGTGGGATTATTAGCTTTTTATCCATAAGACTTTATATCGGTAACCAGAAACATGTGTATATGATTTACCAAAAATTCTTCTAAAACATTGAATTGACAAGAGTTTGCGCAATGACTAACTTTTGCAATTATTAATAGTTTATTAATTTTTGATATGTAAATGCCTGTCAAACTTTTTCCCATTTGCATATAGAATGGAAATTTCCCCGTCTTTAAAAAGAAAGCACTCGTGGCTCGACGGGGGCTATGGTAAAGGCCTTCAGGAATTTCTCTTAAAATACTGCCATATAAAGGCTATAGACGACAACCAGTCAAAGAGAAGTTTTGAACATGCAGACGTTAATACTATCGTTGCCCTTTTTGGTGCGCCAAATGTAGGGGCAATTCATGAATTGCCCCTACAAAACACGGCAAATTTGTTATGTTCAAAAGGCTTTTTGAGGAGGTAATAAACACAAGAAACCTGCTTGAAATAGAGAGGGCAGAAGGTATAGTAAAGACCGATGCGTACAGGGTCTTTCCCGTAAAGCAGGAGACTCTATTGGAAGAGGGATGGGAATATCCTGAAGATAGCGACGTAGGGGCGAACGTCCGTTCGCCCTTAAAAAAACCACAACAGTTTTTCCAAAATGGCCTCGGATGTCAGCCCTGCGGCTCGCCCGCGCGCAAGATTTCGCAACGTCGTGTGGAGACAAAAAGCCAAAAAGGAAACAAAAATATGGGCTTCAATTCTCTTTTCCAATTGGTGCCAGATCGGGCGGATGGAAAGCGAACCCTTCAAGTCCTTAAATGCTTGTTCAATCCTGGTCAAAAGCAGATAAGATTCCCGGACGGTCTCAGGCGAAGCGGCCTGCATGTTTGAACAAAGCAGATAGCGTCCCTCACGCCTCAACGTTCGCCGCAATTTCCCATACTGCTTTTCTATCCGATCCAGAAACGCCTCCAATGCCTCTTTAAAAAACATTGCCCTTTGAGAAACCCAAACAACTCATCGCGATGCTCAAGCAACAAGTCCAGTATTTATATTTTCTTATGTGGTGCATTGTCAATATTATAAGACTTTAATGTGCACTTTTTCCACTTATTTGTGATGTTACTAAGGTGAATAATTTACCGACACTATAAAAAAAAGATAACGGGGTCAAACCCTATCTGTTGACAAACAAAGAAGAGAATGCTAAAGTAACACGCTTATCATGGCAAGGCCTTTACGTATTGAATATAACGGAGCATGGTATCACTTTACCTGTCGCGGTAATGAGGGGAATGCTATATTTAAAGACGATGGAGACCGCGAAAGATTTTTGTGTGTATTGCAAGAGAGTATGGAAAAATACAAGGTGGAATTACATGGTTATGTGCTTATGGATAATCATTTTCATCTTATTCTCCACACACCACGGGGAAACCTTAACCGGTTTGCACAACGATTTAACACTGCTTACACAGGATATTACAACAGAAGACATAAGCGAGTAGGGCATCTCTACCAGGGACGTTATAAAGCAATTCTTGTTGATAAGGATTCTTACCTTCTGGAGCTTTGCCGGTATATTCATTTAAATCCTGTCAGGACACAAAAAGTTTATAAACAGAGGTTACCAGACCAGCTTGCTCGTTTCCGTAATTATCGATGGAGCAGTAATCGTGGGTATGGATTAGTAAGATATCGGGATGATTTTGTTTGTTATAGCAGCATTCTTGGATATTTGGGCGGAGATAATGTCAATGGACGTAAAAGATACAGGGCATTTGTTGAAGAAGGACTCAAGAGAGGCATTGAATCACCATTTAAAGACGTTAAAGGGCAAGTAGTTCTTGGTAAAACGGGTTTTGTTGACTGGGTTTATGAAAAGGTACTCAAGAAGGGCTACCTTGATTTGACCGAACAGTCAGGATCGGGGAAACTCATCAAAGAAATACCTGTGGACAAAATAGTGGATCAGGTATGTGAGACTTTTACGGTTGAGAGGAATCATTTATTGAAACGCCGGTCAAACGCTCAAGATGCAAGAATGGCGCTTATAGAATTGTGCTGCCGTTATTTAGTATTTCATAAAAGTTTAAGAGAAATAGGACAGGAATTAGGTGGCCTGACAGTTGGCGGTATGAGCCACGCCAGGAAGAGATTAGAAGAAAGGCTAAACCAAAATAAATTTTTAAGGGCGCAGTTCAATCGGTGTGTTATTGCACTTGACAAATACAATACAATATAAAAATTCTCAAATGACGCCTTCGGAAAAAAATGAATGTTTTAGTGAACTCTATTTAAAGGTTTTTTATGGAAATCAGGAAATTTAAAAAGCTTCTCGTTGCCAACCGTAGTGAGATAGCGATACGGGTCTACCGGGCAGCGCATGAACTTGGAATAAGAACCGTGGCGATATATTCCCACGAAGACCGCTTCGCACTTCATAGATTTAAGGCTGATGAGGCGTACCAGATCGGCAAGGGTAAAGACCCGGTCAAGGCTTATTTGGATATCGATGGAATCATCCATCTTGCCAAAGAGAAGGAAGTTGACGCCATCCATCCGGGCTATGGGTTTCTCTCTGAAAACGCAAACTTCGCCCGTGCCTGCGAAAAGGCCGGCATTGCCTTTGTCGGTCCCCGGCCGGAAATTCTTGACATGCTCGGCAATAAGACCTCGGCCAGAGAAATCGCCGGGAAGGCGCATGTCCCCATACTTTCCGGAAGCGATCACCCCTTGAAAAGTCTGGATGAGGCCAATGCCCTGTGCGCCAAAATGGGGTATCCGGTTATCGTCAAGGCTGCCCATGGCGGCGGCGGACGTGGCATGCGTGTGGTTCGCAGTGAGCCGGAATTGAACCATCGCCTTCATGAGGCACAGCGTGAATCTATGGCAGCCTTCGGTTCTGACGAGTGTTTCATAGAAAAATATGTCGAAAAGGCGCGCCATATTGAGGTGCAGATTCTTGGTGACAAGCACCATAATATTGTACACCTCTTTGAACGCGACTGTTCCCTTCAAAGGCGCCATCAGAAAATTGTTGAAATTGCCCCGGCGCAGAACCTCGCCGAAGACGTCAGGCAGAGCATCTGTGACGCAGCTGTAAAAATATGTAAATCGGTAAACTATGATAATGCCGGCACCGTGGAGTTTCTTCTCGACACAGAAACCAATAAATATTACTTCATCGAAATCAATCCCAGAATTCAGGTGGAACACACCGTCACCGAAACTATTACCGGTTTCGATCTGGTGAAGAGGCAGATATTAATCAGCGAAGGCTACTCCCTTAACTCGCCTGAAATCCGTATACAGAACCAGGAAACGATTCAGATCAATTGCACGGCCTTCCAGTGCCGGCTTACCACGGAGGACCCCTCCAACAAGTTTATCCCAGACTACGGACGCATCCAGCATTACCGCTCTGCTGGCGGGATGGGCATACGTCTTGACGCCGGTACGGCATTCTCCGGCGCCATCGTAACACCTTACTATGACTCGCTGCTGGTGAAGGTCACGGCCTCCGGTCTCTCTTTTGAAGATGCAGTGCACCGTATGGACAGGGCGTTGCATGAGTTCCGGATTCTCGGCGTGAAAACCAATATCCCGTTTCTCATTAAACTGATCAACCACAAAGATTTCATGAAAGGCACGTGCACCACGCGTTTCATTGACGAAAATCGGGAGATATTCCGCTTTTCACACCGCCGGGACCGTGCTACCCACATTATGCGTTTCATGGGGGATGTTCTGGTCAACGGCCATTCCCTTATTAAGGAAGTGCCCAGAACTATATGCCGCCGTGAAGCGCCGGCGCCACCCGTTGATAGCAAAAACTTACGACCCAAAGGCAACCGGGATCTCCTTATGGAAATGGGACCGAAAAAATTTATCCGGCACGTCCTCCGGGAGAAAAAACTCCTGTTGACAGACACGACGTTCCGTGATGCTCACCAGTCCCTGCTGGCCACCCGCATGAGAACCATGGATATGCTGAAAATAATTGAGGTCTACTCCAGGAACCACGCCGATTTCTTTTCAATCGAAATGTGGGGAGGAGCAACCTTCGACACCGCCATGAGATTCCTCAAGGAGTGTCCCTGGGAACGGTTGCGCTCCATGCGAAAACTGGCGCCCAACGTACTCTTCCAGATGCTGCTGAGGGCATCAAATGGCGTCGGGTATACCAACTATCCTGATAATGTCGTCAAGGCGTTTATCAAACAGGCGGCGGAAAGCGGTATAGACGTGTTCCGTGTCTTTGACTCGCTGAACTGGGTTACTAACATGAAAGTGGCGATGGATGCCGTGCTGGAAACCAATGCTATCTGCGAAGCCGCCATCTGTTACACCGGAGATATCCTGGATCCGAAACGGACCAAGTACACGCTGGACTATTACGTGAAAATGGCAAAAGAACTGGAAGGCCATGGTGCGCATACTCTGGCAATCAAGGACATGGCAGGCCTCCTGAAACCGTATGCCGCCCATAAACTGGTGAGTGCATTAAAGTCAGAACTGAAAATTCCCATACACCTTCACACCCATGACACATCAGGCGGCCAGATCGCTACCCTTATAAAGGCCGCAGAAGCCGGCGTGGACATTGTGGATGTTGCTATGGGGTCTCTTTCCGGACTGACGTCACAGCCCAACCTGAACACCCTGGTAGAAATGCTGCGTTTCCACGAGCGCGACACGGGCATGGACTTCAAGGCGCTGGGGTTGCTCTCGGACTACTGGGAAGTGGTCAGGGAGTATTATGCGCCGTTTGAATCCATCCAGAAGGCAAGCACTGCGGAGGTCTACCACCACGAAATACCCGGAGGCCAGTTTACCAACCTTTTCCAGCAGGCGCACTCCATGGGGTTAGCTCACCGCTGGCATGAAATCACCGACGTCTATGCGGACGTCAACCACCTTTTCGGAGACATTGTGAAGGTCACCCCATCCTCGAAGGTTGTCGGTGATATGACGCTCTTCCTGGTAACAAACAACATCAAGGCGCATGACATCATCAGCGGCAGTCGGGAGATTTCTTTCCCCAATTCCGTTATTGAATTCTTTGAAGGCCGCCTCGGACAGCCGACGGGAGGGTTTCCGAAAGACGTGCAGGATAAAATCTTGCGAGGAGCGACCGCCTCCCCGGAAAGGCCAGGCGCTAATCTACCGCCTGTGGACCTTGATGAAATCAAAAAAGAAGTGGAGTTGAAAATATCCAGAACCGTCACCAACGAAGAACTCATGTCCTATCTGATGTATCCGGACGTCTTTATTCAGTACGCCGAGCACCGAAAGAAATACGACGACGTTTCCGTCATCCCAACGGACGTATTCTTCTATGGACTGCCCATGAACGAGGAAGTCACTATTGATATTGAAGAAGGAAAGAGCCTTATTTTCAAACTGGTAGCCATAAGCCCGCCAAACGAGGAAGGGAACTGCACCATTTTCTTTGAGCTGAACGGCCAGCCGCGCGAAGTCGTCATCGCCAATCGCAAAGTGGCTGCATCGGTAATCCGGCGTCCCCGTGCGGAAGAAGGCAATGTCAAACACGTCGGCGCACCCATGCCGGGCATGATCGTTAATGTAAAAGTGGCCGTCGATAGCAAGGTTGCCAAAAACGACCCGCTCCTGATCATGGAGGCAATGAAAATGGAAGCGACCATTTATGCCGAACACGACGGCGAAATTGGCCAGGTGCTGGTGAAGGCAAAAGATTGCGTGGAGGCAGGGGATTTGCTGATAGTCTATAAGTAGTCAGATATGGAAAAGGAGGCTTTTGTTTGGTAGAAATTACTAAGGAAATGCCAAAATACAAAGGAACACTGGAAGCATAAATAACCGAATTAGTGTCCATCGCAATTATTCCCAAATGGGAAGAAGTGATGCTAAATATCAAAAATAGACCGCCTGTAGAAATTTATCCCCTTGTTTTTTTTCTTTCCCATTGTCCACAGTGAAGATTCGGGAAAGAGAATGTTCGGATTTTACATTCTTTTTTCAAAGTCTAAAATTATTCCCCCCCTTTCAAGTATTGAATCACATTGACTTATCGTAATACAAAAGTTACAGTATGTACTAATCGGGCGCATAGGAAACCATAATAATTGACAAATCAATACTTTATGAATAATCTGATAAAGCACTTCATTTAAATATATTCCATAAAAGGAAGAATTTTTATGGCGCAAAATAATGAATTAGAAAAGACCCTATGGGCGGCTGCTGACAAGCTTCGTAACAATATGGATGCGGCTGAGTATAAGCATATTGTGCTTGGTTTGATTTTTCTGAAATATATTTCCGATGCCTTTCATGATCTCTATGAAAAATTGAAAGCCGGAGAAGGTGAATGTGAAGGCGCTGATCCGGAAGATAAAGACGAATACCTTGCCCATAATATCTTTTTTGTCCCTGAGAAAGCGCGCTGGCAGTATCTTCAGGATAAGGCAAAAAAACCGGAGATAGGGAAGCTCGTTGATGACGCAATGGATTCCATAGAAAGGCTTAACCCTACTTTAAAAGGGATTTTGCCAAAAATCTACGCAGACCCTGAATTGAATAAACAACGGCTGGGTGAGCTTATTGATCTTATCGGAACTATTGGATTCAACCAAAGTGGGCATAAAGCAAAGGATTTACTCGGCAGGGTATATGAATATTTTCTCGGACAGTTTGCCGACGCCGAAGGGAAAAAAGGAGGTCAGTTTTATACACCGGCCTGTATCGTAAAACTCCTTGTAGAAATGCTTGAGCCGTATAAAGGCCGTGTCTATGACGGATGTTGCGGTTCCGGCGGCATGTTTGTTCAGAGTGAAAAGTTTATTGAGGAGCATGGCGGGCGTATCGGCGACATATCCATATTTGGGCAGGAATCAAACCCGACAACTCTACGCCTTGCCAAGATGAACCTTGCCATTCGTGGTATTGATGCAAAGATCGAGCCTGGAGACACGTTTTTACATGACAAACACCCTGATTTGAAGGCAGATTTTATCCTCGCCAATCCACCCTTTAATGTGAGCGACTGGAGTGGTGAACAGCTTCGTGACGATAAAAGGTGGAAATATGGCGTGCCGCCGGCAGGCAATGCTAATTATGCCTGGCTTCAACACTTTGTGCATAAATTAAGCCCCAACGGCACTGCCGGAATAGTTTTGGCGAACGGAAGTATGAACTCAAACTCCGGCGGTGAAGGAGACATCCGTCAAAACATGATTGAGGCTGGGCTTATTGACTGCATGGTCGCCCTTCCTGCCCAGCTTTTTTATAACACCATGATCCCCGCATGCCTGTGGTTTCTGGCGCGCAATAAGGCGAATGGCAAATTCCGCAATCGCTCGAACGAAATTCTGTTTGTTGATGCCCGTAAACTCGGAACAATGATTAACCGTCGAAATAAAGAACTGACAGATGATGATATAAAACTTATTGCGGAAACCTATCACAACTGGCGTAATAAAAATGGCCATTATGAGGACAAGCCCGGCTTCTGCAAATCAGCTACAATTCAGGAAGTAAAGAATAATAATTATGTCCTGATGCCCGGTCGTTATGTGGGGACTGAAACAGAGGAAGATGATGGTGTACCGTTTGAAGAAAAGATGAACGCACTTACTTCCAGGCTGACAGAGCAGTTTGCTAAAGGCGCTGACCTGGAAAAACAGATAAAAAAGAATCTGAAAGGGTTGGGATTTGAAATCTAAAAAATTAAAAGACACCGCATTTATTAAAATGCAAAAACAGCCAGGGGACATCTACGCTCGCGTAAGAAAGATTATAGAAAATGCCAGAGGCAATATAGCGCGTTCCATAAATACTGAAATGGTTATTACTTATTGGCAAATCGGGAAGGAAGTCGTTGAGGAGGAACAAAGGGGAAAAAAACGGGCTGAATACGGAGAGAAGATTTTGGAAAACTTATCACAAGAGCTTACTGCCGATTTTGGCAAGGGATTTGATTTCTCAAATCTTACAAACATGCGAAAGTTTTGTTTAGTTTATCCAATTCTTGACGCACTGCGTCAAGAATTAAGCTGGACGCATTATCGAATCCTTATGCGTATTGAAAAACCAGAAGCCCGTTCCTTTTATGAAATTGAGTGCATTAAAAATAATTGGTCAGCCAGAGAGCTTGAACGTCAAAAGGGTTCATTGCTCTTTGAGAGGCTGGCTTTAAGCAAAGATAAAAAAGCTGTTATGCGATTGGCGAAAAAAGGACAAGAGTTGCAAAAACATGAAGACATGATAAAGGATCCGTATGTTTTAGAGTTTATCGGGCTTCCGCAACAACCGAAACTTTATGAAAACAATCTCGAACAGGCTTTGATTGATAATCTATCGTGCTTTCTCCTTGAATTAGGTAAAGGTTTTACTTTTGTTGCCCGTCAGAAACGCATTTCTTTTGACGGCGATCATTTTTACATTGACCTTGTGTTTTACAATACGATTTTGAAATGCTATGTGCTGATAGACTTAAAAATTGGTAAATTGGCACATCAGGACATTGGGCAAATGCAGATGTATGTAAATTTTTATGACCGGGAAATTATACAAGCCGATGACAATCCTACCGTCGGGCTTATCTTATGCGAAGATAAAAAGGACGCGGTTGTCCGCTACACTCTCACCAAAGACAACAAACAAATTTTCGCTTCCCGCTACAAATTGTATTTACCGAGCGAGGATGAATTGATAAGGGAATTGAAAAAAGAAAGGCAATTGCTTGAGATAAATAAAAGGAAATCAAAATTATCAGCAAAGACAATAAGCTTGAGAAAACGACTTGGAAGAAATTGAAGGGAATTGCGTATGAGTTCAAAAACAATTGATACTTTTACCGTGAAATGTGGGATTCTGACCATAGAGAAATTACCGATGAGTGATTTGACTCCACAATTCATGCCTTTCCTGAATAAGCCGATTCGGAAGATGCCTGTTTCCCTCTCAGGTGCAGCTTTGGAAGATAGTGATTTCAAGATTGTGGAGTCACCGACTCCCAAATCCAAAATAGATGGAAAGACGCTGATTTCCAAATTCTCCTTTACCGATAATTCGCCGATTGGCATTCTGCTCTGTACCAGAAAAGATCACGCTTTAGTCGAATATGCCCTGGCTGGCTTGGACAACCAGCTTTTTGTCTCCAAATATCAGCTTGAACTGCCGAAACAGGAGGATATGAAACGGTTCATAGAGGAACAGATCAAGGAGGCGAGGCTATGAGGGAGGGGTGGAAGAAGTATAAGCTTGGGGATGTTGCGCGTTTATTAAAAAAGCAATATTCACCAAATAAAAAGGATGGCCTGGCATATATAGGACTTGAACATATCGAACAACAGACTCTACGATTAAATGGAATTGGAAAATCGAGTAAAGTAACTAGCCAAAAATTCAGGTTTTCAAGCGGTGATATATTATTTGGTAAATTGCGTCCATATTTCCGAAAGGTTTACCGCCCTAAATTTGATGGTGTTTGTTCAACAGATATTTGGGTTGTCAGGGCAAAGGAAGGATTTGAACAAAGTTTTCTTTTTTACTTCATGGCAAATCAAGATTTTATTAATGAATCAAATAGTGGGAGTTCAGGCACAAGGATGCCACGTGCCGACTGGGATCATTTATCTAAAACGGAATGGAATATCCCTGAATCTATCGAAACCCAACGCCGCATCGCATCTATCCTTTCCGCGCTTGATGACAAAATCGAACTGAACCGTCAGACCAATCAGACGCTGGAGGCCATCGCACAGGCAATTTTCAAAGAGTGGTTTGTGGATTTCCGCTTCCCCCATTCCCCTCTTGAGGGGTGGCAGGCGAAGCCTGACGGGGTGGATTCTTCTCTTCGTCCATGCCCAACGGGCGGGGTGGATTCTTTGCATGCGAAGCCTGCCTCTCTCCCATCATGGCAAAAAAACTCACTTTTCCCATTCTGGACTTTGCCCAAAAACCACACGTTGCAAGAGCGGGCAAAAGAACTGAGAAAACAAGGAATTTTATCAGAAGTTGTATTTTGGAAGGCTTTTAAAGACAAAAAAAAGCTTGGTTGGGATATCGACAGACAGGTTATTATTGGCAATTTTATTGTAGATTTTTTCATTCCGGAACTTGGACTTGTATTTGAAATAGACGGCTCAAGCCATAACGATAAACAAGAATATGACCAGGAACGCGATGCTTTTTTATCTTCATTACAGTTAAAAGTTGTAAGAATTTCTGATAAAGACGTGCTCAGAAATATTGAAGGCGTTTGGAGTTTCGTGAAAAAGTCGATCAAAGATAGAGTTGAAGAGTTGGAGGAGAAGAGTCCACCCCGCCCTTCGGGCACCCCTCAAGAGGGGAATAATCCACCCCGTCAGGCTTCGCCTGCCACCCCTCAAGAGGGGAATAAATGCGAAATGCAGGATAGCGAACTCGGTCCCATTCCGAAGGGATGGAGAGTTGGGAAGCTTGGGGAGATATACAAGACAACATCTGGAGGAACCCCAAGCCGGAGCAAGCCAGAGTTCTATGAAAATGGAACAATTTATTGGGTCAAATCGAAAGAGCTGAATGGCTCGTTTATTACCGAGACAGAAGAGAAAATAACCCAAGAAGCGTTGCAAAAGTCTTCGGCTAAACTACTGCCAGCATATTCCGTGTTAATTGCAATGTATGGAGCAACTGTTGGTGAGTTTGGTATTATCAGCATGGAAGCCACATGCAACCAGGCGATTTGTGCATTCTTGTCCTGCGATGAATTCCCATATACCTTTATTTATCACTTCTTGAAAAACAGCAAAGACGAGATTATCTCAAGAGCCGTTGGCTCTGCACAGCAAAACATTAGCCAAGATTTACTCAAGCAAATTGATGTTATATTGCCACCTAAAGAATTGTTGAAAAAGTTTCATAAGGCAGTAAACCCATTATTTCAAGTCATTGAGAACAACATTAAACAATCCGACACCCTCGCCGCCATCCGCGATGCGTTATTGCCAAAACTGATGAATGGGGAAGTGGGTGTGGCGCTGGAGGAAATAGTATGAGTATTTTAGTTAAAACAGTCAGAATATTTGGTTTTCGTGGCTTACAAAATATAGAAGTATCTCTCGAACCAGTAACCGTTTTGACAGGAATGAATAATACTGGTAAAACTTCATTTATAAAAGCAGTGCAAATTGCTTTGGGAAACAGGCAGTTTATTACGCAAGACGATTTTTATATATCAGATAGTATCAGCCCCGACAAAATTATTGTTGATATCAAAATAGTACCAGTAGGTAAAGATGGAAAAATTTGTAATGATTTTAGTGAAAACTGGGAAGTTCTTTTTACAGAAGATAGAATAATAATTGATACAGAGGGTAAATCTTTTGTCCCCCTTCGCACAATAGTAACTTATGATGAGATTAAAGCTACCTACAAGTCAAAGCAATATATTTTACCGGATTGGCCACCTTTTGAAAATGAAAGCCATGTGTTTTGGTATCATGCTGAAAATGGTAAGGAAAAACCATTTAATTATGAGGAAGTTCCGTTTTTTTACATGGATGCGCAAAGGGATATACTTGAAGATATGAAAGTAAGAAATTCATATCTAGGAAAAATGATTTCAAAAATTGAATATTCTAAAGAAGATGTGAAAAAAATTGAGCAACAGATAAAAAAGCTAAACGAACAAGCGGTTAGTAGTAGTTCTATTCTTTCAAATATTAAAGCAACTCTAAAAGAGTTAGATTCAGCAATGGATACATCAAGCGAAGGTGTAGAAATTACACCATTTACTAAGAAAATAAGAGATTTAAACAAAGGACTATCCATTTACTACAGTGATAAAAAGGACAGTTTCCCAATGGAGTATCATGGCATGGGTACCCGCAGTTGGTCGTCCTTGCTTACCTTAAAGGCATTTATTAATCTATTAGATAAAAATGCTGAAAAGGAACAGACACCGTTTTTTCCCATACTGGCAATAGAAGAACCGGAAGCACACTTGCACCCCAATGCACAGAAAAAACTTTATAGCCAAATTGAAGGCGTTAAAGGCCAAAAATTTATATCAACACATTCACCTTATGTTGCCGCATCTGCCGAATTATCCCAAATAAGAAACTTTTATAAAGATGATGTGTCTGTTGCTTGTGGTGCAATTAATACTCAGGAATTAACACCCGAAGATATAAGAAGAATAAAAAGACAGGTCATTAATACAAGGGGTGAATTATTCTTTTCAAAAGCAATAGTCTTTTTTGAAGGAGAAACAGAAGAACAAGCATTGCCAATTTTTGCTGAACACTACTTTAAAAAAACACCCGTGGAAATTGGATTAGACTTTGTGGGCGTTGGAGGTTATGGAAATTATCTTCCTTTTTTACGAGTTGCAGAAGCTTTAAAAATACCATGGTTCATATTGAGCGATGGTGAAAACGATACTGTTAAAAGTGTTAAGAAAGATTTAGAAAGAATGTATAATCGAAACATTAAGATTGATAAAGAGCCAAATGTCTTTATTTTAGAAAACGAAGGCAATTTTGAAAAATATTTAATAGATAATAATTATGAAAATGAAATAAAAGCAGCCTTTGTTAAATTACATTCCGAAACATATTTAGAAAATCAAATACGAAAGAAAGATGGGACAAAAAAAGATAGAATTAAAACAGACGCTATTTGCAATAAATGTACTCAAAACATATACAAAGATATATTAAGAAATTATACTGGAGATCAGGGGTTCAAAGAAGCTCTATATGATTGTATGATCTCACAAAAAACACAATTCGGCCCTGTCATAGCTGAAACTATAATAGAAAACAACAAGCCTTTGCCACCAAAAATAACGAAGCTGTTCGAAAAAATAAAGAGCCTCTTGGAAAGGAGGTATTCTAATGACAAAAAAAGTTCTATCCCCAAAGCAACAAAAAATCGTTAATTTCGGACAAGGCGCAATCCTTGTTAAGGCAAGTGCTGGCAGTGGTAAAACAAGAGTGCTTACAGAGAGGATAAAACGACTTCTCGACACAACAAAGCGGAAAATACTTGCTATTACATTTACCAATAAGGCTGGCGAGGAGATGAAAGAACGACTTGGTAACCTTACCGATATTAAAAACCGTCTGTTTATTGGCACCTTTCATGGTTTCTGCCAACAGGTGCTGGAAAACCATGGACAACTGATTGGCTTTACTAATATCCCTCATATTTTTGAAGATGAGTCAGATAGATTAGAACTGATAGAACAGGCAATAGAAAAGACACCCTCATATTATTCTGAATATGTTAAACAAAACCCCAAACAGCAAAGAGATTTCCGCTATAGAGCTTTAAATTATATTTCAGAAGTAAAACGAAAGCTTTTATCTGAGGATGAGCTTTTAAAGGAAAACGACGATGGAGATCTCGTTTTACTTTATACGACATATCAGGACATCTTAAATTCACAAAATGCTATAGATTTTGATGACCTTATATCGTTAACCTATAATCTCTTTATTGCTAATCCCAAGATTGCTGCTTTATATAGAAGAACTTATGAATATATCTGTATCGATGAAGCACAAGACTTGAACTATGCTCAATATCAACTGCTACGTTCAGTAACAATTGATGAGCATCGGAATGTTATGATGGTCGGTGACCCAAATCAGTCAATATTCGCTTTTAACGGTTCATCATCTGAATATATGACTAAAATGTTTGTTGAAGATTTTCAACCTGAAATAATTGAATTGAAAGAGAATTACCGATCATCAAAAAGTGTATTACAGGCTGCCCAAAAAATTATTCCTGACTCGTGTGATATTATCAATACTTATTACCCAGGCATTTTTGAAATACACAAAATGGATGATGAAAAAAGTGAAGCTGAGTGGATTGCAGAAAAAATTGCTGAACTTATCAAACTTGGCGAACATGATGATATTGAGGGAAATATTACACATGAAAAAATCGCCATTCTTGGTCGAAATAAATATGTATTCAAGCATTTGACGGATGTTTTTGATGAAAAGAGTGTCCCCTATTACTATAAAATAACACCCGGAGCCATTATGTTTGAATCCAAATTAATGAAAATTTTTGATATGGCCCTTCGTGTTAAGTTGAATCCACAAGATACTCTTCATTGGTACAGACTTCTTGAATTATTCAATAATCCAAAAGCTATAAATTTACAAGAACTTTCAAATTGCTTAGATAAAGAGGCATATAAAGAAGTATTAAATACTGTTATTATTTTCAGTGATGATGGTAGCAACTTCAAATTATCTCTTAATAAATTTTCAGAATCTATAAAGGAAAATAAACATATAGAGGATGATAATGAGAAAAAAATGATATTGAATGATATTAAGGAACTGTTAGAACATTGGCATGAGTACGCCACAAAAACTGATAAGAAATCACTACTACAATTTAAAAATTCAATGGCTCTTGGTAAAACTCACCCTTTAGCTCAAAAAAATGGCATTACTCTTAGCACAGTGCATACAATGAAAGGCCAGGAATATGATATCGTTTTTCTTATGGGCATGGATGATGAAACGTTTCCTGATTATCGTGCAATTAGAAGCGGTGGATCTGAAATGACGCAGGAAAAAAACAATGCTTATGTTGCATTTACAAGAGCTAAGCGCTTTCTCTATGTAACATGGCCGGCAAAAAGGTTGATGCCTTGGGGTGATTATAAAGACAGGAATATATCGAGATTTCTAAGAGATTTCAAATGACTAAAATAACCGAATCCGAAATAGAACAAATCGCTATCGCCTCTATTCGTGATGCTCTTTTGCTCAATTTGATAAGTGGGAATTTGATGTATGATGGAACTTAGGAATATAGATACTTCATTTGAAAGTTATCAGAAAATAATAGACTTATATCGAGTCCACAAAAACAATATTTTTAAAGTAATCGAACTGGGGTTAAGTCAATGGTTTGCCGCAAATATGTGCTCTGCTTTAGGCGGAGTACTTGATAAAATTACTGAAAACCTTAATGAAATTAAATTTGTAAATATTTCTGAAAAAATAAAAATTATTTTGATGAAAAATGATTTTCTCTCACATTATGGTTTTAATAGAATTGTAGACATCAATAATACGACCATCAAATTTTTAAAACTAAAGCCGACTGATGGGAAATATTTTCATTTGTTTGTGACAAACGAACTGTTAAGCCGCCCTGAACTTCCTTGTATATCTTTGCCGTTAAAAAAGAAGATGACAGAGGCGATTTATGAAATTTTTGTCAATGCCCAGATTCACAGTGAAACGAAAAACATCTATACCTGCGGCCAGTTTTACCCGCAAAAGAATATCATTGAATTTACCATTACCGATACTGGTATCGGTTTTAAAAATAGAATTAACCAGCGGTTTAAAAGAAATCTTACATCAATACAGGCAATACAGTGGGCAATAAATGAGTGCCATACGACAAAGATAGGCATTTCCGGTGGTTTAGGCCTTGCTTTACTGAAGGAATTTATTGGAAAAAACAAAGGTAAATTCCAGATAATCAGCGATGACGGTTTTTATCAGTACGATTCAAATGGGGAAGATATAAGACTATTTCGTGGCGCTTTTCCCGGTACTATTGTAAATTTACAGTTTAAAACTGACGATACATCATCGTATATATTATCCGATGAAGTCAGTTTGGACGATATATTCTAATAGGAGGTCGTATGGAAACATTAACAATAAGCGTGTTTAATACTGTCGGTAACCCTTTCTGTGTTGAAGCTGATGACGGACAGAAAGTTTACGAGCTTATTAAAAAAGCATTGCAAGAAAATAGAAAGGTAAAAGTATCGTTTCAGAATGTAGAAATGCTCACCTCCGCATTTCTTAACGCGGCAATAGGACAACTCTATAAGGACTTTTCTGAGGGAGAAATAAAGGACAAACTTTCTGTTGAAAATATGGCAAAAGAAGATGCCTCGCTCTTAAAGAGGGTAGTCAACACGGCAAAGCTTTATTATAAAGACCCCCAAAAAATGGAAAAATCAATAAGCGAGATACTGGGAGAATAGAAATGAAACAAAGATATTCTTCCAAAGATATTTCCTCTATAAAGAATCGGCAGATATTTTTTGATGCTAATGTAATCTTGTATATTTTCTGGCCAACGGGCAAATATACCTGCGAGAAACACTATTCATCTATTTTTGGTCTACTTATCAGACAAAATAACGTGTTGGCAACAGATTTTATTGTCATATCAGAAACACTTAACAGGATAATCAGAATAGAATATCAAAAATATTTATATGAACGTAACCTGAAAAATGATGATTACAAATTTAAGGAATATCGAGACAGTATTGACGGCAAAGAGGTGTTAAACGATATATACAGTATTGTCAAAAGCAAAATATTAACAAAATTTTCTATTATAGGAAAAACCTTTCAAAAATCAGATATCGAAACCTTTTTGACAGTTGATTCCATGGATTTTTCTGATAATGCGATTCTTTCTCTGTGCAAAGAAAATAATTGTATTTTGCTGACAAACGATAAAGATTTTATAGGATCCGACATAGAAATACTTTCTTCTCATCCGGCGTTATTAAAGAACAATGAATAATTCATTCTTCGAATCAGATATAGAACAACTTGCTCTGGATACCCTCAAAGAGGAGCATGAATATAAAATCCTCTACGGACCTGATATTTCCGAAGGTGAATATAAAGAGCGTGAATATTCGGAAGTTATACTTCAGGCGCGGTTAAAAAACGCCATTGATAAAATAAATGACTCTATCCCGGAAGATGCCCGGGAAGAGGCGTTTAAAAAGGTTTTGCGCAACTTTTCCGTAAGCATGATAGAAAACAACGAGTCTTTTCACCGTATACTTACCGAAGGCATAGACGTCAAGTTCAATGTGGGTGAGGGTAAGGCAAGAACAGAGAAGGTATGGCTGGTTGATTTCACGAATCCTGATAATAACGAGTTTTTGGCAGTTAATCAGTTTACCGTAGTTGAAAATCATAACAATAAAAGGCCAGACATTGTGTTGTTCATTAATGGTCTTCCGCTTGTTGTCATTGAACTCAAGAATCCGATTGATGAAAACGCTGACGTTAAGGCTGCGTTTAATCAACTACAGACCTATAAGCAATTAATTCCTTCACTTTTTTCCTACAATGCATTCCTTGTTGCCAGCGATGGATGGTTTGCCAAGATTGGCACGATTACCAGCGACTATGCCCGGTTTATGGAGTGGAAAACCGCTGACGGAGAAACTATTGTTGACGCCAAGGTTGAACCTGAACTTGAACCGATGATGAAGGGTCTTTTCAATAAAAAGACCTTACTGGATATTATACGCCATTTCATCGTTTTTGAAGAAGCAAGGGAAAAGACGCTCAAAAAAATTGCCGCGTACCATCAGTATTACGCGGTCAATAAGGCAATTGAGTCAACAATTCGTGCTATAGGTAATGTGACGCTTATGCTGCGAGAAAATCCGGAACATTACGGATTCCGCAGTGTGCGAAATCAAACTCCAGGCGATAAAAGGGCAGGTGTTGTCTGGCATACGCAAGGCAGTGGCAAAAGTCTTACGATGGTTTTTTACGTGGGAAAGCTGGTGCTTGCCGAAGAAATGAATAATCCTACCATTGTGGTTTTAACCGATCGCAATGATTTAGACCAGCAGTTATTTGAAACATTTACCAATTGTCAGCAATTGATTCGCCAAAAACCGCA
>JAXMAC010000009.1:4757-21462 GCA_046350595.1 Candidatus Brocadiaceae bacterium | reverse complement strand
AACCATTTTGAACAGCGCTTATTAGCGGCAGAGGGCAAAGCCATGTTTGTTTGCATGAGCCGCAGGATTTGTGTCGCCCTTCATAATGAAATTATTAAGTTGCGCCCGCACTGGTATGATGCTGCGGATGATAAAGGTTCGGTTAAGGTTATTATGACCGGTTCTGCCAGCGACCCCCTGAATTGGCAGGAACACATTCGTAATAAGCAGAGAAGGATTAAAATCGGCGACCGGTTGAAAGACCCTGCAGACCCACTAAAGCTTGTAATTGTCCGCGATATGTGGCTTACCGGCTTTGATGCGCCCTGTTTGCATACCCTTTACATTGATAAGCCGATGAATGGTCATAACCTCATGCAGGCAATCGCCCGTGTAAACCGTGTTTTTGGCGATAAAGAAGGCGGACTGGTAGTTGATTATATTGGCATTGCTCAGGATTTAAAAAAGGCGCTGGCGGTTTACACGGAAAGTAAAGGCAGAGGCAGCTTGACGTTCGATCAGGAAGAAGCGGTTGCCCGGATGCTGGAATTATACGAGATTGTTGTGGATATGTTCCATGGTTTTGAGTATCACAGGTACTTTAATCTTGAACCAAGAGAAAAATTAAACTTTATCTTAGATGCCACCAATTATATAGCGGAATTATCCGAAGAAAAAGATGGACAGAAAATACGGAATGGTAAATTTCGTTTTAAGGAGAACGTTACGAAGCTGCAAAAGGCATTTGCGATTTCAGTACCTCATCCAAAGGTGTTTGCGATTCGTGATGATTTGGCGTTCTTTCAGGCTATTAAAGCACGATTCTCAAAATTAGACGAAGAGACAAAGAAGCGAACAGACGAGGAAATTGAAACAGCAATCAGGCAGATCATCAATGATGCCATTGTTTCAAAGGAAGTGGTTGATATTTTCGATGCCGCTGGCTTGAAGAAGCCGGATATTTCCATCCTTTCTGATGAATTTCTTGCCGAAATTCAGGGAATGCCCAGGAAAAATCTTGCTCTGGAATTATTGAGGCTTCTCCTGAGTGACGAGATAAAAGGACGGAAAAAGACGAATCTGGTTCAGGGCAAAAAATTTTCAGAACTTTTAGCTGAAGCGGTTAAGCGATATCAGAATGGTCTTCTGGATTCTGCCCAGGTGATTGAAGAGTTGATTAGATTGGCCCGGAATATTCGTGAGGCAGACAGGCGTGGAGAGGAGCTTAATCTAAGGACGGATGAATTGGCGTTTTATGACGCCCTTGCGGATAATCCTAAAGCCGAGGCAGTGCTGGGTGACCAGACTCTTAAAATGATTGCGCATGAATTAGTTGACAGCGTAAGGAGAAACACAAGCATTGACTGGCAGATTAAAGAAAGTGTTCAGGCAAAATTACGTGTGCTCGTAAGACGAATTTTGAGGAAATATAAGTATCCCCCCGATGATCCGGCTACTGGTGAATACACTGTTTCGGTTACAAAGGTTTTGGATCAGGCGGAACTGCTTGCGGAGTATTGGAGTGAAAGTTAAAACGTGATAATTCTTTAAAAAACTAAACTGTTACAAAAAAAGAAGTTTTCTGTAATACTATAAGTGTCTTTTGTATATGAACGACACGGAACAAATAAAATCATTTGTCAGTAAACGGTATTCCAGCCTTGGTGTTAACAAACAGCAGGAAATATCGAGACTTTTGTTTGAAATTGCGAAGCGTGAATGTGTTGACTATACTATCGTAGCGGAAAGTTTGCCGCATTCATCCGGTCATTTTGTCCAGATAAAGAACTATTTGCTGAAACGTCGTTACCCATCTATGGCTAAAAATGGCTTCAAGGTAAGACCTTCATTTTTTGACATTGATGTTAATCCTGCGCTCAAAGTTGACGTTACTGCAAGACCGGCTATCAAGCCTCAGAATATTTATATCGAAGAGTCCGTTGCGGATACCGAAATGGCGGCACGGATAAAGACGCTATTTCCGGAATCAACGGTTGAGACAATAAAAACATACAAGGAACACATAGAGGGGATGCGGTTTGATATTGACGGTTACAACCAGAGGTTAGATAATTTTTATCTTGTTCGCGAAAACTATGATTTTTACAAGCGGTGTCCCTGCTCAAAGGGTTCTGTGTTTTGTGGTTATTTTGTTGTAAACCTGGGCAGCGGGTGTCCGTACGAGTGTGCATACTGTGTGCTGCAGGACTATATCAATTCTCCTGGAATAATTCTCCCTGCCAATATCGGGGATTATTTTACCGCGTTCAAGGGACTTGGGAGAAACATTCGATGCGGTTCGTGTGAGTTGACCGATTCCCTCGCCTTTGATCATATCACCGGATATACTCCAGAAATTGTCAATTTTTTCCGCCATTATCCGAAGACCATGTACGAGTTAAAAACCAAGAGCGATAATATTGGCATGCTAACTTCTGTGCCGGGAGCAAGGAATATCATTGTCTCATGGTCAGTGAACCCGCAAAAAATTGTAGAGACCGTCGAACATTTTACGGCCTCGTTAGTGCAGAGGCTGCAAGCTGCCAAAACATGCACTGCCTGCGGATATCGGGTCGCCTTCCACTTTGACCCTATTATTTACTACCAGGGATGGGAGACTGATTATGAGGCGCTGGTTAATATGGTCTTCGATACTGTTGACGGGAAGGACGTTGCATGGATAAGCCTCGGCGCCTTACGCATGACGCCACGCCTGAAAAAGATCATTGAGAACCGGTTTCCGGACAATACCATCCTTGACGAAGAGTTTTTCGTTGGTCATGACGGCAAGCTCCGGTATCCGGAAGCAATAAGGATTTCTTTATATAAAAATATGACGTCCTGGATTCGTAAGCGGTGCAGGGACGTCCCTCTTTATTTATGTATGGAAGAGCGGTCGATGCGACTTGCATGAGAAAAGAGAATAAAGAAGTATTCAAAAATTTTATTTTGTTTCATTTGACACAGAGGTGTTTTCCTTCCCGAAACTCTTCAGGTATTTAAAATAATCCCCATCTGTGGTGAGGATGAGCTGGGTTTGTTTGTTGAAGGTTGATTCGTAGGTCTCCAGAGTTTTTGTAAAAGAATAAAATTCAGGGGCTTTTTCGTATGCCTCGGCATAAATTTTTATTGCCTCAGCGTTGGCTTGTCCTTTAATTTCCTCGGCGGTACGGTATCCTTCCGATTCTATGCGTTCCAGTTCTCTCTTCATGGATCCCAGTATTTCCGCCTCTTCTTTCCGGCCCTCAGATTCGTATTTGTTTGCAATACGAATGCGCTCAGAACGCATACGGTCGTATATCTTGGGGATGACGGCCTCGACGTAATTAATGTATCTGATACGGACGTCCACCAGTTCAATTCCATAGCGGCCTTCCAGCGCCCGTGTGGCCATTTTCCGGATTTCTTCAACGATTTTGTCTCGCCCCATTTTGATCAATACCTTTTTCTCCTCTGCTTCTTCGAGTTCCTTCGTTGTGTATTCGAGCTTGCGATTGGTATTTCTTAAGACCTCTTTCAAGGTATAAGCGCTTACCACGTTTTTAACTGCTGATTCTATAACTTCATCCAGCACACCCTGTCCGCGTGCCTCGGTTCCCAGGGAGGTGTAAAATTTGAGCGGGTCGGTGATTTTCCACCGCGCCCATGCGCCAACGCCGATATTTTCCTTGTCCCTTGTGAGAATATCGCTCGGTTCGCCGCTCCATTCGAGCAATCGCTTGTCAAAATATTTGATCTCCTGAATAAAGGGGGCTTTGACGTAAAGTCCCGGTTTTGTAACCGTTCTGACCGGTTTCCCAAATTGTGTGATTACCGCCTGAAATCGTATATCTGCAACATAGAGAGAACCTTTTAAACATATTAAGACTGCTGAAACGGCAATAATGATGGAAATAATCACGGACTTCTTCATTTCTTTTCCCCTTCCTCGTTGAACTTCAGTACAGGCAGTAACCCTTTCAAATCTTTATCAACGATGTATAATTTTTCACATTTCGGGATGGCCTTTGCCATGCTTTCCAGAAAGAGTCTGCGCCTGGTTACATCTTCTGCCTTTTTGTATTCTTCATAAACGGCAAGAAATGCCTTGATATCTCCCGTGGCTTCATTTACCCTTCGGATTCGGTATCCTTCGGCCTCTTTAATAACCTGTTCTTTCTTTCCTTCGGCGGCAGGGAGGATTTTGTTTTTTTGGCCCTCGGCATCGTTAATGATTTTGTCGCGGATTTGTATTGCCTGGTTTACCGCATTAAAGGCATCCTTTACTGGTGGTGGAGGGTCTACACCCTTAAGGAGCACCGTCTGGATGTCAATGCCACAATGAAAACTGTCCAAAATCTTCTGGATATCCTCCTTTGCCTTTTGCTCTATTTCCGTCCTGCCAATGGTAAGCACTTCGTCAATAGATAGATCCCCGACAAGCGTACGCATAACAGACTGAGAGATACCACGTATGGTTTCCTGGACGGTTCTTACATTAAAAATATATTCTTCCAATGCTTTTATTTTGTACCGGATAACCCACTGTACCTCGGCACAGTTTAAATCACCCGTGAGCATCAGTTTTTCTTCTTTTGCCTCAGGATGTGTATAACTATCCGGATTGGAAAGGTCGCGTGGCTCTGTCCTGAATCCGAACTCTTCATTATAGATGCGTTTGACTTCTCCCTTGATTATTTTGTCGATACCATACGGAACTTTTGAGTGAAGCCCGGGACCAACTGTTTCAATGTATCTGCCGAATCGCAGAATGACGGCTTCTTCATTGGCCTTTACGGTATAAAATGCCGTGTACCCCGTGATAATAACGAAGATGATAATCAGCAACGGCGGTATGTATTTTTTGATTGTTCCCCAGGGTATATCACGGAATTGTATTTCTTGTGGTCTTCTAAATGGTCCATAGTCAGGCATGGCGTGTTCTCCTTTATGGTGATTGTAAAAACTTTACTGGTTTTTAGAGATAATATTTCTTTATTCCCTTAGATGTCAACAAAAAACGATAGAAGAATATACAGAACCAGTTTTTACATCCGTGATAAAACCCTGGTAATTTCATCAGTTTTGAATACGGGCATCTTTGAAAGCTTATCTTTTTTCAAAAGTTTTAATCCTTCGCTTTTTTGTGTGAGATTACCAATCCGGGTACATTCGATACCATTTTTATCAAGGGTGGCAATAACCTTCTTTGTATCTTTTGGATCGAGCGCAATGAGCAATGCCCCTGATGCAATAAGGCCGAGTGGATGGATATTGTATAAAGTACAGATTTGTTCCGTTTCTTTATAACACGGGATCTTTTCCGTATCAATGACAGCCCCGGTGCCGGATGCCATTGTTAGTTCAAGAACTCCCGTTGCCAATCCGCCCTCTGTTGGGTCATGCATGGCATGGATTTGGACCACTTTATTGGCTAATAAGGCGTCCTGGACGATGCTGAGCCCTGGTTTGTCAATGAATTTCTGTGCCCTTTTGACGAACTGCTTGCCAAGTATTTTCGTAATTTCCGAAGCCTTTTCCCGTGCAATGATAGAGGTTCCTTCTATGGCTATTCCTTTGGTCAGCAAAAGGTCATCGCCAGGACGTGCATGATTCTTTATTACAAGCTTATTTTTTTCAACTTCGCCCAGCATGTGGCCAATGATAATGGGCCTGTCGATTTTATAGGATACTTCGGTGTGGCCGCCGCACAGGGTGATATTGAGTGTTTGCGTTGCTTTGACAATATCGAGAAAGATTTTGGTTGCGAGTTTTGCATTTGTTTCCCCTTCGGGTAATAATACAGTAACCTGAAACCACTTTGGCGTGGCTCCCATGGTGGCGATATCGTTGGCGTTTATATTAACGGCATACCAGCCGATGCGATGTGTGGTAAAGGTGATGGGGTCTGTCTTTGCCACGAGATACTTTTTGCCGAAGTCTATGACGGCCGCATCTTCACCAATCCGGGGGCCTATAAATACCCTTGGGTCGTTTATGGGATTTAACGTAAGTAATTTTTCAAGGAGGCGATAGTCAAGTTTTCCGACGGGAAAGTATTTCATGGTGTTATAAGATATCTCGTATGTCCGATAAACCAATCTGTTCACGGCTCATAAAAGGCTCGCCATAGTCAGCTCGTATCAAATTGCCATAATATTGATTTCTTGCCGTAATTGAACTGCTGATATATTTCCAACGCTCATCATCATAGGCAAATTGTGATTGATAAGCCCGGGCAATCTGGAGTTTTTTTTCAAATTCTTTGCTAATATCTAAAATGAATGAAGGCGTGACATGAAGGCGGAAGTGTGAACAAAGGTAATAGAAAATGTGTGTGGGGTAGAATGGTTCTCCGGGGATATCCGATTTTGTCAGTTTTGCATAGAACCGACCGGCTTCGCCAACTGAGGTAGCCTGAACATGGTCTGGGTGGGCGTCAATCCAGTAAGGAAGGAAAAGTATCTGAGGACGTATATGTCGGATCACCGCGGCAACCTTTTTGCGCGCTTCAATGGTGTCCATCAGGTAGCGATTGGGCAAATCGAGCACTGTTCTGCTTTTTACGCCAAGCATGAGAGCTGCATGTTCATATTCTTTTTTGCGAATTTCAGGACTTCCGTGAGGGGTAGGTTCTCCGTTGGTCAGGTCAAGGATATGCGCTTCATATCCAAGGGTTGCCAATTTCAGGATACTTCCGCCCATGCCGCCTTCTACGTCGTCAGGGTGGGGGCCAATAGCAAGAATGGTCTTTATGTTCTTTTGCATAAGTATTTCGTAAAATTTATTGGTTCTCAGACCACGCTGAAGTGTTTCGATAGAATTATTATGGGAAAAGGATACCACTTGCTAATTAAATAAATCAAGAAATTTCCCGATTTAGCAAAAAAACACTTGACCAGGACAAAAAAATGTGTTCAGATTTTGGGTAATTTCTCAGTACAGTTCTAAGACTTTATAACCTATCTCTATTGAAACAGAACCAAAGGGGGGCTTAAAAATAATGAACATACCAGACGAACTATTTTACACAAAGACTCACGAATGGGTAAAAAAGGTAAATCAGAAAGAGATAATGGTGGGCATTACTGACTTTGCACAACAACAACTCAAGGATATTGTTTTTGTGGAATTACCTAAATTGGGAAAGGAATTAAAGATGGGTGCGTCCTGTGCTGTTATTGAGTCAGTAAAGGCCGCTTACGATATTTATTCTCCACTATCGGGTAAAGTTACGTTGACAAACAAGGCTGTTCTGGAAAAACCACAGTTAGTAAACGAAGACCCCTATGGCGTAGGCTGGTTAGTTCAGTTAGAGTTTTCCAACACGGACGAATTTAAAAATCTTTTGAACCCGAATCAATATCGGGTTGTCTGTGAGTCTGAGGCCGCACACTAAATTTGACATCTAATGTATTTAGTCCCCTCCCAGGTAAGGGAGAGATACGGAAATATAACGTTTCTAATACAGAGGGATTAACGTACGAGGTGTTCGTTGGTATTGTTGGAGCTATTTAAAAGTTAAGCTTCTTGGTATATTTTAAATATTTAGTTGACAAAGATATTTTTAATGATATAATCGGCTCCGAACGGATTTGATTATTTTTAAGGAATTTATGTGCTTGTGATGTTTAAATAAAAATTTAAGCACGAACATTACGATAAAGGCTAACCTTAAGTGATTAGGGGGCGCAAAGTAGAGGTATCTTTATGATGTTAAATTGTAAAGATAGCCATACTGCCGAGGAATGTTTATGAAGTCAAAATTAATAGCTAGAGATACCCTGCTATAAAGTAGCCATGTAGTCGAAGAATGGTTTACGGCAGGGTATTTTTTTTGTTGTATATCTAACGGTTTTGTCGTTAGCAAGGGTATGTGTTTTATGTTTTGGTTTCAGGTGTGGAATAGAATGCATGATCTCTCTTTTCGACGCGGTGATTACAGTTGAAGTGTTCTATAGGACGGGTGGTGTTTAATTTTTATTATATTGAGAGTTGTGCTGTCGGTAAATACTCGACTTGTTCAATTGGGTGTAAAGCAAATTTAGGTAATAATATTTTAAGGAGGGAGGAAACTCATGGTGACCGATAAGAATGCCTTGTTCGGTAAGAGGTTATCTTCTTATGGCGTATCAGGCAAGATAAGCAGTTTTGTTTTTTTGAGTGTTGTGCTGGTATCGGTTGTGGTATACGGTGTTACTTTTGCCAAAGATAGCGAGGATATGGGGAAGATTCAATCTTATTCTGGAGATGTTTGGATTCAACGTGAGGGAGTTTTGCTTGACACAAAGACATCCAGTCTTAGCTCGTTTAGAAAAGCAGGAGGTTTTCCATTCTTACAGGATGGCGACAGTGTTATAACGGGGAAACTGGGGGGAATAAAGATTGTTCTGGAAGATAAGGCGAAGGTGGATGTCGGGGAGCAGACCTCTCTGCGGTTTTACCGTACTAACCGGAGCGAAAAAGGGGAGGTTCGGGTGTTTGAGTTAAGAGAAGGTCGTATAGTTGCGAATCTCGCCAAGACAGGTTTTGTGGCAACCGAGATAGAAGTGAATGGCCAGAGGATAATTTTGGATAGACCTGCTAAGATAGATGTTTCAGCAAAGAGCAGCGAGGTAGTATTTCGGGTTGAACAAGGATCGCCTCGGTTTGTATATATAAGGACAGGTCAATCGTTTGAGCTTTCTGCGGGGCAGTCAGTAACGATACCGAGGAACCAGGGTGTGTTTAGCGTGGCGGTAGGGGGAAAGAGGCCGTTTGAGATGAAATCGGAAGATGGAACGGTATTGAGGGTTGATAGTGGCGGTGAGGCATTGGTGCAGTTGGATGGATACAATGCAAGTATAACGACTATGAAAAAAGAGGGAATGCTGGTGTTGTCCAATGGGGTAGAGCAGGGCATATGGACGGCAAGTTTGAGTTTATCTGACCAACACAAGACGACTATAGCAAGCGCTGCAACTGAGAGACCGACAGGGCGAACAACCGCGACTACGGTATCAACGACGACGACCACGTTGCCAACGATACCGTCGGCGGTGCCGTCGTTGGTGCCGGCAACGATACATGGTGGTGGAACGACATCAACTACGTTATTTACAACAACGACCTCGACCGTAGTGACAACGACGACAACGGGGACTATACGTGGCGGTGGTACAACGACAACGACGGAACCTCCGGTAAGCTAAAGTCTTGAATTAAAACCCTTTTTTGAAAGGCTGTATATACCCTTCGAATTTATATTGACAATGTTGCAATATTCTTGATGATATAAGGCTATAATAGTTTTATTTGTTTTACATTTATAATGGGGAGGAAAAACCGATGAAGAGAAGAATAATAATGCCTGTTTTTGCATTGATGGCTGTGATGGGTGCATCGCATGTCACCTCGGCCCTTGCGGAAAATGGTAGTGGGCCATTGTATGGTAATTCTAAGGGGCCTTTGGCTCCGAAAGTAATCACTTCGTGTGAAAAGTTTACTGATGTGAGGCACGTTGCAAATGGTGCGGCATTAAGAAATAAAAAAAGTGGCGTAATACATTTGAGGGGTATTCCATCGAATAGCAATGTTTTAAAAGCTTATCTTTATTGGAGTTATATAGACAAAAACACTGTAGGTGCAGCTACATCTAAGGCTAAATTTAGAAATAAACCTATTACAGGTAATAAGATAGCGGATAATTTAAACCCTGGCTGGGGAAATCCTGGATGGGTGGGCGATGGTGGCACGCACACATACAAAAAAGATGTCACTGATTTTGTAAATATATTTAATAATCCAAATAGAAATTATGCATTTGCATTTAAGGATTTTGATGATGCAAACTCAGGTGAAAATCCATGGTCTCCGGCAGATTTTCACGAGATAAAGCTTGAAGGTGCGTCTCTTCTTGTTATTTACACAAATGCCACAATAGAGTTTTCAACAACTGGGAAGCAGGTTTTTCTTTACGATAAATGTTTGAATAATACAGGATTTTTTGGTTATCAGTCACTTACTTTAAAACATCCAAGCATAAGTGGTGAAGGTCTTTTTACCATGTGCGGGGCTGATGGGCAGCGTGGTGTGACTGGATATGATAATGGGGACCAAGGGTCAAATAGACTTTCTAATGAAAAAACATTTTTCAATGGAATTCAGATTGCCGGCCCACCTGTTGCCGCAAGCGACTGGGATGGAAGTGCGGGATTACCACTTCCCCAACTCTGGGATGTTCATACGCACATAGTTGGATTTGGGGCAAGCCCTGTTAATACATCTGCATTGGTATATAAACCAGTTTGTGAAGATGCTTGCGCAGGGGATACTATTGTTGATGCACTTGTACCGGTATTCTTTGTACTTGAAAAATAAAGTCTCGTGTAGAAATTAAAACTGGTAAATTACGTAAACAAGGGTAGGAAGATCAGCAGAGTCATTCCTACCCTTTTTTATTTGGCAGATTGGTGCTTGTTCGCTAGGCATGTTCAAATGAAATGTGCTATGCTAGTCGAATAATGGGGGTGGATTGGAAGGCATTGATGGATGTTTGCTGTGAGATTTATATATTTCAGTAGTATGGTAAAGCGGGCAGCCCGGTTTTATGCTATGAAAAATCCAGCTTCCAAAATAGGCAAAACACACAAGGGTTATCCAAAAGGACTTGAGAAACTCTGAGTATTTTTTATCTTTTGTATAACGTTCGAGCCCTTTTGTTGCCAAGGTTATTAATGCCGGGTTTACCAGGATGTCATTCGTGCCCGGTGCAGTATTGTAGCCAATTAAATTGATAAGTATTCCAATAACTGCACTCATAAACAAAGAAAGATACAAATTCTCTTTTACAACGACGATACTAACAATAATTAATGCATGAGATATTAATGATTCTATTACAAGAGGCAGGCTTCTATAAAATTCGTAAGAAGTGATTAAATAAGGAATAAGAAAAATGAACACGATGTAATCACTTTCTTTATTTTTGTTATAAGCTAATAAAAGAAATAAGGTGGTTGGGCCGATGAGTTTTAGGACGTCATTGTCGCTCAAATAACCGATGTCGCCAAAAAAAATACAAGCAATGCCAATAAAAGATGCCAGATACAAAAGAAGTGTTACTTTATACTCTAATTTCATTATCCATCGCACCAGAAGGAAGATAAAAATTGATTTTAGAGTCATGAAGCATTCTTTGAGCCAGAATACTTCCTCGTATATGTAAATCAGATCCTCTATAAAATCGATAATAAGTTCCATATATTATAAAATCGTGTATTTTGGTTGTTGTTGTGGTAGTGTAACTATAAAACGGCTTCCTATTCCTACCTTGCTTTCAACTTTGACAGACCCATGGTGGAGTGTAACAATATGTTTAACAATGGAAAGCCCCAAACCCGTTCCCCCCATTTCCCGTGACCGGGCAGGGTCAACCCGGTAGAAACGTTCAAAAATTCGGGGTTGATGTTCTTGTGGTATGCCAATACCCGTATCTGATACTACAAAACGAACCGATTCATTAAGGGGTTCTACCTTCAAGTATATCCGCCCACCTTTTGGTGTGTATTTTGCTGCGTTATCAAGTAAATTGGTCAGCAATTGACGTAAGAGATAGTTATCTGTTTCAATAGCTGGTATATATTGTGGCATCTGCAAATCAAAAGTTTGATTCTTTTCGGCGCAAAGATCTTTGTAATGGGTAAAGATGTTTTCTATACAAGGTTGGATATCTATCCTGTGAAGTTCTATTTTAAGGTCGTTAGAATCTAATCTGGATAATTCCAAAATATCCTTGATAAGATTATCAAGTCTCTCTGTGTGCCGCTTAATAATATTAAGAAATTCCTGTGTGTGTTCTCCTCCTGGTGTGCAGTTTTCGAGAAGCGTTTCAACAGAACCTTTAATGGACGCAAGGGGAGTTCTCAATTCGTGAGATACATTGGTAACAAATTCTCTTCGAGTGTTTTCCAGTTTCCGTAATTCTGTTATATCATGAAATACGAGGAGGATACCTCTTGTATCTTTATCAATTTGAATAGGCGAAAGGTGTGTCTGAAGGAGTCTCTTTTCCGGAGAAAGAATTTCTATTTCAGAAACTTTTGATGATTGTGCCATATCTCCGTTTTTAGACAAGGAATGGATTATCTCTCTCACCAGTTGCCGTAATTTCTCATTACGTATTTTTTCCCACAAGTAATCCTTATTTATCATAACCTTTGATATTCCAAACATGGTTTTCGCTGCGTTGTTGATAAGAATTATTCTTTCCTGCATATCCGTTGTAATGATTGCGTCATTCATGTTGGCCATGATTGCATCCATTTTATTCTCGTCGTCGAAAATGGTTTGCATCCTCGTCCGGAGCTCAACGCCCATTGCATTAATTGCATTTGCCAGATCGCCCATTTCACCGGAAGTAATAATTTCTACTTTGCTTGTAAAATTACCCTGGGCAAAATTTCGCGCTATCTGTGTAATACTGAGTAAGGGAGACGTACTTATTCGGAAAATAACAAATCCAATACCTACGGTTGCAACAAAGGTAAGAATTATATATAAAATTATAATTTTATCGGACGCCATGTTTTTCGTCAAAAAATTTGCATGATAGCCCTTTAAGAATCTACTCATAAAATACCCCGTCAGAGCAAGACATCCGATGAGAAGGACAACGTAGCTTGTAAATATTTTCCAGAATAAGTTGTTTTTAAACATTTACGATTGTTCCTTAAATTTATAACCAATCCCACGTATTGTAGTAATGTAACGTGAAAATGCTTTTAATTTTTTTCTGAGCGAAGCTATATGGACATCAATAGTTCGGTCAATAACAATTGTCTCAGCCCCGGAAACCACGTTAATTAATTCATCCCGGGTAAATACACGGTCCGGGTTACTGGCAAGCTGGTGAAGAAGTTTGAATTCTGTGAGGGTCAAAGGGACAGTGTCGTTCTTTATAGTGACCTCATGTTTGTATACATCAAGAGTAAGTTCTCCTATTTCAATACGGTCTTTTACTGTCGAAGAGATTTGTGTTCTCCTGAGTACTGCTTGTACTCGTGCAACAAGTTCTTTCAAACTAAAGGGCTTTGTAACGTAATCATCAGCCCCTAGTTTTAAACCTACCGTTACATCAACTTCTTCCCCTTTCGCCGTCAGCATTACAACAGCCGTGTGAGCAAGTTCGGGGGTTGTTTTTATTTTTTTACAAACCTCAAGCCCATCTATTCCCGGTAACATTAAATCCAGAATAATAAGTTCGGGTCTTTCTCTCCTCGTTAAGAATAAAGCATCCTCGCCATTTGTTGCAGTTAAAACTTTATAGCCGTCTTTTTCGAGATGAAACCGAATTAATTTTAATAAGTCTTCTTCATCATCGACAACGAGTATTTTTTCTTTAGGCATAGCATTTATGTTAAGGAATTTCAAACCGACCATGTAGTGGCAATTCATGAATTGCCACTACACAGTGGAAAGTCGCCGTAAGGCCTGACTTAACGTGGAGACCAGAGAATATATAAAACTATATTATCCTTTATTTAATGGATATTGTAAAGGTTAAATGGATGGATATAAAGGGCAGATAAAGACTTCTGCCTTCTCATGAAAAGGTTATTTTATTCATTGACCGGATAAGAGATATTGCTTTATAATAATAAACTATTATTTTTCAGCCACACATGCGCATATTTAAGCAATGTCGATTCGTGTTCATTCACGGCTTGTTATTATTGAGTATTAAACTTTAGAGAAATTTTAAAATATTCCTGTTCATGAAAGGTTTGTGTTGATGAAGCGTTGTATGGTATATCTCGTAGGGGCAGGTCCTGGCGATCCCAAGCTTATTACCGTAAGGGGGCTGGAGTGCATCAAAAAGGCCGATGTTATCATTTATGATTATTTAGTAAATATCGAACTTCTCAAAGCAGCAAAACCCGATATTGAAATGATCTATGTGGGTAAACAGGGTGGCGCGCACACTATGGAGCAGGATGACATCAATCAACTTCTGGTGAAAAAGGCAAAGGAAGATAAAATTGTAACACGACTGAAAGGCGGCGACCCATACATCTTCGGGCGCGGCGGAGAAGAGGCCATCGTGCTCCGCGAGAATAATGTGCCGTTTGAAGTGGTGCCCGGTATTACAGCGGCCATTGCAACGCCAAACTATGCAGGAATTCCCGTTACCCATCGTGACTTCACATCCACCTTTGGATTAATTACCGGCCACGAAGACCCCACAAAAAATGAAAGCTCCATTGATTGGGCAAAAATCAGCACAGGCATTGGCACGATCGCCTTTTACATGGGCATTAAGAATCTTCCTTATATTACAGAACAGCTCATGAAACACGGCCGTTCCAAGGATACCCCCGTTGCCGTAATACGATGGGGAACTACCCCCCAGCAAAAGACGGTAACAGGAACACTGGATACCATCGTGGCAAAGACAAAAGATATCAAACCGCCGGCAATTACCATTGTGGGTGAAGTGGTAAAATTACGGGACCAACTCAACTGGTTTGAAACCAAACCTTTGTTTGGAAAAACGATTGTCGTCACACGCTCAAGGGAACAGGCCAGTGAATTTGCAGATCAACTGCATGAATATGGGGCACACGTTATTGAATTTCCCACCATTGAGATTACAAAACCGGATTCCATAAAACCCCTTGATGAAGCCATAAAGAATATTAATGGTTATCATTGGCTTGTTTTTACCAGTATTAATGGCGTTGATGCCTTTTTCCAAAGATTGTTCGAACTCGGAAAGGATATCCGTGATTTGAAAGGTGTAAAACTCTGCGCTATTGGCCCGGCAACGGAGGAAGGTATTCGCCGGTATCACCTCCAGGTTAACTGCAGACCACCTAAATTTGTCGCTGAATCTGTTGTTGAAGAGTTAAAGAAGGCGACGTCCATAAAAGGAGAGAGATTCCTGTTGCCCAGGGCTGATATTGCCAGAAGCTTCCTGCCGGAAGAGCTCCGGAGATTAGGGGGAGAAGTGACTGACCTGATAGCGTACAAAACAGTTATGGCACAACCTAAGGATATCAATCTCCTTGATAAAATGAAAAAAGGGGAAATTCATATAGTGACCTTTACCAGCTCATCGACCGTAAGAAATTTTCTCCAGATTATCGGCGAAAAAGACGTTGCAGCGCTGAATAAATACGTCCAATTCGTCAGCATTGGGCCTATAACCACACAAACCGCCGAGGAGATGGGTCTTCGGGTTGCCATTAAGGCAAAAGAATATACCATTCCAGGGCTGGTGAATGCGATTCTGGAAAGCACCGTTTCCAGGTAAAGACCATATAATGCACCATAGAGACGCAATGCATTGCGTCTCTAAAATTATTTCATAGCCGTGTTGATAACAAACGCCAAGGGAAGTATTCGATTTGTAAAGGTGAAAAAGATTAGAATTATAACTCCTTGATTTTGGGATGGTTTTCCGTTTTACCTTGAAAATTAAGGGATTGTTAGCGTTATATCCATTCTGTGAATTTCAATCAATTTTGTCTATTTCGATTCATTTTAGCACAAAATTAACACAACTCCCGCGAAAGAACAAATGACGGCAATGCTCATCTGCCGCTATGGAGTGCAACGGAATAGCGGTCAGGTGGAGCGACTTGTTATGCCTTGGACTGCCTATCGTACGGTTCTGGTTTAACATCCGGTACTTTTTTTAATATTGCTTCAAAATCTTTTTTCTTCCCCAATTTAGCCTCTTTTTTTAAATAATCTACGGTCATAATAGCAGAGACTTTTTCGGCTGCTGCACTACTTATGAATTGGTTAATAGAAACCTTTTCTTCTTTAGCAATTTTCTTTATTTTTTTATGTAACGATTCAGGTAATCTCACACTCAAAGTACTCATAGTGAACCTCCTTGCAATCCAATAAATTCTTTAGGCGTTATTGGTTTTGGTTTAAATTGCTCCAAATCCTTTTGCAAGGATTTTAAGTCATAACGACCATGAGCCTGCGGGCTGGCAAGGTGGGTCACCGTTAAAAGAAGCTTGATATTGCAAAACGGTAAATGACATAATCTGTTTATCTTCGCCGAGGGGGGAATACTATGCAGGAAGCTCGTTCCGTAACAATAGGCTCAAACAAAACCATCAAACGTACATCAGACACGTTGGTAATGGACCGGAAACCGAAACTCATGGACCGTTTTCGGGAGGCTCTCCGCTCTTGTCATTACAGCCGTCGCACTCGACCGCAAATATCCCAATACGCCAAAAGATTGGCGCTGGCAATGGGTCTTCCCGCAGGAAAACCGGTGGAAGAACACAATGACCGGTGAAGAAGGGCGGCATAATATCCACGAGGCGATCCTTCAGAGGGCTGTCAAGGAAGCAGTTCACAATGCGGGTATAGTTAAGCACGCTGGTTGCCACACCTTACGCCACTCTTTTGCCACGCATTTGCTTGAGGCTGGGTACGATATCCGCACCATTCAGGAACTTCCTGGACACAAAGATGTTAGCACAACGATGATTTACACCCGTGTCTTAAATAAAGGCGGCCACGGTGTCCGAAGTCCAGTCGATGGCCTATATAGTCTGGTTTATACAGACTGTATAATCATTGTTAGGTGGCGGAGAGAAGCCACCATTTTTCAACCAGGAAGGAGATCGATATGCGAGTTCAATCTGCGTTTGCGGAAGAGTTCCGCGTACTGCCGGACTTGGAGAGCAACCACACCCGCCTCTTGGCGCTTGTCACCCCAACGGTCAAGTATGTAATTCCG
>JAXMAC010000009.1:0-4657 GCA_046350595.1 Candidatus Brocadiaceae bacterium | reverse complement strand
GGAAAAAACTTCTTTGAAGCTAACTTGGACCGCTTCGTTGGGCAAGCGACACCGCTGCTCAACAATCTTTACAACGCTTCGAGCGCGATCAATAGCTCCTCACGTGATTTTGCGCAGGTGATTGCAGCAGCCCAGCGCTACGACGGATACGTCAATCAGTTTCAACTTGACATCTGGTCGTTGACGGCACGAATCGACAATCTTTGGAATCAGTTCGAGCAGTCATTCAATACAGCTAACGCTGCGCTCATCGGTTGAAAAAACAAAGATTATCATTTATGAAAGATGAGATTCGGAAAAACCTTATAGATATTCTCCAGGCAGGTGAAGAAATACAGAGATTTACCCATGGGATGAATTTCAAGGAATATCAAAACAGCCTCATCACTCAAAGAGCTGTTGAAAGGGATTTTGAAATTATCGGGGAAGCCCTTAACAGGATTAAAAATTTTGATGAGGAATTGCTTGAAAGGATTTCCGAGCATTGCCGTATTATAGGTTTTAGAAATATCTTGATACATGGTTACGACATCATTGATGAATTGATTGTCTGGAAGTCTGTTGAGAATCATTTACCTATTTCAATTAAAAACAATATGCTTGTGAAATAGGTATGATTAAATATTAGAAAGTATTAACCGATAATTAATAAATCACAGCATTCTTTGATCTTCTGTTTGTAGAAGTTTAAAGAATGCTGTGACTGAACGGGAAAAAAGGTTAACCGAAGAAATAAGCGTTAAACCCTCGCTCTGAGCGGAACGTTTGTTGTGAAGCCAAGAGGGAAGGGATTGAATTGGGTAAATGAGGGTATTCTTTTAACGACAAGGTAAAAACCATGCAAACAGACAAAAATACGAGGTGGAAGGAAAAATGGGTTCGGGTTGCAAAATTGAGCCTGTCCAATGGATGCCAAGCGTCTTGCGACTTATTCCCACGCAGAACATGGGAACAGGTACTGAAATTAAACAGTCCTCTTAAACGTCACTATCGATATGGTCATCATGAGAATGGTAAAGGCCGAAAGAAAGGCAATGTCTGATACAATACTACTGAGATCAGCGCCTTTAAAGAGAATGGATTTCAGGGCGTCCACGGCGTATGCTTCAGGATTTACCTTAGCCAATGCCTTGAGCCATTGAGGAAAACTCTCGATGGGATATACTGCGCCACTCGGGAAGAAGAGGATTACGTTCAAAAACCCGCTTAATATACCAACAACCCTGGGGTGGTTAAACCTTCCCAGGATAACAAACATCAGACTGAGAAGGCCGAGGGTGGTAAGAATCATAACGATTATTATGGATACATATTGCATTATCCCTGTGACAAAAGGTATGCCCGTTATCACCATACTCACCGCCAACACTAAAACGGCAATGGCCGTGGTGATAAGCAAACCGCTGACGATAAGGCCAGTCACAATATCCGATTTTGAAATAGGCGTAAGCAGATAGCACTCATCAATGCCGAGAAATCTGTCCATAACAAGATTAAATGCCCCGGTGGTCAACGTACCCATAAAGATGGCCATGATGACAACACCCGGTACAAGGGACTGGTAGTAATCAACCTTCCGGTAAAGGTCTGCCCCTCTCAGATATACTTCATCAGTCCTTTCTCTTATTGGCACATACTCAGCATCAAGTGAACTAATCGCACCTTTTACCACAATCCGTAAGGTTTCTGCCGATATATTGTCTGTATTATCAAGAAAAAGACCTACTTCGGGTCTTCTTTTCAAAGACACCCTTTTACTGAAATCAGGGGGTATAATAAGTCCGGCTTTATAGAGACCTTTCCGAATGCCCCTGATGGCGTCTATCTGGTCTTTCATAGTGAAGATTTCTATAGTCTCAGGTCCGGCATCAATGGCCCTCAGGTTGTCTATGAGGTTCCTGGCATAAGGACCAGAATCCTGATCTACGATTACCATCGGAATACCTTGCAATTTTCCCTGGAATGAATTCCCCAGAAATATAAGGTATATGATCGGCATCATAATGCTCATACCCAGCACAACCGGGTTGCGCTTGAATTTCTTCAAGTCCCTTTCAACAACAGCAAGTAGCCTCACCATATCGATCATGTCTGTATTCTTCTCCTGAAGAGGGAGACGTCCTGCCGGGACATCTCTCCATAATAACAAATGTTGAATTTCAACAAAAGAACATCGAATGACGAGTTGTGTTTCCCTGCATTCATTATTTGTAGTTCCTCTACCGTCCCCATTTCTGTGGCGTCCCGGCGCCCACAAGGTAACTTACCTTTCGGACCTCTTCCTCGCGTATCGATTTGCCTGTGTGGTGGATGAATACATCCTCGAGTGATTGTTCATGGATAGCCACCGATAGAATTTTTCCACCTGATAATCTTATTTCATCTATGAGTTGAGGAAGATGCTGGGCGCCATTGTCGACATATACCCTCATGGTCGTATTTTCAATGGCAATCTTATGGACATAATTCTGATTCTTTATCGTGTCTATAATGTTTTCCGAAAGTTTATCTGTGGTGAGAGAGACAATATCATTTCCTGGTATCTGTGATTTAAGTTCACTCGGGGTTCCCAGTGCGATGATCTTTCCTGAATCAATGATGGCGACCCTGCCGGATAATGTTTCCGCCTCCTCCATGTAATGGGTAGTAAGGAAGACGGTCATCGTAAATTCTTCTCGCAGCTTGCGCAGAAAATCCCAGACAACGTGTCTGGACTGTGGGTCGAGTCCTATGGTGGGTTCGTCTAAAAAGAGTATTCCCGGCCTGTGCACAAGTACCCGTGCAATCTCAAGCCTTCTCCGCATGCCTCCTGAATACGTTGCAACAAGGTCATGCGCCCGTGCCGTCAGGCCAACCGTTTCGAGGAGGTATTTAATCCTCTCCTTTCTTTCCTTTGCGGCGACACTGTAAAACCTGCCGTAGATATCCATGTTTTCATAACCCGTGAGGTCGAGGTCGCTCGTCATCGCCTGGGGGACCACACCGATGTGATGTCTCACGGCATCGGATTCTTTTACAACATCATAACCTGCAACCCTTGCAGCGCCGCTGGTTGGCTTAACCAGTGTTGTAAGGATTCTTACAAGGGTGGTCTTGCCGGCGCCATTTGGTCCAAGGAATCCGAATATTTCGTCCTCAATTACGTCAAAACTTACGTTATTGACAGCAACAATGGATCCGAATTTCTTTGTTATTCCGGAGACCTCAATGGCTTTGTTATCTTGTCCCACTCTTTTCCCCTTTCATTATCTCCGCCTCTACGGTCATGCCGGGCTTCAAGATACCTGCCGGATTGTCAATATCAATTTTGACCCTGAATGTCTTTATGTCCTGTCTCCCCCGGAGCACATCCCTCTGTGTTGCAAACTCGGCGTATCTTCCAATCTCTGAAACCCTTCCCTTGAATACCCTTTTGGATTTTCCTACTGTGCTGATCGTTGCCACGGCATCGAGCATAATTATGTCAACCAGGGATTCCTCGATATCGACTCTGATATACAGATTATTCATATCGACAATAGTTAACATTGTTGTACCCGGCGAGGCCATCTCACCTTTCTCAAATGCCTTGAACACAACGGTTCCCGATAGAGGACTTTTTATGATGGTATCAGCAAGTTTTGCGCGATTATACAACAAAATGGCTTCAGATTCCCGGAGACCCGCCTTTGCGAGAATGAGTTGACTTTCTGCCGTGTTCAATTGCGCACGAGCCGCATCCCTCTTTGAATATGCAGCAGTCAGCTTCGCCCTTGAAGCATTGTGGCTTGCTACGGCAACATCATAATTAGCTATTGCAACATCAAGGGTTTCCTGAGAAATAACTTCACGTTCAAAAAGCGATTTTGCCCTGTCCATCTCCCTTTTTGATTCTTCTCTTTGCACACGGTATTTCTCCATATCTGCTTCGGCGCTTACAATATCGGCCTCAGCGTTTGCAAGGGCTGCTTTTGAACTCTCAATTGCTGATACTGAAACACGGATGTTGGCTTTTGCCTTGTCAATACCTGCCGATGCCTGTCTTACCGATGCCCGCAGGTCGTGTGCTTCCAATTTAACAATTGTATTACCCTTCCTGACTGTGTTGCCTTCTTTGCAACTCAGGTAAGAAATCCTGCCTGGGACTTTAGAAGAAATATTAACCTCAATACCTTCAACAATTCCTGCCGTCCGAATTGATTCGGGACTCCAACCTTTTCGTATAAAAATAATTGTCAGGGCAAGGATCAAGAAGAAAGAAATAATCGCACCATAAATCCAGCGCTTTTTCATAATATTATGTACCAACTGAGACTTTTCCCAAAGCTCCCCTTCTTAACGGGTTTTTCGGCAATTAGGTTAAATGTAAATATACGTGTTTCGTAGTATATTCTCAAAACAAATTCTCTGGGTTTTTACCAATACTATGCTTACAGGAATAACTTTTTATTTCAAGGTATAAATTATATAATTAAAAAAGGGAATTTGAAATTACCTAAAGTTTTGCAGCAAACATCATAGCGTAGCTAAGTCGCAACTAATTCTCTTGTGAAAGGGGGGGGATTGCTTCGGAAAAGACCCTCGCAATGACACTTACTATGCACTTTGATGGCACACAGCACGTTGTCATTGCGAGCGGAGCGAAGCAATCTTTCCATCATAAACAAATGTGATTGTG
>JAXMAC010000008.1:0-54517 GCA_046350595.1 Candidatus Brocadiaceae bacterium | reverse complement strand
AAGCGAAATGTATGGTTATTTTGTTCAAAACAGTACTCTCACTCATGGGGAGAGTCAACTTTTCACAACTCAGCCGCTATAGTTCGTTGAATGAGAAAACCTACTCACGGAATTTCAGACGTTCTTTTGATTTCGTTCACTGCAACAGTTTGTCAATTGAATACGTCTATAATCCCAAGAACGACTATCTCTTGGCAATAGATGCTCCTTTCATTCCAAAAAGTGGTAAAGCAACCTATGGTCTTGGCAACTTCTGGAACAGGGCACAGAACCGTTCCATGAAGGTGCTCGAAATTTCCACTATTGCCTTAGTTGATGGAACATACAACACGGCCTATACCCTGAGCGTCAAGCAAATGTCCCCTTCCCTTGAAGATTCAAAAGAAAACGCCATTGACTTCTCCGTAAACCACATAAAGACGCTTAAATAAGAACGCATCACCGTTGCCTTACCTCAGCACATCGCAAGTGACGGATTTTAACGGTTTGTCAATGGCACTCTCGAAGCTGGGTTTCATATAATTAGCAAGCTTCGCAAAGACATCAATCTCAGGACAATAATCTATTTTATGTATGGATATTTTTCTTAAATTAATAATTTCATCTTTTGTGAAATACTTCCAGGAAGAACAATGCAAAATATCCAATCAACAAAAAAAACCAGCCAAAGGCAATAATAAATTCAAGGGTAGTGGAAAATGATACGGAAAAGTTTTCCGAGATCATGCTGTAAATGTCTTCCAGGTCATCGAGTGCCTTGTTAATATTTGCCCTCCACGTTTCAAGGTGAAGTTTCTTGGTCATCAAATCATATAATCGGGCAGAATACCAATCTCCAATCAGTTTAATGTCGCGTTCTGTAGCTTCAAATTCCATGATGGATTCGGCGCGTATCTGAATAATTTCACGCAAGGAGTGTCTGATCTCCCGGGTTTTAAGCCACGGTATCTTTCTCTCCGTGGTTCTTTGTAAAAGTCGTGAGGCTGTTTCCAGTCGTTTCTCCAGTTCCTGTTCCAAAACCCTTAGTTTCAGGAGATGCAGGTTGGCAATTTGAAAAAGCTCAATATTGCTGGCAAAATCGCCTCGCGGATCAAATACAAACGCCCCATCCCAGTCAACGATTGTTATATCATCCTTCGCATATTTAATATAAAATTTGAGCGTTGATCCGATCTCCTCCTCATCCAGAGGTATCCGCTCCGTCTTCAAAAGCCCTGCGATACGATCTTTGTGTTGAGAAATAACAACCTCAGGATCGCCCTTATAGTCCGACACACAGTATACCGTGTATTCTTCGTCAAAATAGGGGTCGCAGTGATACTCCCATAAAATGGTCCGGCATTCGACAATGAGATTTCCTTTAATATCAAAAACACTATTATCTAAAATATTTTCCAGATCAAGAGATGCCTCTACAATGACAACACCCGGAGGACAAAACTTCACCAGGAAATCAACGACCATGTTTCCGATGATTCTCCTTTCCTCCTTAACAATCATTTGCTTGGGGAGCACGCCAGGATACGACGGAGAACTTTTGAGTTTTTTGATATCAACAATTTCTTCCGCGGGAGGACTCATTTCAGTAATCCCTACGAGAAAGGAAATCAGGGTGCCTTTGACCGGTTCAGTGTTCATGTATTAATTTCAGGAATTTTCAGAACATCGAATATCGTCTTTCTAAGATGCCAGCCCATAACTGGGGTATTTGTTGAAGATTTCGCTTTATAATGTCCCTGCACAGTTCTTCCAGCTCCTTTTCCGGAAGTTCTGAACGAATCTTCACATGGACTATTTGAGGTTCTGTAACAGATACCCCGATCTGACTAACCAGATAACACTCCGCCTCGGAAATCCGGGAGTCACGGGTCATATCATGACTTATTTCGTTTGCGACTACATTATAGAGCTTGCCCGTGTGGGTGACAGGATTTTTCCCTGCTGTGGCCTCCAGGGTCATCGGTCGGTAAGGCGTAATCAGCCCATTCGCCCTGTTTCCCCGGCCTACCTGTCCATCATCGCCGCACTCGGCGCTTGTCCCAGTTACCGTTAAATAACAAATGTCCTTGTCGTAGTTATCCGCCGCATTGATAACAATGGAAACCTCCCGGCTTGTCAGGCTTCTTACAAAGTTCCGGATATATTCGAGCAAATTTGCCTTTATTTCAAAATATTCCTTTTTGGAAGAAATATACCGGGAAACAAAGGCAATGGCAATCGTGAGATTTATTTTGTCATATATGCGTATCCCCATGATTTTAATGTCCTCGCCAATCATGGGATAATTCTGTTTTGCTTCCGTGGAATTCAGGAAGTGTTCGATGTGATAAACCAGCGACTCGGTTTCAGTCATTGGCGAGAAACCCACGCCAATCGAGGTGTCGTTTGCCAGCGGCGCCAGGCTATCAAAGGTTGCCCGCAGGTCTGCGCTGCCGGTTCTTATCTTTGTCTCAACCAGGACATTTTTTTCGGGTTCCAGGAATCGTAGCCTCTCTCCCAGCCACTTAATGGTCGTTTCTCTGGCAATCTCTTCCAGTGGTACTTTTTTGCTTCCCACAACCTCCACAGCACGGCCAACGATAATCAGCTGTAACGGGGTAATTACCGCGCCACCGCCAAAACAGACCTCAGAACGTCCTCCGACAAGGAGGCATTTATCAATATTATGGTGGAACACCCTCCCAAATTTTTCCAGA
The DNA here is from genome assembly GCA_046350595.1 of Candidatus Brocadiaceae bacterium. Taxonomy (GTDB): domain Bacteria; phylum Planctomycetota; class Brocadiia; order Brocadiales; family Brocadiaceae; genus JAHFOW01. Next base: position 51,821 of record JAXMAC010000008.1, on the reverse strand, counting down.
TAATAACGGGAAAAGGCGATGCTCACCTCTTCGGCAGCCCGGTCACATAAGGTATCCGGATGTCCCAGTCCCTTGCGTTCGACAATCTCAATGGTAGATTCCTGAACAGGCTTTTCCGTCGATTTTTCAATAATTATTTCCATATATTACGGTAATACAAACTCATGTTCAGGATGTTTGACGCATAATACAGGACAGGGCGCCTTTCTCACCACCTTTTCAGCCGTACTCCCCAGCATAGCATGGGCAATCCCCGTTCTTCCGTGCGTGGCAATAGCAATGAGGTCGATATCGTACTTTTTGGCCGTCTTGATGATTTCAAGGTATGGCGTGCCTCGCACAATAATATTCTCAATCTTTATCTGTTCAAGAAATCGTTTGGGTACCAGACGGTGAATCTTCTTCTCCGCATCCTTTTCCATTTCGTCATATATTTTGGATACAGGATAGGTCGTCCCGCCCATCCCGATGGGGATGTTCAGTTTGGGGATTACATGGAGAAGGTACAGTTTTGCCTTGCGCTCGGTGGCGAAGGAAAGGGCATACTTTAAGGCGTGTTTTGCACATTCTGAAAAATCCGTGGGAAACAGAATTCTTTCTATGTTAATCATAGCTTCAACTCCTTGCTCCGGTGAATCATAGCAAAAATGTGATACGTCTTTTTTCTCAAGACGTAAGTTTGAAATCTGGAAGTTGAGAAACTACGAATCTTGTCTTAATCTTTCCAGACTCCCAACATCGAGACGGGCTACTTGTTTGTTAGTTCTGAAAATACGGTAACGAATATCGAATGGACTGAAACTCTATTCGATATTCAATGTTCTTTATTTGACATTACCGATGGTTCAATCTTGTAGATTGAACCATCGCGAAAACATTGTTCTAGAAAAAATCGCCGTAGGCCTAACTTATCGTCTCCATTCCACACGCATAAATTTCGCGTTTTCGTGTTTCTTGTATTCCACTTCCCCGCTGTACGCCTTGAACAAAATTGACCCGATACGCTGCGCCAGTTTGGCTGATGTGGTTTGTATCTCAACCTCACCTTTCTTTTCATCAATCTTCATGATCCTTTTTAAAGGGTTATATTGCTTCGAGCGGGCATCCTCATTGTGGACGAGATTCATGATCTCCTCCTTGTGTTGCTTCAGGAAATCACCTTTCAGGGTTACAATACCGTTGGGCACATTCTCCTTGGTTTTCTTACATGCGGGGCAGATAACCAAATGAACGTCCTTTAACGCCTTCTTTTGTTCGTAGAGTTTTTCATCGAGAAACCACTTTTTACTATGATAAACTGCCTTACACTCCTTACAAATGGCAGTCTCCGACAATCCCTTGCCTTTCTTTGGCATATAGGGGTCATTCTCAGCATAGATTTTATCTCTAGAATGTTTTTCTATTTTTTTGGGTATTTTCATTCGCCTCTCCTTTCGTAGTTTTATTAACTTACCTTCACGGAAATTATTTTGCTTTTGAAATATCCGGTGTGGGTATTAAACCTACCCGTACACTCGTATTCCTTCTGCAAAAACCGGGATAGAGTCGCAAATCCTGCGTCTCTACAAACAAACTTTTACTGATAAATATGATAATCAATATCCGGAAAGATATTATCCCTGCTTTCGATTTCGGAAAGCCAGTTGGGATCTATCGTGTCAGACCTTATATCCGTATACAATTTAGTAAAACGATAGAGGTGTTTCTTTGTCCTCTTCACCGCGTACTCGACCATTGTGCCTGTTTTCATAATAAACGCCCAGTCGCTGCTCTGCGAGAGCAGGAGTTCCCTCGCCGCCTGATTGAGCGCCCGATGCTGCAGGGAACCCTTGCTGGCATGGGGATACATCCTTGCAAGTTCCACCATGCGTTCTGCCGCCTTATGGAGATGCCGGTAAATCCAATCATTCGTTTCGTTGAGCCAATACTCGCTGTAACCTTTGTATCCCCAGCTTGAAAGAGACGGGGTGGAAACCTGATTTATAGGATATTTTTCAAGGTACTCCATCGGGGTAATCAGGGAAATCGTCTTCTGGTCAAAGGCAATTTTTCTAAACAGGAAGTTTATCCACTGGGGACCTTCAAACCACCAGTGACCAAAGAGCTCCGCATCATACGGCGCCACGATAATCGGTTTTCTGTCCATAATCGAAGCGAGATGCTCTATTTGTTTCTCCCGGTTAAACATGAAATTTCCCGCGTGTTCGGCAGCCTTCTCCTTTGCGCCTTCTGGCGAATACGCCTCCTTGTGATCTGTTTTGCCGGTAATCCGATAATATTTTATGCCAATACTGGTGCGCTTGCCGTCGCCGGGGAGATACGGTTTTACATACTCATAATCGAGATCGTATCCCACGTCCCGGTAAAAATCCCTGTAGGAAAAATCCCCCGGATATCCTTCTTTGGAACTCCAGACCTGCTTGGAAGATTCCGTATCTCTGCCAAATGCTGCCACGCCGGATGGACAGTAAACCGGCGCATAGATGCCATATTTAGGTCTTGGCGTTGCAAAGAGGACGCCATGCGTCTCGGTAATGAAAAACCGGATGCCGGCCTCCTTCAGGAGCAGATCAATCCCCGGCTCGTATGCGCACTCAGGCAACCATATTCCCCGCGGTTTTTGGCCCAAATGTTTCTCATAATGATTCACGGCAACATGGATCTGTGCGCGCATGGCGTTCTGATTATTATTCATCAGGGGTAAAAATCCATGGGTGGCCCCGCAGGTAATTATTTCCAGCTTGCCCATGTCCTGAAATTTTTTAAATGCAAGGACGAGATTTCTCTGATATTTCTCGGCAAATACATACCGGGCATTGGTAAAATACCGGTGATACATCTGGGCGAGGCGCAGAAATTCAGGTTGATGTTTCGTTCTTTTGATTTCCTTTTCAGAGAGTTCAATGCGTTTTTCAACATACCGGATATAGCGGGATTGTAAAAACTCATCCGTAAGCATCGAAATCAGCGGAGGCGTCAAAGACATGGTGATACGGAAATCGATACCCTCTTCGATCAGCTTGTCAAAGACGTCTATGAGGGGAATGTACGTCTCGGTAATGGCCTCAAAGAGCCAATCTTCTTCCAGGAATTCAGGATATTCCGGGTGACGGACAAAGGGCAGATGGGCGTGCAGGATTAACGATAGATAACCTTTTTCCATAAATTCGCTGATCAAAATTCCAAGAGAATGTTTCGGTTTAAATTAGTCCTAACCCGAACGAGTCGGAAGAGACCGTAGCGGCAAGGCGCGCCTTGCCACTACGAGAGAATATCTTTGTTGAGAATGTCAAAATATTGATTATGTAATCCCGAAAGGATGTTATTATTATAGCATATCGTTATGCAATTATTGTTAACCCCGCAGGGGTGACATGGTATCATTATTTTCGCAATATTTCACCCCTATGGGGTTGAATATTGTGGTGTGTTTTTTCTATAATCATATCATCCCTTCGGGATTTTCCCGTCTGCTTTTTTTGTACGTTTTTCACAACCCCCTTCACCCCCTTTGTTAAGGGGGACACTCTGAAATCCCCCTTAGAAAAGGGGGACTTAGGGGGTTGTTTCCCTTTTATCAGGGAATTTGGTTGCGGCTTCGCTGCGCTATGTAGCTTTCGATGACCCGGCAGAAGATATACCTAACGACACCCCTTCTTTAGGCATTTCCTGCCAGTTCCTGTGTACCCTTTCAAATACGGACTCGCCACTGATACCCAGCCCGGTCAGCACAAAGGTCTTTTCATAAAGTTCTTCAATACCAGCCCATTTCTCATCAACTACATCGGAAACGCTTACACGAGGAGTCCTTACCGTATTGGACCTTGCCAGGATGCGAAATGTCCCATTCGGAGCAAGAAAACCAATATCTACGCATAATGACCTATTTGGTTCGCCCACGTTGATGTACCAGCTTCGCGCGCTGCCCGGCACTTCACTATCAAAGTATTTATGAGCATTGGTGCCATTAAAGATAATATCGGTCACATCATAAACCCTCAGCACAATTTTAGCGCTGTGCGCAAGGATACCAAGGGCGTTACGGACTTTATCAAATGCATCCTTTCGTATTTCCCAGTAGGTAAATAACCATATCGGGTCCCGTACCATCAGCACAATTCGATTATCTCCATATCCTTCGGGTAGTTCGGGAACTGATTGAACATACACGGGAACGGCCTCTTTTTTCTCTTCGGCTTTCTCTTCAGCTTTTTGAGGCTCCTCCTTTTGAACGGGCTGCGTTTCTTCTCCAGGCTCTCCTTCAGGCACACTCTGCCATGTATCTTCACCTACCATACCCCATTCCTGGTCTGGAGGCACTTCAGTCGATACGTCTGTCATGCCGAAAAATCTGTCCCATAATACGGCACAAAAGCTCGTTATCGTTTTCCAGAGTATGCTCAGTAATGCCTTTATAACCTCCAGAATAAGCAGGAAGATATCTTTAATAATGCCTCTATCCATAATTCGGGTTATCCTTCGATAACAATTGAAAAGCAGATTTAAAAATGAGTAAAAATTATACTTTAATAACAGCACAGGGTCAATAACTATTGTAATGGATTACCGCCAGTATACAATTCATACACTTGAATTAGGCCTTCGGCGACTTCTATAACAGCGTAGTGGCAAGGCGCGCCTTGCCACTACATGGTCGTTTGAAATTCCTATACATTAAATTATACACTTAAATTGCCACAGCCTTGCCAATTCTCAGGAAGATAAGTTTAAATTCAGGGTTGTCAACTTTAAGACACCGCTTAACGGCCTCACAATAAATTTCTCTTTGAAACCTGTACAGTAACGATTTCTGCTGAAGCTCATCAATGTTTACGCGGTCTGTTTTATAATCGGCAATTACGATTCGATTGTCTGTTTTATAAAGAAGGTCTATCGCCCCCCGTATAATTTGCCCATTCCATCGGAGCAGAATGGGTATTTCCCGGCCAAGTATCTGCGCACCCTTCAATTCTTTGTATACCTCCGAATCAAAAAAATCAGAAAGTATGGCAAATGCCTCTGATTTTATCTGTTCTCCATCCCGAATCTGCGCCATATCAAAAGGAAAGGTTTCACTAAATGCCAAATTCAGAGAATTTTGGAGCGCATCTTTTGTTCCACAAAAATCCCAGACTTCCAACACCCGATGGCAAAGTGAGCCAACCGTCGTTGCAAAATGTGTGGGAAATCCAGACTCCCCTTCATTCATATCTGGCGCTGTCTCCTGTGTTTCCTGGCCTGCAAGGGCGGTGGGCGACGTAAAGAGTGGTTTGGTTGTTGCGTCAATCATTGCATCCCTTCGCCGCCTCCATGTTTCAACAAGAGATAACCAATCCGTGTTCAGCGTCCGTACCCCTTGTTTTTTGAAAGAGTGCCTGGTTCCGTCAAACGTGAAATGTTGTATAAAAAATTTCGCATCACCCAGAGAAATTTCGCATGTCTGTTCCTTACCGGGTTCAACAGATGGCGCGCTCCGGAGAGATTGGATAATCATGCCCATGTATGATTTGTTATCGTCTTTCAGGGCGCCGGTAAGAATCAGCCGTTCCATTGCCCTTGTCATTGCCACATACAAAACCCGCTTTTCTTCTTCCCACGAACGGTCGTTTAATTTTCTTTCAATGGAAATACTCTGAAAATTTCTGATTTGCCCGTCCCCTTTGCCCATTACGATACCCGTCGTGGATGTAGACCAGTCAAACACCGCCGGGTCGAGTGTCTCGTTGTCATTTCTCACCTTTCCATGCAAGTTGCCCAGGATTACGACAGGGAATTCCAGTCCCTTCGATTTGTGAATACTCAGGATTTTTACAACGTCAAGTGTCTCGTCAGAAAGGGGGCTTTCACCTTCTTCCCGTGCCTCTTTTATGCGCATGGAAATACGGTCAATAAAGGTTTTGAGGGAAATGCCGTCAGTCTCTTCCATATCGCACGCCATCTGATACAGTTTCCGGAGATTGGCCAGTTTCTGTTCGCCATGCCAGGACATTGCGGTAATCTCAGCTATCGGGTAACTATCCATAATTTCTGTGATGAGTTGTGAAACAGGCAGTATACCCGCGCGTAAGCGCATCCTCTTTAAAAATTGATAAAACGTCCCGACAATATCGCAGGAATGAGTCTTGTCAGGCAATGCGCTGCGATAATCCAGGAGATTATTTTCTTTCAGTTCAAATATTTCACGATCCGTTAGACCTACAAAGGGAGAGCGGAGCGCGCCGACCAGGGCGATGGTGTCGTGGGGATTTTCAAGGGCGCGCAGGAGATTGACAAAATCAGTAATCTCCTGAGTCGTATAAAAGTATTTTTCGCCTTCTATAATATAGGGTATGCCATACCCTTTCAGCGCCTCAATGTAAGGTTTTACCTGGGTAAATGCCCGCAGGAGCAATGCCACGTCTTTATATCGGAGCCTGCGAGGTTCATCCTTTCCCGTCCGATCCCCGATAAGCTCATTATTGACGTGCCGTGAAATCCATTGAGCTATCCACTCTGCCTCTGCAACCCGCGCATCGTCCGCCTTGATTTCTTTCCCGTCTTTTTGAGAAACCAGAATCATTTCTACCTTTTGCGAGGAATGTCTTTTTTTACGGTTGGCGTGGATAGGAATATATGCAGGTTGCAGCCCCTGTTTTTCCACCATGATCCGCCCATCAAAAAGATAGTTTACCACGTCAAGAATACCCGAATGGCTCCTGAAATTCTCCCGCAATTTCAGTGTCTCATCCTGTCCGCACACCTGTTGTACTACCTGTTCATAAGCCTCGATGTCCGCACGGCGAAAGGCATAAATGGATTGTTTTGGATCGCCAACGATAAAGAGCTTCCCCGGCTCAAGGATCACCTTGCGGGCATCTGTACTGTAATGAGCCGGCGACTCTGAGAGGAACAGGACTATCTCATATTGGGTAGGATCAGTATCCTGAAACTCATCTACGAGGATAGTTCTGAATTCCGATTTCAGTTTATTCCTGATAGAGCGGTATGCGCTCTTGTGCAGCAAATCCCTTGTCAAGGTAAGGAGACCATCAAACGATACATACCCCTGTGACAGATAGCTCTGTCGGAATGTTTTTGCAAAAGGGCGTATGATATCTAACGTTGTTTTTATAAACTCCTCATCCACTGCCTTTAATTTCTTAAGCAGGGCATGACACCCCCTGGCCAGTTCACGCGCAACTTCAAAACCATCGTCCGTCCATCCCGTCTTGGCCTCCGAAGGTTTTTTATCAAAGTCATATACGATGGTATTCAGATAACCGATACCTTGATTTTTGATTGCGTCCAGAATTCCCCGTAATTCATCGAGTTGTTGTAAAAGCTTATTGTTGGGTTTTTCACAAAAGGCAGCGGCGTCATGGATTTTTTTTATGAACGGTTCTACGAATGATTGCAGGCTTGCTTTATTATCAACACAAACGTTCAGGGTATCCAGGGGGATGGTAAATCCTGATAACCGCCTGGCAAATCCCTTGAGTGAAGCAAGGTCGAGTCGTTTCAGGACAGTTTTCCAGGTATTGGCGTTGGGTGAGTCAAGGCGAAGTTCTGTCTCAAGCCACTTTGACCACTCCTTGTCGAAGAGTTCGTCAAAGACGTCCCCCTCATCTATGACAAATCCTGGCGCAACACCCGATTCTATAGGATACAGACGGAGAATATAGGCAGCAAAGCCGTGTATCGTTCCGATAAGCGACTTGTCCATATCTTCCAGCGATTTTTTTGCACGGCGCTCAACCTCGCTGTACGTTGTTTGATACCTATCGCGGATGTAAGAGAGAAATTCTTCGGTTTTTCTTTTTTCCTCGCCCGAAATACTTCCCTTGATAACGGCAACGATCTTTTCCAGTTCGCCCATCAATCTGACCTTGATATCACTGGCAGCCTTTTCGGTAAAGGTCATCGCCACGATCCGGCGGACGGGGCTTTCTTCTGCGTGAAACCGCCGGTGTCCCAGGAGGAGATGCAATATGCGGTTTACCAGCAATGTGGTCTTGCCCGTCCCTGCGCCAGCCGTAACAACAAGGTTTCTGTCGAGTTCGGCGACTGCAAGCTCGCGAATATCATTATCAATAGGTTTCAGCACGTTATTCAAAAGTCATTCCATTATATTCTATGCCACAAAAAACATAGCGCGGCTAAACCGCAACCAATTCTCTTGTGAAAGCTGTAGAGACGCAAGATTTTGCGTCTCTACTTCGGAAAAGACCCTCGCAACGACACAACCCTGACAGGGTTAAGTTTTCTATACACTTTGATGGCGCACAGCACGTTGTCATTGCGAGCGTTTGTAGTGACGACTTAAGTCGTCTGGGTCATTGCGAGCGGAGCGAAGCAATCTTTCCCTCTTAAACAAACTTCACCTTATACAATAGTAAACCTCCCCCGCTTTTTTTTAATAAATCCTTCTTTCTCCAGTTGAATGAGATTATACTGGATTTTTTCAGGGTCTGTCTGTAGCTTTTGTGTAATTTCCTGTTCAGAAACAGAAGACTCATTCGCAAGCATTTTAAGAATATTTCCCCGCAACTGCCTGTTAGAACCCTGAAATGGGGACTGTTTCTGATAATGGGCGCTTCTTCTGTTCGGGTTTTCAAATTCCTTTTTTAACATCGCGCCATAATCCATGAGTCCATAATACCACTCACGGGGACTCGTTTTATCGAGTGTCCTTTCCACCAGGGGCAGAATCTCCGTATCTTTGACGTCGTTCCTGTCATGAAAAAAACAATGGATGAACACCCTGCGTATATTGGTCTCGATAAAAACGGCCGGCATGTTAAACGCAAAGGCAACGATTGACGAAGCAGTTGCCCTGCCAATGCCGGGAAATGTTTTTAACACCTCTGCCGATGAAGGAAGATGCCCGTGAAATTCTTCCACAACTTTTTCGGCAATGTGTTTCAAGGCAATTGCCCGTCTATTGTAACCCATACCCTGCCATTCTTTAAGAATTATTTTCAAAGGCGCTCGTGCAAGGGTTGAGAAATCAGGAAACACCTGGATAAGCCGTTCATATTTGACCAGCACCCGCTCAACCTGTGTCTGCTGAAGCATGATCTCTGATACAAGGATGTTGTACGGATGCTGTGTCTTCCGCCAGGGAAGAACCCGACCGTGTTTCCGGTAATAATCATAGATCATTTTTTGAAATATTTGTATGGATGCAGATGTCAATTTTCCTCTATGCATTCTTAATTGAATATTATACCAATTTACCATCGATACAATACGGTATATTTCAACACAGCCTCTTCATCCTTTTTTACGGGTACGATAAATTCCAGGGTATTTGCATCTTCCTTATTATATGAGTGAGTAGATTCCCTGATTTCATAATCACCCCAGAAATGCTCCCGTACGATAATCTCAACATCTTCTTTTTTGTGATTCCGCAGCTTAATTTTCCATGTTTCTTCCCGTGAGCGTTCGCTTAATTGTTTATAATTCATTTGTTTTCGTTCTCCCACGATGTCAAATGCGTCGCCCACGTACAGTCTGATTTTTTCATCCTTTGGCGTATGGTCAATACGATCCTCCCCCAGAAAAACCTGTGATTGGTCCACATCCGCTTTATAAACACGCACCTTTCCGGCAGGTATGGGTAATCCAAGCCCATTTTTTTCCGAATTCACGAACTCTAGCTTTACATTCACCTTCTTTTCATCCCGGGAACCATCGTATTCATAAATCTTTTTCACCTGCGTTTCTGCAGTTGGGAAAAGGGTAAGCTGCTTGATCTGGTTGTTCTTGATTGTAGCGGCACGCCGGAGCGTATACAGGTGATACTCAAAGAATGCCTTTTCTTCAAATTGTGGCGGCGCTGCAACAACCTTTGCCATTGGCCGTTCTTCAAATTCTTCGTACTGTCGCTGGGGAGTTACCCGATGAACTTCACCGGCCACTAATTTGAGTTTTGCACGTTCGTAATCTGTCCCTGATTGGTTATTGATAGAAACCCAGGCAGATAAATCCAATTTCTTTTCGTCCTCATGCACCAGCGCTACATATTCTGCATGCCAGCCGATACCCTCCGTTAAGTAGCTTGTTTCCATATTATGGGTACCTGCCTTTGTACTCGAAAGATACCAGACAAGGGTTGGTCTCGTCATTAAACCAGCAGGCAATTTAGGAAAGTCCACATTCTGAATATTTGCCATAGAAATTGATTGAATACCACCGTCTTTTTTCTCCAGGACGGCATTCCCTGCGGCGCTCAGTAATTTTCCCTCAAATATTTTGCCCTCCTTCGTATAGAGTTGAACAACCTGGTCGATATACTTCTGCAATATCTTTTCTGCGCTCACCAGATCATACTCATAATTTTGTTCCAGAATAGCCACCCGGTCTGGCGACGTGAGTGATTTAAAATGAACCGATGTGGGATCGATAAACGATGCAACGTCAGTAAAGCGGATTTCCTGATCCCCTTCCTTTAAATCCATGGTGCGGACGTCATGCACCAGACTAAGATTGTTTTGATAAATCGTGATTGAGACCTGTTTTTCCTGCGCCCTCACATTTGAGACAAACGACTGGAAAAGAAATAAACCACAAGCTATTACAAAATAAATACTTTTTCCCATTTTTTAATTCTCCTTTAATTAAAAGGGTCGTTCTTCAGGATTCAACGGACAACTCTCCGTGTTGACTGCTAACATTCGATTCCTTTTGCCACGCATGGTAACGGATGAGGAATATCAGGCCGGGAATAGCAGCAACGGAGCAGAACACAAAAAAGTTAAACCATCCCATATACGCGGCCAGGTATCCGGTAGGCGAGGCAACAATCACCCGCGGAATACCCATGAGACTGCTCAAAAGGGCATATTGCGTGGCAGTAAATTTTTTATTGCAAAGACTGGCCATAAAGGCCGTAAATGCAGACACACCCATACCACTGGTCAGATTTTCAAAGGTAATCGTGGATACCAGTATTGCATAGTGAGCCCCCATAGATGCAAGCGCTGAAAAGGCCAGGGTTGAAATGGCCTGGAGTATCCCAAAAATCCAGAGCGATTTGTAAAGACCCAGTTTGATGAGGATGACGCCGCCCGCGAGACTACCACCGATTGTTGCCAATATGCCGAATGTCTTTGCAACCACCGCCAGTTCTGTTTTGGTAAAACCCATCTTGAGGATAAACGGGGTTGTCATATTAGCCGCCATAACATCGCCAATTTTATAGAGCAAGATAAAGGCCAGTATCTCAAATGCCCCTCTTCTCGAAAAATACTCAGTAAAAGGCTCTATGACTGCTTCGCGGAGAGATTGGGGCGGAACAATCTCTCCGGCAGGATTTGGCGCTAAAAGTGTCGTAATTAGACCAAGAGAGAGTGATGCCGCCATCAGGATGTAGACATAATTCCAGGGTATCCGGTCTGCCAGAAACAGCGCAAACGCCCCTGAAATAAGCATGCCCAGACGATATCCATTCACGGCAAGTGAAGAACCAAACCCCAATTCCTCGTCACGTAAGAGTTCCCGCCGGTAGGCATCAACGACCACATCCTGACTTGCGCTCAGGAAAGATACAACCACGGCCAGAAAAGCTACCGTCCAGGGGGATTCGGCAGGTTTTACATAATAAAATGCGCCGATAGCGAACATGAGGAGTATCTGGGATATGAATATCCATCCACGCCGCCTGCCCAGAAAGGGAGGCACATAGCGATCCAGAGCGGGCGCCCACAAAAACTTGACGGTGTAAGGAAGCCCCACGAGGGAAAACATCCCGATAACCGCAAGGTCTACCTTTTCATCCGTCATCCATGCCTGAAGCGTGGAACCGGTGATCAGGAGAGGAATGCCAGAGCTTACACCCAGAAAGAAGATAACCAGCATCCGCCAGTTAAGAATGGTTTTTACGAGAGATCCTTGCACGGGGTTTTATTTTATACAGAATAGAAATCCTGAACTCACGAAAATCGTTAAAATATGAGTGAACGTCTTAAATAAATTGACATGCAAACGTCATTGCGAGTGGCAGCGAGGCAATCCTTCCGTAAATTTCATATTTTTAGGAGGAACCAATTCCTTTTGGCGACTGGTTCTTGCCCACCGTTGTAAATCGTCCATCGCCGTCTATAGACATATTTAATTAAATTTTCGGCCAAATTTCACCCATAATTTAAAATACCTATCTTTATTTATCATGATTACCCTTACACCATTATTGACGGGACCGTCTATTTTTTGTTTACGAGAGAAGGATTGCTTCGGAAAAGACCCTCGCAATGACACGGTTTATGCGCCTTGATGGTACACTGTACGTTGTCATTGTGCATTGCATCCTGTCGTTGTACTTTGAGCTTTGTCGTTGCAGAGAGGAACTGGACATTGCGACCTTATCCTGTCGTTGCGAGCGAAGCGAAGCAATCTTTCTCCCGTAAACAAACTGAAATATTAATACATTTTTCGGGTGTTTTTATTAGTTGTGTAGGATGGGTTAAGCGGAAGCGAACCCATCAAAACCAGAATATTGAACAATCGGGCGACCGTTGGCAATTAAAGATTTGATTGAAAATAGTTCTGACTTGGTACCGTGGGATTTAATTTGGCAGGCAATGCCCTGCCCTATTCGTCTGATTTTAGATTTGCGATTTTGGAATTTCAAAATCACAGAATTTTCAAATCAAAAAGGGACATCTTCTTCCAGACCACTCCATGGGGGAGGCGCTTCATTATATGGTGGAGTACCACTCTTCTGAGCTGTTTTTCTTGTCTCATCACCCATATTTGAAAGTTTCCATGCCTGAAGAGAGTTGAAGTATACATTTTCCCCTTTAGGATTTATCCATTTTCTCCCCTCAAGGTTAAATTGAATTTTTACCTGCTGGCCAGGAGTAAATGAATCTAAAATCTCACATTTATCCTGAATAAGCTCAAATTTTATATACTCGGGATATTGCGGATTTTCAGCAAGGATATTCTCTGTAGTGGCAAGGCGCGCCTTGCCACTACGGTCTCTTCCGACTCGTTCGGGTTAGGATTTCTATACCGGTGAAGGTGATAAAGTGAACGTTACTGTCAATCCTATTATTTCAAACGTTGTTGTTCTTCGCTAATAGACTTTAAGAGCATTTGTGATAAGAGAATATTGTGCATACCATAAGACCGGACAAATCTTAGAAGGTCTAGTCTGTTTGTAATGTCGAGCTGCAACGACCTCTTTTTTTGCAAGTATTGTATTTCCCCGACTTCCCTTGTTTTTAAAGGCGGAGATATTTTTTGTAGAAATTCAGCGGTAGTATTTATCTGTTTTGTCAAAGTGGCTGTGTTAAGGTTGGGTGTTTGTTTTCGGTTTTCCATAAGAATATTACTCTCGGTCTCGCAGTATTTTTTGATTTCGCCATCCACCATCTCTTTCCATGAATCTAACAATACCCCATAACCGGGACTATGGCACTCAATGCAGTTGTCTCTCACTGCTTTAAATGAAGACCCATCCATTTCCAACGTGTGACATTCCTTACAGGAAACAGCCTGAGACATCCAGTCAGGCATCTTTGTTACCATGTTCTGAATGCAACCATCCATATATTCTTTTACCTCTGCATGACATTTAAAGCAATCCTCATCGTTTGCGTTTTTATGATGGCAGGTTACACAATCCTTACTTTCTATAATGAGACTGCCGTGCGTTTTTGTATTAACATCATAATCCTTGTGGCACAAACTACATTCCAGTCCCTGATTGGGTGAATGGATCCTATGCCGAAAAAACTCCTTATTATATGTGGTTTGATATGCCATGTAATTCACATGGCATCTGCTGGTACAAGATCCGGCAAGAAATGGTGTCCTGGATTGTTGTGCGCTCTGTGACAGCAAAAAACTCTTTTGTTTGCTGAAGTCTCCAGCCCCGCCTCCATCCTTGTTTTGCATAGCCAGGGATATAACAGAAGGTAATGGGAGTGTGCCTTGTTGCGCTGCAAAGCAACTGACGTCTCCAAATGCTGCTTGTTGTAATAGTATAAAGCTTATAGAGAAGATATACCGTAAACGCATCTTAATTCAATCTTTCATTTTGTTGATTTAATAAAACGATATTCGTGTTTTGGCTTATTATTTGTTTTAAATGTACAATGTTGTAATTCAAAAGGTCTTTAACATATTTAACATTATGGACGCCGAAACTACCGTCTTTCTTAATTAAATTATAATTTATTTCTGCTTCGCGAATGATGCGGTCTGTGTTTACATTCTGATATGTTTTAGCCTTTATTAACAACGTTTTTAACAATTGCAGGTTAAATGATACATAACGTTTCTGTTCAAACATTATTTTATCAAATCCCCTTCCGTGGCAATCATTACAGACCTGAAATTTTACATTTGCAAATAATTTATCTTTATGACATGCGGAACAATTTAAAGTCGCCAGATACATGGGGTCTGGTTCACCTTTGACACCCATACCACCTACTCCCATCATAATCAATTTTTGGACATTATCATCAGCATCGGCAGGTCTTGAGTTGCTATCTTCTCCACAAACATCATTATCTGCCTCAATCCAGCCGTGGGTAACAGGGTCATGACATGACGAACAGGCCGTCTTGTGCTTGTTGATATGGATGATGTGGTTGTCGGCTGCGCTCTTGAAAGTATTAATACCCTTTTGATGACATTGATAACAACGTTCTTTCTCCACCTTTCCATTTCCCTGAACTATTTTAAAATGGCAATCACTGCAACTCACTCTTTTATTTCCTTCATACACGTCGTGTCTAAAAGTCTTCTCGTATATCTTCTTGATCTTTTCAACATGACCGTGGCAAATGGTACAATCAGAAATGGGTCTCTTGTCGTGTGTATTAAAAGGTTTTGCAGTATCTGTAAAATGGCATATATCACACGTCTTCGCATCCAGCTCAAAATGTTTTTTCCCGCCAAGGTTGGTATGACAAGAAGTGCATCTCAACTTGAGATTTCCGGCAAACATGTCTTTATTGAAGTCACTTGCAGAAACACCTTTCCCCTGAAAAATTTCCATCTCTTCTTCCTTCCCATCTTCCGAATGGGGGAAATGAGGGGAAGCAACCTGGCTGTGGATTATTGCTAAATGTGTTTTGTGCTGAAATGGGGTAATGTTTTTGTATTGAACAGCCTTAGCTGACAACTTGCTCAACGGATGACATGCCTCTGATGTACATTGCTCATTTTTTATTTCAACACTCATCACGGCTAAACTCTTGGTTAAATCCTCAGTTAAACCCTTTATCCCCTTATCTAAACGCTCGTTTTCATGCCTATGACAGTCGCAACAGGCAATATCCTTTGAGAATGATTTTTTGCAGGTATTATTAAAAGAAATATTGCCAGGAATATTGTTGTGGCAGTTGGCGCAAAATTGCGCTTGTTTCGGCCTTGTCACCGTAACGAACGTTACGGCAAGAACAATGCCTATGGCCAATACTGCACATACCCCGAGTTTAATAGTATCCTTTTTATTTAATCTTTTTACTTCGTCAAACATGATATTTGTAAATTGTCCCCACTAAACTATCGCAAAAATGTAAAAAACATCCCGTTAAATAAAAACAGAAAGATATTTCTTAGTTAGACCTTACACTTTTATAAAACATAACTGAATCAAGGAGCTAATCGTAAGAATAACGACTGCAAATGGAATGGGTCTTTGCCATAGATTACGGCGCTCTGAAAATTGCAGGATATGATAACTATGGGCGGCCGTGGCATTTTTGATAGGTAATATTTTATTTTTTCTGTCACGTACAAGGAAAGGCCATGAAATAAAGAGCAACGCACAAAATGCCAAAATAAGAATACACAAAAGTTCGTTGTGAACAAGTTTGCTTAGTTTGTAAAAAGGCAATAGAAACCAGGAAATGTTATCAGGCTTATTGAGCAGTTTAAATGGCAGTGGAAATGTGCTGACGGCAATAAGTTCAAGCACAACTAAAAAACAAGAGACTATCGTATGTCTGAACATTTCATTGGGGAAAAAAGGTTCCAGTCTCTCCGGCCCTCTGTCTTTTGTATAATCTTTCATCCGAGAACATCCTTTCTGACAGGCATAATACCCATCTTATATAAATAACCGTAACATTATTTTATAATTGTTCACAAATACCCGTTGTTCTGACCATGAAGAAATGCATACCCATAAATAATCCCATAATCAGCGGAATACCAGCTACGTGGATTGCATAGATGTAAGTCAAATGAATGCCTGAATGTGCCTTAACGTTACCCACAGATAACATACTACCAGTGTAATAAATGAGTAAAGTTAATATTAACAGGCACGCCCCTGATACCCAATGTAACTCCCGCGGATGTTTATAAATCCCTTTAAAGAGAATACGCAGCATATGGCTAATTACCATTCCAACCATTATGTTCGGGCCAATAGCATGTAACCGTTGCAGAAGCCATCCGTAAGGAACATTGTGAGTTACATTGTGAATACTGTCTAATGCCCCCTTTTCATTCGGAATAAAATGAAACATGAGAAATATCCCCGTGCTCACCTGTATCAAAAAAGCAACCAGAGATAATCCGCCCATACACCCAAACCAACTCAGCCCTTTTGGAATTAACCGTCTGGTGACATTATTTTCTATGAGCGTCCTCAAAAAACTTTTATTTTCAGTCTCATTATTAATCAACCCAGGATGTTTATTATTCATGTTCTTCCTCAATTTACTTAATATCAAATTTGGAAATAAAATTTATGGAGCGGTTACGAACAAACAGTAATCTTTGTTAACCGCCAAATAAATTCTCGTTTTGAAAAACGAGATTCCTAAATAAGCAATAGAGATGCCGGATATGTGTTACGTAAGTTAACAGTATGGTAAGTATTTGTTATTGAATGGGTTGAAAATGCAGAAAAAATCTGATGAGAAAACATTCTCTTTAAAATAACACCATGTCCTGTAAACATTACAAAATAATTTGTAATATCTACAGGTTCTTCGAAGATTGTAGCGGTTGAATTTAAATGTTAATGGTTGAATGCAAGATGAAAGTCGACTGCCCTTTCACCAGCAAAAAACAACAACGGCGCTCATTCTCAATTACTTAACCGGGCAACGCCGGGTTTATCCCAACTAAACACCCGCAAAATAAATATTTTGCACTTCCTGGTCACTGAGTGCCCGGTTGTAAATGCGAACATTGTCGATGATACCTTTCATTAATTCTGAACTTGGACTCCAGGATGTTCCAATATAACCGGGAGTAGTTGGCGCATTGATAATTTGCTTTGTGATTATTTCTTTAACAAGAGCGCCATTTACATAAACCCTCATATATTGTCCAGACTTTCCTGTAACACAGATATGGTAAAATGATCCGCTTTGAATGATTCCCGTTGCTGTAGAAACTGTTGTATAACTGCCGCCTCCCGCCACCATCAACCAAACGGCGCCCGTACTGTTAACTCTGAACCTGAATCCACTGGTATTTGACCCTCCAGAGGTAAAAATACCTCTGTTTGCAGCCAAATCGGCAGCCTTTATCCATGCAGCGCACGTGAATTCGCTAAAAGCCGGCAAGCTGTTGGAAATCGATACATAACTATTTGTACCATTAAAACTCAACGCGCTTCCGTTTTTACCCGTTGTCCATCTTGAGCCTACAATTATACCATTATTGTTGCTACCTGATGTGTCATAGGCAGTTGCTCCGGTTCCTTCATTAAAAGGATAGTAGACTTTCAGGCCTCTCTGATCAGATGAACTCCCCAGGGTAACAATATAGCCATTACCCATAACCTGACCATTGCTCGCATCGACGTTAATGGTCACGCCACTTTTTAACGTTATCTCACTCCCCACAATATTAACATCTGCAGCCCCATCCTCTGCCTCCATGAAAAAACCATCTGCGCGTTTGACGGAAATCACCTTTTCGTCCGTACTGAGTTTTATGACGCCTTTCGTCGTCAGAAAAACAGCAAAGACCTTTCCCGTCTTTGGATGATGAGAATACATTACATCACTGCTTATATAACTTTTTGGACTTTGATATATGCTACCATTCCATGAACGATTCAACAACGGAACATTGTTCAGATTATCCCAATTTGGTATACATCGTATAAGTTTTAACCTTGGATACACATCTGCAATGCTTTGAAAATCGGGCATAGTTCTGGATCCGCCAAAACGTCCAAACCAATTATACCATGCACCGTTATCACCCGCTTTCGCCGCAATAAAACGATTCACATCTTCTTCAACTGCGCCATTCTGACTACACCCAACCCTATCCTTTGTAATGTGAACACCAGAATTGAAATTGCTGCTGTTGTCTACAAAATCGGTAACGGGACCTTCCTGGGATATCATATCAGGGGTCAATTCATCTTTATCCGCACGGTTTTTTATGCTATATACCCACTCGTCTCCGCTAACATATCCGGTGCTGTCATAAACCCTGGCGGGTTCTATAAACCATTTTGCATCAGGAAATTCCTGCCTCATTCTCTTGTTTAATTGCTTATAAAAGGCATACACCCCTTCTGTAAATGTTGCGTATTCATGAGTAATATTGTCATGCAACAGCCCTGAATCAGTTTTCGTCCAATGAGCTAAAGTAGTACGAACCGCACCAGTACTTGTTAAATATCTGAACTCGTTATTCAATCTTGGCACGTCAAGCCCATAACCCATAAAAGTAAATGGGAGGTTCCGATTTTCGTAACTCTTGAATAGTTTTATTATTTTTTCAACGAGTTCATTTATAACTATCTGCTGCTGTAAATCCCATACTACGGTGAACCTTTTGGGATTCAGTTCCGGAAAGATACTCGGTGCCAGATTATAGGGAAATGGATCATAACTTTTCCATACCATTCGCTTATTATACCAGTTCCTTTGATCTTGAGTGTAAGTCTTGGTAGCATCTACAAGCCTGCCCCTTTGTACAGTATTTCCAAGAGAGTAAATGTTTGGTAAGCCAGTATAAACATAAGCATCCCAATGAGGATCAATAATAAAATATTTTAAACCGGCACAGTCTGGATTATTTTTATAAGTGTTAACATAGTAACTCTTTGCAGCAATATAGTCGTACCCCATCTGCCTTGCATATTTTATAGAGTTTTTGGGTGTATCTCTCCATGCGATACAATACCAATTCCTCCAATCAGTCTGCGCATATATATCGCTGAGTATAAATATATGGGAGAAAAGAAAAAAGACAAACCATAAAATTTTCATGGTAGGCTTCATAATAACCATTCCTAACAAATTACCAAAAGTAATTTTCATTAACTGCAAAATAAATTGGCGTCTTGATAAACGAGATTCCTCAAAGAAGCAATAAAGGGGCCAGATATATTACTTAGTTTAATAATATAGTAAGTGTTTATTATTGAATGATTTGCGAATGTCGAAAATGCGCGAGGAGAAAATATTCTTTATAAAAGAGTATCAGGAAACGGTAGACATTACAAAATTATTTTGTAATATCTACCGTTTCCTGAAAAAATCACATGAACAAAAAAAGTCCATTCATGGCTGAGGATTCAAGGATGGGCTTATCTAACGGTGAAAAGACATACCTCCTCATCCGTACCGTCGGTATACGGATTTTCCTTAAACGTTATTATTGGCTGACATGTTAATTTCCATTGTCTGGCGTCTTTCTGGGTAAGCGCCAGGAGGATGTGCCGGGGTTTTCTGAGCGATGATTGAAGGTCAAAATACAGGTCAGATGCATTTCGTACAGCCCGCGCATCAAAGAGGGGCGCATAATAGTCGAAAAACCTTTTCTCCTGCCCGCAATAGATTCTTGTGGAATTTTTATCAAATTGTTTTTCAATGAATTGGATAATCCGGAGTGGCGCAGGAACTGTATTGTGATAATGTAAAATTAGTCTCCATGATGAGCATGATGTACATACGATAAAAATTAAGGTGAAGAACAGGGATATTTTTTTGTTTCCTTCTTCATAGGTCTTACATAGGCCATGTGAGATAATCATGAGGATTATGGGAATGACAGGCAGTATATGCCGTGGATTGGTAACGTTCTGTCCCAGAAACACCCAGAGTATGTAAGGAAATCCGTACAAACCTAAAATCTGCCATCTGCAATCAAGGTGAAGCTGTTTTATACCATAAAGGAGAAAAATTATTATGATTGCGGATGGAATAAGCATGAAAGGTGTGCAATCGTACCACCATCCACCCAGGCCATAGACCCACAGGGATTTTACAAGATACGTGATTCTGTCCATGCCGCCCAGGGTAACTATTGAACCGCCCCAATCGGTAAAATGTCCGTGAGTAAAGGAAAGACTGTGGCGCCAGAAAGGGCGCCAGCCTGTGTAATGAATCTGGGGTAGAAACCACAAACATACGCCTCCTGCCAATCCCATCAGCCCGCATAAGAGGACGTTTGAATCGTAGCGCATTCTTTTGCCGGCCAGGTAACAGAGGACATATATCCATAATGCAATGAAGGGAAAGTAAGAAAGCCGTACCCCAAGCCCAAGCCCTAAAACCAGACTGCCCGTGAATAAATAAAAATTTTGTGATAATGTCCGCCGGCATTTTCCTTTTTCAGGAGGGGCCGGGGATGGGTCTTTTCCCTGCATTAAGTCAATTACACGATATAAAAAATATGCAGATGTTATAGTAAAGAAAAGCCCCATAGCGTCAGAGGTGGGTCTTTCAGCCTGCAACCAGCAAAGGGGATTGACCACATAGAGAATTGTTGTCAGGAGTGCAACCCTTTCAGAAAAGAGTCGCCGGACGAATAATGAGAGTGGATACACGGTGAGACTGCCAAACAATACGCCGGGCGCTCCTAACGAAGGGACGTCATTATTGAACCAGGGGAAAAACAACCGTGAAATGAACAGGTATACGGGATAACCGGGAAAATGAGGCTGAAGCAGGGAGAGGTCGTAATCGTGAAGCCCGAATGCAAAATCTATGCTGTCATAACAGTCAAGGTATCTGCCGGTAAAGAAAATACGCGTTAAAAGACACAGGAAAAAAAGAATGTTTACCCAATATCGAAAATACACGGGAGTTGTTTGATATTCTGGAATTTCAATGCGATAAATGTTACCTGCGGCAACCATTCGGGATTGCTCATGGGCAAGGCTAAAGAGTCTGTGCAAAAGTCGGGTTTTAGGTGTCATTGCGAGCGAAGTAAAGCAATCTTCCCCTCTCACACTTTTCATTGAATCTTTGTTAAAAATGTCAAAATTATTTTTGGAAGATACTAATCCCGAATTTCTTTTTATGGTAGATTTGGTTGCAGATTGGCTGCACCAGGACAGTCCTTATTCTGCTTTAGTGGTTGTATTTGGTAGTTCGAGGTTGCCGCCTTCTGCCCTGGCCAGTACCCTTTTCTTTTTATAGATGAGCATAACATTTCGTATATAGACAAAAAGTCCAGTGCATTGCCCCATAATAAATACAGGGTCACAGCGATAGATTGCATAGGAAAGCAATATGATGCTGCCGCCCATGCTTAAATACCAGAATATCTCAGGAATAAAGCTCTCCCCGCGCTTTTCTGAGGCAATCCATTGCACTAGGAATCTTGACCCGAACATAGTCTGTCCAATAAAACCCAGGATTACCCAGGGATTGAAATGTGGTATACTAATCATTTTTTTATTACCTCGTAGTTAAGTTTTCGCTTTTTCATCCAACGTACAACCAGGAGGTCTATGAACGCCCTGATTGCCCTGTTGGATATACCGTATTTTGATTTTCCGAATTTTCTCGGATAGTGATTGACGACAATTTCCGTAACCGTAAACCCCTCCATTTTGAAGAGAGTGGGCAAAAAACGATGCATGCCATTGTAGAGCTTTATGTGCCTGAGACATTCCCTTCGGTATACCTTGAGAGAACACCCCGTATCTTTAATATCTTCCCATGAGAGTCTGTTTCTGATGTAATTTGCCACTTTGGATGATATGCGCTTGATCCACGGGTCGTTTCTTTTTTGCCTCCAGCCGCATACCATATCATAGTTGTTTAGCTTTTCCAGCAATTTCGGAATATCGGCTGGGTCATTCTGGAGGTCTGCATCCATAGAAACTACATAGGCGCCTCTCGCATATTTAAAGCCGGCATCCATAGCTGCGGTTTGTCCGGAGTTCTTTTGGAAGCGGATTGCGTGGAATTCTGGATGGCGGGCACACCATTCCTTCAACTTTTCGGTACTTCCGTCGGTGCTGCCATCATCGACAAAGAGCACCTCATAACTTCGCCCCTGCAAGGCATGTATGATAGAAAGACCGAGAGGTTCTATATTATCGACTTCATTATATAATGGAATTACAAGAGAGATATCTGGATTATTCAAATGGCATTACTTTGTTTAAATCAATAAAAAAATGGGCAGTCGCATATTTTATATTATTAAATATTATAATATAGTTCCCTAGTTTGGAATGTAAATTTTAATATGTTACCTATCGGGGTTAAATCAGTCAAGTGAATACCCTTAAAATATTTACACGAAAAAATGTAAATATTACTTATACGTCAATTCCATATGTCTTTAATTTGTTGTAAAGGGTTTTTAAGGATATGCCAAGGGTTTCTGCAGTAAGAGTCTTATTCATCTGTTTTTCACGTAATACCTTGAGGATGTGATCTTTTTCGACCTTTGCAAGGCTCAATTCGGATTCCTTTCCACTCTTCGAGATTGAGGGTGTACCGCGAGTGTTCTCGGGTAGATCCTCGATACCGATGCTGTCCTCTTCGCTCAGTACGACCAATCGTTCAATGGTGTTTTCTAACTCACGCACGTTTCCAGGCCATGCATAATGCATCATGCATTCCATTGCATCGGGGAGGAAGGTTTTTTTCTTTTTGTTATTGCAATAGTTTTTGAGGAAATGATCGATCAAGAGAGGGATGTCATCATGCCTTTCTCGTAACGGGGGGAGTAACAGGGTAATGACATTGAGCCGGAAATACAGGTCTTCGCGGAATCTCCCGTTTTTTACTTCCTGTTCCAGGTTTTTATGGGTTGCTGCAATGATACGGGTATCAACAGTAATTACCTTATTATCGCCCACGCGGCGCACCTCGCCTGATTGAACGACGCGGAGGAGTTTTGCCTGAGTATTGACGGTCAGTTCTCCAATCTCGTCCAGAAACAGAGTGCCGCCATCCGCCGCTTCGCACAAGCCTATGCGGGATTCCAGGGCGCCCGTAAATGCACCTTTTACATGTCCAAAGAGTTCGCTTTCCAGAATTGTTTCCTGCAGGGTGGCGCAATTTACTACCACAAAAGGTTTATGCGCCCGTGTGCTGCGCTGGTGAATCATCTGGGCAACGAGTTCTTTTCCCGTGCCGCTCTCTCCCTGGATCAGTACTGTTGAATCCGACGGCGCAACCTTATCAATCATTTTATAAACAGCGTTCATTGCTGTGCTGTTTCCAACGATGGTAGGAATTTTCTGAGTAACTTTTACCAACCGCCTGAGGTGCGCGTTTTCCCTGCTTAATTGCCGTTTTTCCAACGCCTTTTGTAAAAGGGCATCAAGCTCGCTCAGGCGATAGGGTTTTGTCTGATAGTCGTAAGCGCCGGATTTTATTGCCTGAACTGCGCTTTCAATGGTACCCTGACCGGTGAGGATGATTACTTCAGTGGTAGGTTCCAGTTCCTTTACCCTTTTCAAGACTTCTATGCCATTCATGACGGGCATGTTCATATCAACAATTAATACATCAAAATCCCGCTCCTGCAGGGTTTTCAGGGTGTCGGCGCCGTTTCCACAGCAGGTAACATTATATCCCATGCGGGTAAGTTCCTTCGCCATGACAGTACGGAGCATTTCTTCATCGTCGGTAAAAAGTATATTGGGTTTTTTGCTCATTTACTTTGTGTCCTTATGGTTTCATTCGCCGTATTTACTTTTCTACGCTGCTATAAGGTAATGTTATCGTAAAGGTCGCTCCTTTTCCAGCGCCTTCACTCGAAACTTCGATCCGCCCATTGTGGATATCTATAATACCATAACATATGGCAAGACCAAGTCCGGTACCTTTCCCCGTGGATTTTGTGGTAAAAAACGGATCGAATATCTTGTCGATATGTTCGGGTTTTATTCCAGCGCCGGTATCCTTAACCACAATTTGTACGGTCGCTTGCTTGATGATGGTTGATATGAATATATCGCCCTCAGCCTCAGTTGCATGGAGCGCATTAATAATTAAATTCAGAAAAACCTGCTTGAGCTGCTGCGGATCTCCGATTACTTCACACGGTTCTTCAGAGAGGTTCAGTCGGATATTCTGAAACCTTGTTTGAAACTGATGTTTCACAATGGACAGCGTATCGTGAATGACAAGGTTGATATTGATTCGGTCAAATTTGGGTTCTGATTGTCGTGAGAAATTGAGCAAATTGGAGATAATGGATTTGCACCGGTAGGTTTCATTGCAGATGATATTAAGATATTCAGGAAATATTTCTAATTCCTCTCTGGTATTGGGATGTCCCTTGTAATCCTGTATCGTTTTGAGCCTTTCTATTAACCCTTCTGCGCAACTTGCCACGGAGGCCAGTGGATTATTGATCTCATGGGCCAATCCTGTAGCGAGTGTTCCAATACTTGCCAGTTTTTCAGATTGTATTAACTTGCGCTGGGTGAGTTGCAGTTTTTTATAAGCCCCCCGGATTTCCTGGGTTCTTTCCTCAACCTTCAATTCCAGGGTATTTCGGGCGTCTATGAGTTGGTTTGTTCTCGTATTGATAACCCGCGCCGCTTTCAAAACAATGAGAAGGAGGGCGAGGAATAAAATCCCCATGGCCGAGCCGGTCATGATAATGGCTTTTTCCCGCGCCTTGCCAATTTGCTTCTTCAGCTCCGACATATCCTGATATATCTCCAGGACGCCTACCTGTTTTTTCCTGTGCTCATTTTTTCCCGTTTCATAAAAGGGGTAATAACTTTCGAGCAGGGTTTCTACCACATAAGAGCCTTTTGAATCAGTTGTACCGGCAAGTCGCAATGAAGATTCAGAATGGCCGCTGATGGCGGAATCCAACTTTGAGTTCTGTCCGCGATCAATGGTAAACCCAATGTGCTCTGGTATGGTGCTGTATATGATATGACCTTCCATATCGTAAAGATACAATTTCTTTATATTCAGACCGTACATATTTTCATGGACAACCTTGTCGAGTCTTTTTAATTGATCGCGGTTGTTTTCCAGGTCGATGAATTTATTTTTTTTGAGCGTAGGCCGGAGGAAGTCTTTATAAATTTCATAATTCAGGTGGCTGATAAAATACTGCGCATATTTCTCACTTCTCCTGATGAGTTCATCGCTCTCCATGCGGGGAAATATCCAGCCTACTGCCAGACTCAATACACCAATGATGACAAAACTGGTGATGGCATAATACAGTATGAGATTAAATTTTTCCGGATGGAGAATTTTCTGAAAATTTGGCATAGGGTTGAAACATATCGCCTGGTTACAAGTTATTTATAAATAGCGAATATTGAACGTCGAATGGTGAATTACGAATAAAAATACATTTGTTATTCAACATTTTTTATTCGACGTTCGATATTTGTTATCCTATCTTATTACCATAAAAATTAAATATGGGTATTCATATCAAGATTGTAAAAACGGTATGTGTTTTTGCCCTGCCCTTTGGAAAGATACATGGCGACGTCTGCCAGTTTAACCAGGTTGTCTACATCATGCGCATCGAGGGGAAAGAGACTGATGCCCATGCTGGCTGTGGTATGAATTACATGGCCTTGTATTTCAAATGGCTGCGCTGTCACCGTGAGGATTTTTTGCGCAATAATGCAAACGTCCTGTGCCTGTGTAAGATCGGGAAGGACAAGCATAAATTCATCGCCGCCCATGCGTGCAATAGTGTCGCCCTCTCGTACACACTGTGTCAGGCGCTTTGCCACAGCTTTCAGGAGAGAATCTCCCATTTGATGTCCAAAAGAGTCATTGACGACCTTGAAGGAATCCAGGTCAAGGAGTAAGGCTGCCACCACCTTCTTACTCCGTTTTGCCTGATTAATCGACACCTTCAGGCGGTCATGGAATAACATGCGGTTCGGTAAATTCGTGAGGGGGTCATGATAGGCGATGTGTCTTAATGCCTCCATTGCCCGTTTGCGGGCAATCGTATTGCCAAGTATCTCTGCAGTTATACGGAGCAAATCAATGTTTTCTTCAGGCCATGTGCCGGTGGTCATGACGTTGTCAAAACCAACAAATCCAACGAGTTCTTTTTCTGCATACACGGGCAGTACCAGTAATGATTTGATGTCCTGCATTTCAAGTATTTGTTTTTCTGCAGACGCCTCGATAGGCAGTCGAGAAACATCCGTAATGTGAATAATTTTGTCGGCTCGCAGGTGTGTCATCCACCAGGGAGCCATTTCTGTGGGAAGATTCTGGAGATTCTGGATTTCGGGCGTAACTTCCGCTTCACACCATTCGTGAGTATTGTCCATAATTTTTCCGTATTCCCGGAACTGAAAGAGGTATGCCCTGCTTGCGCTTCCTAAATGCCCAATATCTGCCAGTGTTTCAGAAACCGCATCATTAAAATCTGAAAGAAAGGCAAACCGGGTAGAAATCTTTGCCACGGTCTTTTCAAAATTTATTCTGTAATTAAGGGCATCCTCTGCCTGTTTCCGTTTTATAAACTGACCAAGTTGTCTTCCCGTAGCGCCCATCGCGTTGAGTAAGTCCTCATCCGGTTGCTTTATCTCGCGGCTGTAAAAACTCATGACGCCGAGCATTTCACCGTCGCTTAAAACAGGGAAACCGAAGGCGCCATGTACTTCTTCCTCGCGTATGACGCCTGAACGGAGAAAGCGTGTATCGCAGGCAGCATCTTCAATCCAGACGGGTTGGGCACTTGACCAGATACTTCCCGGTAGTCCAACACCTGGTGGAAAGGTAATAGTTGTTTCGAATGCTGGTATTTTGAATGATGGTACGTGCCAGATGTTGGTACAATAAAGGAGATTGGGGTTTTTGTCTATAGTCCAGAATTCGCCGCAATCCCATTCCAGTCCTTCGCAGATGGCCTGGATTATTCTTCTAACAGCATCCTCAAGAGTATGCGATTCTGCCAGTATGCGCGTTGTTGTATATTGGATGCACAGTCGTTGTTCTATCTTTTTGCGGTCGGTGATATCCTGACACGTTCCATTCATTTGAATTGCATGGTCGTCATTGTCATAAATGACTTCAGCCTGGGTATGAATGAAACGTACGGATGCATTTGGCTGGACGATACGGAAATCAAGGCAATAAGGTTTCTCCCTATACAGCGCTTCCCGGACAGAATTCTTTACTAATTCTCTATCGGCAGGGTGAACGGAATTGAGGAATGACTCAAAGGTAGCGCCGAATTGCTGGGAGGTTAAACCGAAGATACGATAGATTTCATCAGACCACTGGATTTTGTTTTTTACAATGTCCCATTCCCAACTCCCAACATGGGCGATTCGCTGTACATTGATAAAACGGGCATCGCTTTTTCTGAGCGCTTCCTCCATTTGTTTTTGCAGGGTGATATTATGTACCATACTGTAATAAGTACGACCTTTCTTCCATGAAACAATATCGAACTTCTGGTGATTTCTCCTTCGGTCAGGTTGCCATCTTTCGTAAGGTGTTTCAATAGTAAATTTGGTTATTAATGTACCGTATTTATGAATGCATGTAAAGACAAAATCAACGTGTTAAGATTATCTAAATCACGAGGCCTTTACCATCGAAATATAGCCTGGACAAATGATTTTCCATGTGTTTCCACCCCGGGTTCATTCTCAACTTCATATTCTAACTTAAATTCCAGATGTTCCATAGGGGAGTAATTAAGCCCAAAGGAGATCCTGTCTGCCTCATTGCCTTCGGTTACATCCCTGTTCGGGTCCACGGAATCAAAACGGAGAGCTCCTTCCAGATATCGTAAGTAATTCAAATTGAATGGATATCTGTATGACGTCTGGAGATAATAACCATCCCTTTGGTAATCTTCACCCCTTGCGGATGCTTGTTCAACATTGCTGATGATATATTCTCCGCGTATTTCCAGATTGCCCTTTTTAAATTGAATATCAGCGCCGAAAAAGTCAATGTCGTGCTTATTGCCCTCATCATAAGCTCCCCGTGAGTATGAACTTCCTATTTCCAGTCCTGGCAAAAACTCATATCCGATCCTGCCGCCAATGGTCTTGTTGCTGTTGTTATCCCAGAGTTGCTGTGTGTCTTTAGATTCCGGCCCTTCCAGGCCGTTTGACAATGCTATTTCGTATTTCAATTTTGTGTCGGCTGGAAGGGATATGGTTCCCAGGAGCATGATGCCAATATCTGAATATGTTCCGGGAACAATTCGAATTGAGGGAAATGGGCGGTCTATGAGTTTGTTAAGCGGACCGTCTTCGACGAACCTCTCGATGCCCAGAGGATATTTAAATTTTCCTGCGCGGAACACGAGAAGCTTCTTCTCCAGGATTTCATAATCAAATTCACATTTTTCCAATGCATATTTTTGCAATCCTTTGGTAATTTCTACCTCTGAATCAAAGGACAGTTTCCTCGTTATCTGTTTGCCCAGCCAGAAAGTAAACTCGTTTTCCTCCAGAAAACTTGACGACGGTTGCTGGGATTCATCGTCCCGTCCGTGAATGGGCGATGTTACCTCGAAAAATCCATGAAATTCAAATTTTTTCCACCCTTCATCCGCCAGGGGAACTGATGCGACATTAAAATTATAATCCTCCGGCGCCGGGGTTATTTCTCCCGCTTTGATGGTATTGAAATCTGTTGTGCCGTGAGAAGTTTTATCCGACTCGTTTTCTGCAAAACAGGCGTATATCGGAAAAAAGAGCGTGAGAAATAAGAACAGGTAACATTTCATACACGTAAGATTCAGATAATTTTAAAGTATAAGGTAATCTTCATTGCTCAACAAGTTTACTTTCGGGGCGGTAAAAGTTATGAATAAGTCGTCATTTACTGATTATACTGATACGTTTAAATCTATAAAGCAAATTGTCACTATTTGTGAACCTTTACCGTATAAGTGTAAAAATAATCATATCACTTCAATTTTAATTCGCATTTAAATCGTACCTGAAACTCAAAACATACCGAAATACATAAAAACAGAAAAAAGTAAAATTGTTTTGAAAGCATTGAAAATACTAGTAAAATAAGAAAAAATAAAAGAATCTGAAAACATATAAAAAACAGGTAAAAAAAGCTTATGAATATACTTTTAATGTCCATGCCGGATTGTGCGCCGCATTTTAACGCCCGGCGCTGGAAGCCGCCCAACCTTGCGATTTCTTCGATAGCGGGCAATATTGAAGGCCACAATGTCTATCTGGCCGATCTTATTTTGCGTAGGGAGCAAATTACCGAAACTGTTAAGGAACTGATTACGCAATACCGGCCAGATGTTGTTGGCCTGACGGCCATGAGTTTTCAGTTCGCCACAGCACGAAGGATTGCCAGTTTGATAAAGAGTCTGAATAATAATATTAAAATTGTGCTGGGCGGTTATCATGTTACGCTGATGTATGATGAACTGGCGCGGAGCAATGAATCAGACCCTTTCGACTTCTTCATACGTGGCGAAGGGGACTTGTGTTTCAACGAATTGATCGAGGCTTTGGACGGCAAGAAATCTGTCGAAACTGTTCCGGGCGTTTCATTCCGGAACGGAGGTGGTTTTATCCATAATGCGCCGCGTCCCCTGGAAGACCTGGCCAAAATAAAGCTTCCTGACCGTTCTAAGCGGATATGGAAGGGATACCGGTATTATGGTTTCACGCTTGACATAGTAGAGTCCTCCCGCGGGTGTGTTATGCCGTGTAATTTTTGCAGTATGGACAAGATGTACGGTAAAACATTCCGGAGATTTAGTATTGAAAGGATACTTGCAGATATTGCAAACGCAAAAAAACAGGGTGCGAATTTTATTATATTTTCTGATGATAATTTTACATTAGATATTAAGGGATTTGAGGCGCTGTGTGATGCTATCGCAGATGCGGGGCACAATGACATCCGTTATATTATCCAGGCAAGCAGCACAGGAATTGCATCTTCCGAAACTCTTGTTGAAAAAATGGCAAGGGCGGGTTTCCGGATTGTCTTTCTTGGCATCGAAAATGCCTCAGAAGAAAATTTGAGGCTTATGAAGAAGGGTAACATTATTGAAAAGACCAAACTCGCCGTTAAAAGACTCCAGGAGTATAATATTATGATTGTCGGCGGGATGATTATTGGGAATCCGAACGACAAAGAAGAAGATATTGCGAGGAACTACAAGTTTTTTGAAGAGTTACAGATAGACTTCTTTGCGGACCAGATACTCACGCCATACCCGAAGACCGGTATGCGTGAAGAATTAATCAAGGCAGGACTGGTAACCAATGAATATGACTACAGTCGCTACAACTGTTTCTGGGCAAATATCAAAACAAATTATTTAAGTCCGGACGACCTCCAGTTCCTCAGATGGAAGTATAACAAAAAATACGCCAACTATTTTTGTACCACCCCTGCCTTTGTAAAAAATTATCCCCTTGCTTACTATTACCGGCATTACTTCAGACGTCCGTTTTTAAGACTTAAAAACAAAATTTT
The DNA here is from genome assembly GCA_046350595.1 of Candidatus Brocadiaceae bacterium. Lineage (GTDB taxonomy): Bacteria > Planctomycetota > Brocadiia > Brocadiales > Brocadiaceae > JAHFOW01. The sequence continues at coordinate 21,210 of JAXMAC010000008.1, read as the reverse complement.
CCGGAATAATCTCAGTGAAAAAGAATTATATACTAAAGATATGTCAATGGCCGAGGCCATGAATAAATTCTTTTAGTATTTAGTTGTAATATTTCGTTACTCTGTTATATTTATGGCGAGGAGTTAACAACGGGTGTACCCTGGCGCAGCTACGCTGCAACCAAATACCCTGATCAAAGGGAAACAACCCCCCTGATTCCCCCTTTTCTAAGGGGGATTTCAGAGTGCTCCCCTTAACAAGGGGGGTGAAGGGGGTTGTGAAAAACGTACAAAAAACGGGGAGATTGCTTCGGAAAATACCCTCACAATGACACGGACTATGCGCTTTGATGGCACATTGCTTCTTGTCGTTGTGCATGGCACTTTGTCATTGCAAAGAGAAACTCCTTATTCTGTCATTACGAGCAAAGCGAAGCAATCTTTCTCTCATAGGCAAACAGTACCTTTTAATAAAGGGAATACTTTTTATTACGTGTATTAAGGAGTAAAGTGGTTCTATTATGCCTACCGTATCAATTGTTAAATGTGGCGATTATGATTTAGAAAAGGTGTATCATGCCATCCATAAGTCTATCAGCCTCATAGACGGCATTGACAAGATGGTCAGACCTGGCATGAAGGTGCTTTTGAAGATCAACCTCCTCTCTTCATCACAACCCCCTGAAAGGGCCGTAAATACCAATCCTGTAGTCGTCAGGGCGCTGGTGAATATATTTCAAAAGGATTTCGGATGTGATGTGTACATTGGGGATTCATCCGGGAGTGTGAAGAACAGTTCCACCTTTAATGCCTTTCGGGTAACCCGTATTAACGAAATTGCGGAAGAAACGGGCGCTACGATTGTTAATTTTGATAAGGACCAGTATATTGACGTCCATAATAAGGATTATGAAATCCTTGATAAATTCCGTATTGCTAGGACATTAAGAACGGTGGACTTTGTTGTGTCTGTGCCAAAACTCAAGACGCATGGTTTAACGCAATACACCGGCGCCATAAAGAATATGCTGGGGACGATTCCGGGAAATGGTAAAAAGAATGTACATCTCATAGCGCCAAAACCGACGGTATTTGCAAAGGCGCTGGTTGATATACATCAAATGGTGCCCCCCCATCTCGTTATTATGGATGCGATTGTAGGTATGGAGGGAAATGGTCCGAATGCCGGTCAACCCAAGAAGGTTGGATTGATACTGGCGAGTAAGGATGGCGTGGCTATGGATACCGTAGCCAGCTCCATAATTGGATTTGAACCTATGGCAGTGCCAACCATTCGTTTTGCGCATCAACGAGGTCTGGGGATTGGTGAATTAGATGTTATCAATGTCGTTGGAGAATCAATTGATGGAGTGTCTGTTCCGGATTTTAAAAAACCTTCGAGCGGCGCTCAGGATTTTGCCGGGAAATATTTACCAGATTTTTTACTGGCATTGATGTTTGATAGTACCTGTTCTACATTTTCTACGGTAAATCATTCGAACTGTACCCGGTGTTATGAATGCGTGCGGAATTGTCCTGCCGGCGCCATGTCCAGGGAAAGTGGAAAGGTAATCGTTGATAAAAAGAAATGTATCGGGTGCTTTTGCTGTGATGAGGTGTGCGACTTTAACGCGATAGAAATGAAGCGTTCACTATTAGGAAGGACACTTCTTGGTATGGCGAAGGCGTTAGGGGTGGAGAAGGTTGAATAAGATGTAGTACTATCATGTAAAGACTTCTTTTTATATAAGAGAATATGGAATTGCAATGGACAAAGATATTTCTTCCTGAAATTAAGGAACTCATCGAGACCAGGGACTTCAAAGGTCTGCGGGACTTTCTGCGGGAGCGTCATCCGGCGGATATCGTTGATATCCTCAGAGAGCTCACCCCTACGGAGCGTGTGATGGGGTTCAGGTTGCTTGATAAAAACAGGATTTCGGAGGTCTTTGCCCTGTTTGAACCCATAGAGCAGGAGGAGCTTCTTAAACAATTTACCGAGCAGCATGCGAAAGAGATTTTAATAGAAATGCAGCCCGATGACAGGACGCAGCTTTTTGATGAACTGCCCGCCCATGTTGTTGAAAGACTCCTGAAGTTACTCCCTCCTTTAGAACGCAAAGAAGCCAACGAACTCCTGAACTATCCCCATAACTCTGCTGGTCGTATTATGACGACCGAATATGTGGACCTGCGGATGGACATGACCGTTGCTGAGGCGCTCGAACGTATCCGAAAGACCGGGCCCAACCGTGAGACGATCTATATTTGCTATATTGTAGATGAAACAAAAAAGCTGCGCGGCGTTGCCTCTCTTAAAAATATCATCCTTGCCAATCCCGACCAACTGATTAGGGACATCATGAACGAAAACGTCTTTTTTGTCCGAACGACGGACGATCAGGAAAAGGCTGCTCGGGTAGTTCAGAAATACGATATCCTTGCCGTGCCGGTGGTTGATAATGAAGACCGGTTAGTCGGTATCGTTACCGTTGACGATGTGTTGGATGTCGTACAGGAAGAGACAACTGAGGATTTTCAGAAGATGGCCGGTATCCAAACTATAGAAGAAGAGTATTTCCGTGTGGAATTTGCGAAACGTGTCAGAAACCGTGCGTCATGGCTGGTGATTCTCGTTGTTGCGGCAACGATATCCCAAACAATCCTGAAAGGTTATTCATCAGTATTAAGTTCCCTGATTGTCCTTGCTTACTTCATACCCATGCTAACCGGGTCTGGCGGCAATACCGGGTCGCAATCCTCCACGCTTATCATCCGTGCGATTGCAACAGGAGAGGTAAAGTTAAAAGAATGGTGGCGGATTTTGATTCGCGAGGCCAAGGTGGGTGTTGTGCTTGGGCTTATTATGGGATTTATTGCCTTTGTTATCGTTGCCGTATCTATGCGTCAGCTTACTTTGGCTTTTGCAGTCAGTGTTTCACTCTGTACGGTGGTGAGCGTGGGAAATATTGTGGGGCTTATGATCCCCATGTTTTTTAAATTTCTCAAGCTCGATCCCGCTTTTGTATCCGCCCCCCTGATAGCTACGATCCTCGATGCCACAGGGTTGGTTATTTACTTTGAGATATCGAGGCGAATATTAACGTGATAATCACGTAGAGTAAATGTCTTAAATAAGGGTAACAGTTTAGTTTTTTGAAAACATTAATAGTTGAAAGTGCCTTTGTGACAGTAAATTCATGAATTGCCACTACCGTGCATGATACCTGCGTTATTACTGGGATTTTTCAAAAAACTAAACTGTTACAAATAAGGTAGTATTACAACAGTCATTATTATCATTGCGAGCGAAGCGAATCAATCTTTCCCATGTGAAATTGTTTTCAAACAAAGCATGTCCCGAGTTAATCGAATGGCCTCTGCAATAACAACTTTCTTTTAACATTGACATTTCTTTTATAGAATGGTATTTTTTGTATATTTACTCTTTACGATAAAAGAAATTTATGCCAAAATTGGAAATATTAACATGTTTTATTTATGCCAGACCTGAATATAATTATATGAAAAAGGTACTCTTTGGTTTTTTTGTTCTTTTCGTAAGTCTCATTGTCGCCGTTTGCAGCCATGCTACAGACAGCTTTAATGACTATGAAACCCATTATCAGTTAGGAAACGAATACAACAAACGGGGAATGATCGACGATGCGATCCTGGAATATAAAAAAGCCATTGATCTCAATAGGAATAATCCAAAAGTTTACAATAACTTAGGGGTTGCGTATAGCAAGAGGCGGATGTTTGACGAAGAAATTTTCTCGTATAAAAGGGCAATCGAACTGGACCACAATTACATAGATGCGTATTTTAATCTTGGGATTGCATATGGCGCAAAGGGATTAATAGACGATGAGATTAACACTTATAAAAAACTTATAGAAATCGATCCCAAAAACATTGACGCCTTGTATAACCTTGGGAATAGTTATCGTGAGAAAGAGATGTATGATGAATCAATTTCTATTTACAAAAAATTGATTGAAATCGACCATAATTATGCCGATGCATACTTTAATCTGGGCGTTTCATACGGAAGAAAGGGTTTGTTGGATAATGAGATTCTCCAGTATAAGAAGGTTCTTGTCTTGAATCCTGATAACGCGGAAGCACACTTTAACCTGGCCATTGCTTATGGGGAAAAAAATATGTTCCCGGAACAGGTGGATGAATATAAAAAGGCCATTATCCTGAATCCGAAGTATCTGAAGGCATACAAAAATCTCGAGTCTGTTTTTCGTGATAAAGGAATGATTGAAGAAGCAAATAAAGAGTTGTCAAAGCATAATGATTTAGTGAAGCATTAAAATACTTAAATAAATTTTTTATAAGCAAAGCAGGAGGAAATATATAATGCTTAATCTCGAAAAAATCCAGGAGATGGTAACCGATAAGTCAGATAAAATTATGACCAACCAGAAGGTTGAGGGACTTATCAATAACGTTGGCGGACTGCTCTGTTTTGTTGGGGCAGTAGTATTCGGCGTTTTATTTCTGGTATGCAGCGGCAGTTTGATTAAGACCGGTAAACACTATGTGGTAAAACCCTCGGCTGAAAAAAAGGCCGATGAAGCGCCGTCTGAATCGGCTCCAGCTGAAGAAGCTGCTACGCCAGCTCCGAGCGGTGAATAATTATAAAACATTCCTGAAATTACAAAACAAGTTCAACATGATGGGTAGTTCGTCTGTCATGTTGAATTTGTTTTTTGCGCATTTCAAAACCGGCAAATTTCTAACCATCTTATCACATTTTTCAAGGATAAAAGGATCGTGACAAAAAAGATAATTTTCCTGGCAAGCGTTTCAAGTTTCATGGCGTGTTTTTTCGCTTTAAAACCAGTTCTTGCTGTTTCTTTGAAACTGACCCCGGAACAGATACAAGAGGCGGTAGACTATGGTCAGAAAAGTAGAAATACGGATGTCGCCGTATTTTCAAGACCATGGACGGTCTGTTTGGAGAAAGGACATGGCACAGCTACGTTGTTTACCCCTTATCTGAATGTTGCCTATAAGGCAAAAAAAACGGCAGTTGAGAGAAGAGAGTTTACCGGCAAGGACATTGCGCAGGCGCTGGAAATTGGAGATTTACTGACCTTTTCGGTAACCGTTTATGGCGACGAATATGACTTCCCCATGCATTACACAGCGAGGATTTATCAAAAGGATGAGGTTGTACATCCCGATTTCGAATTTACTCCTAAAATAGCGGATGCTAGTGAATTCTGGCCCGAATCGCCAAGCCACTCAGCGCGGATGGTCTTTAAATTTCCGGTTAAACATATTGACCTTGAATCCCCGATTAAGTTTGTAGTTGTTGCTCCGGGCGGCGAGGAAACTCCCTTTGAATTTGATTTATCGAAGCTGAAGTAAATATTTTTATAAGTCTTCGAATAATGTAAGATAAAGCTGCAAAACGTATATACGTGCAGTTGTTATATGCTGGTGGAGAGTTCCTCCTGCTGGTTTATTAAAAAAAGCGAAAGGTTTACACAAATTATTATGATGAAATATATCGTTATGGGTTTAGCTATGGTAATCATGACCTCCTTTGCGGGGTGCGGCGGGTTACAGAAAAAAATCTCGAAAAATACGGAAACTGAACAATCTTTGGCGCTCATTGACCGGAAGATTCAAGAGATGCAACAGAGTCTTTCCCAATTAAGTTTAACTGACCAGAACATCGAAAGGCGTATTGATGAACTTTCTCAAAAGACTAATGGTATGGACGCTAATTATTCGTATCTAAAAGCAACTACGGACAGTCTTAATTCCAAACTTGAAACGAAGGATAATAGCATCAGAAATAATGTTGTTGAAGTACAAAAAAATATCGATGACCTTGAGGAGAAATTGAACAAAATCGAAGAGATAGAAAAGATAAAGACCGAATTGCAAAATCAGATTATTATGCTTCTATCTCAACGGCAGCAACTCGCGGGTTATAAGCTCGACCAGCAGGGAAAAGACGTGAAGGAATCGCCGGTTGCGGAAGGCAGTCCGGGGACAGAAGGAACAAAAGAATCATCAGTTGAAACACGAGAAGAAAAAAAGCACGAAACGCTCTCATCTGAACAGCAAAATGAACGGATTCAATTTCTCTTGGATGACGCCCTTGCGGTTTATAGAGCCGGTGATTATGAGAAGGCAGTGCGCAAATGGGAAGAGGTGCTTAAATTAGATCCTGAGAATCTTGAGGCAAAGTTTAATATCGATATTGCAAAGGAAAAACTAAAATCAAACCCTGAAAAATAACGTGAAAAAAAGTCGTTGCCGGGAGATGATGACTACCTGTAGAATATTGAATATATAAAGTTGCTGAATTCATAATTTAAAGTTATATCCTGCGAAATCATGTAAAGAGCTTTGCTGCTTCCAGCAAGTTTTTTACTATGTAATCAGCGCCTGTCATCGGCGTTATGGGTAAATCGTTACCTCCAGGATCCCGAATAAGGACGCTCGTACATCCGGCATTTTTACCTGCCAGTACATCGCATTCTGAATCTCCAATCATGAGTGATTTTGTTAAATCTATACGATGGTACCTTGCGGCGTCAAGAAGCATTTTGGGGTTCGGTTTTCTGCAATCACACACCCTTCTGTATTCCTCAACAACGCCCTCATGGTGATGCGGACAATAATAAATATCGTCTATACAAATTCCTTCCCATTCCAACATGGTTAACAGCTTGTCGTGAACAAGCTTTAATTGAGCTTCATTAAAGTATCCCCTGGCGATACCTGACTGGTTAGTAACAATAATGATTGCATAACCGCTTTTTTTGAAAAGACCGATTCCTTCAACGGCATTCGGTAAGAATCTCAGTTGTTCCGGAGAACTCAAAAATGGTATGTGGACGACCAGGGTACCATCCCTGTCAAGAAATACGGCCTTTCTCTTTTTCACGTGATTATTGATTCGGAGTCCCAAAGAGTTCTTTTTCAATAATGGAGCAGAGAATATGGGCAACGGTAATGTGGCATTCCTGGATACGTGGCGTATTGGTTGAGGGGATTTTTAAGCAGATATCAACGACATTTTTTAAGGCTCCTCCATCTTCCCCGGTAAATCCAACGGTGATAGCTCCGAGTTTGCGTGCAACCTGGACGGCTTGTAAGATACTCTGTGAATTCCCGCTTGTGCTGAACGCCAACACAACGTCAGCCGGGGCAACAAGCGCCTCGATTTGTCGGGAAAAACAGGTGTCATAGCCAAAGTCATTTGCAAGCGCTGTCATTACAGAAGTGTCCGCTGTTAATGCAACTGCAGGAAGGGCGGGTCGATTCATCTTGAATCTTCCGATTAGTTCTCCTGCAATGTGTTGCGCATCTGCTGCGCTCCCGCCATTACCGATAAGATATACCCTGTGTTTGTTTTTAAATGAATGTACAAGGGTATCCGCTAACGCTTTAATAGTCTTAACCTGTGTTGCCAATAATTTTTTTTTGGTATCTATGCTTTCCTGTAATTGTATTTCTATGTTATCCATAAGTTTACATTAGAGAAGTGCCAACAAGAGTGCAGAGACTCAAGGTTTTGCGTCTCTACATTTTAATCAAACGGGTTTCCAGGTTATGCCCGGATGTAACGCGAACTTTCAGGTTTGCGTCTGGACGAAGGTATCAAGGCTTTTTATTTTACTTGTATTTTCAGGACATTCAAGACAATTTAAGCGTTGCTTCAGGGCTAGTTCAATCTGCAGGGTAAACATTACTATAACTATCCAAATCCAGCGCTTCCCGGGTTTGCTTTTTCTTCTGCAATGGCTGTCCTGACGGCTTCGGCAAAAGATGTCTTGTCGATGTGAACGTACTGGTCAATGCTGTGCTCAAGGCAAATAACCTCGTTTTTTAATCCTTCAATCAAAGGATGCGCTATGCCGGAAGGTACCGGGGTCATAAGGTCTACCCAGTAGGCTGCGAGTCGGGGAGAAAGCAGGGGGGTGCGAAATATAATTCTGCGGCAGAGACCCTTTACTTCTGCGTACTGTTGCATCATCTGCCGGTAGGTAAGGATTTCCGGACCACCGATATCGAACCGCTTTCCTGCGGTGCCTGGATTTAAGAGGCATCCGACAAGATAGGCCAGGACGTCACACACGGCTATGGGTTGAATCCTGGTATCAATCCATTTGGGGCATACCATAACAGGTAAGCGCTCGACGAGATATCGCAGCATCTCATAGGATGCCCCACCTGCTCCTATAATAACGGCGGCGCGGAGGATGGTGACCACTATCTTACCCGTGGAGAGGATATCGGCAACCTCTGCCCTGCTTCTGAGATGTTCGGAGAGGTTTTTCCCCGTTTCTCCAAGCCCGCCAAGGTAAATCACCCGTTTAATGCCTTCAGCATCTGCTGCGGTTACAAAGTTTTTTGCGGCAAGCTTATCCATCTGTGCAAATTCGGTATTTTTAAAGATGCTCTTTCCACCCATAGAGTGAACAAGATAGTAAGCCGTGTGAATATGGCAGAATGCCTCTCTTAAACCTTCTTTTTTAACGAGGTCGCCTTTTACAATCTCAATATGTGGATTGTCCATGATGACCGGGGAAAGTTTTGATGGGGTGCGGACGAGCAGTCTAAGCTTGATATTTTTTTCAAGAAGTTCGGGGATTAATCTGCTTCCGATAAAGCCAGTAGCGCCGATAATCAATACCCTGTCATCTTGCATAAGATTTAAATCATTCATGTGTAAAGTTTACCATAAATCTGAGTGGGTAGGAATAAAAAATATAGTTTTGCAAAGCATTCCTGCCATGAGATAGAATTTATCAGGAATGATGATACTTGATATTTAGAATTTCAGGAGAATACATGGTGAATAAAAAGCGAATTAATTTAAGTTGGGTTTATGGAGCAATTTTATTAATTACATTATTATCCGGCTGTTACGCTGTTAAATCTCCGCAGGAGATAGCTCAATACTTCTGGGACGCTATGAAAGTTCAGGACGTTGAGAAGGCGCGTAGTTGCTCCACCGTGGAAACCCGTGATTTAATTAATACCTCTATTGAACAATTCCGTAATGCATCAGTTACGTTAGGAAAGGTTCTCATTGATGGCGAAACAACGACTATAGAAACAACGTTGCATACTTGCAAAAATGGCACAGAGACGACTCTTCCCTTGTTCACTATCTTAAAAAAAGAAGAAGGACTCTGGCGGGTAGATTATCTTCAAACTAAAAATACGATCAAGGAAGACAGTTCTCTTTCCGATATCGCCAGGGATTTAGAAGAACTTGGGAAAAAATTGTCTGACCGTGTAGATGCGACCGTTGGAGAGATAAAACAAAAAATTCCAGAGCTTCAGGAAAAAATGAAAAAATTAGGTGAAACTGCCACAAAGAAAATAGATGAGGCATGGCAGAAGCACGCAGCAGAAATTAAAAAAGAAATTGAGGAGTTGGGGAAGGTGTTGGAGGATGTGCTCGAAAAGGCGGAAGATGGTAAGAAATAGGGGGAATACTGAATACGAGTTTGAAAACTGACTCGCAATGACACTTACTATGCACTTTGATGGCACACAGCACGTTGTCATTGCGAGCGTTTGTAGTGACGACTTTAGTCGTCTGGGGTCATTGCGAGCGGAGCGAAGCAATCTTTCCCTCATAAACAAACTTCACCTCCTGATAAGAAGTAAATGGGATTGTGAAAAACTTACAAAAAAAGAAGTTTTTACAGATGAACCCACATGAGCCAAAGGCTCACAAAGGAGTATGAAAATGTATATTTTCGTACCAATACTATATTGCAGAGGATTTTTATTTTACTTAAGCGGGTTTGTGGGTGGCGACAGACAAGAAATCCCTTTGTTGCGTGGATAGAAAACGGGCGAATCTATTTATTATAAATTTTGTAACGCAAGCGTCCCGCTTGCGCGTACACTCAAGCGAGACGCTTGAGTTACAGGTAACACAAGTGTCTCACTTGTGATAACCACATGAAAGACAAAACTACTTTAAAATTAAGGTAATTTAAGATGTCCAATAACAAACTTCAATATAAATTTTACTACAAACGTAACCTCCCCCACTACCAACCGTTCAATGGTTATATTTTCATTACATACCGATTGGCATTCAATATGCCACAAAAAATCTTAGACAAATTATCTGTTGAAAAACAAAGATTAGATGCCCTTGTTGAAAGATTGCCTGTACATGAACAATCTATAGCAAAGTATAATTGTAATAAAATACTTTTTAGAATCGAGGATGAATATCTCTCAAGATGTATAGAAATCCCACAATGGTTAAAAGATGGAACTGTAGCGTCAATGGTTGTTGACAGTTTATTACACAATCATAACAAAAAATACGAACTTGTTTGTGTTTTAGTTATGTCAAACCATGTTCATACAATACTAAAACCACTCATGAAAGCGGAAATACTGCCATACTCAATTTCAGAAATAATGCAAAACCATAAAGGTTATGTAGCCCATGAAGCAAATAAGCTATTAAATAGAAACGGGGCTTTTTGGCATCACGAAAACTACGATCATTATGTCAGAGATGCCAATGAATTTAACAGAATCGTCTGGTATATCCTTAATAATCCGGTGAAGGCAGGACTGACACAAAATTTTAAAGACTGGAAATACTATTGGGTCAATAGGGAATATATACCTTTGTAACTCAAGCGGGACGCTTGCATGTACGCTCAAGCGAGACGCTTGAGTTACAGGCACAGCTTTTAAATTCTAGCGAAAATGCATCTCTCTCATAAAAACACCTTCAAACTCAGGAATTTGGGATAACTCCAGGACTTGAGTAGTTTTGGCAATGGAACCTGATTCGCTTATCAACTCTTTATTCAGGAGGGTTCTCACTGCGCCCTCCAAACTCGAATTCCCTATATACAGAAGTCTGGCCTTTTTTAACCCTGGTAAAAAACCAGTCTTAAAAAGGCTTTCCTCCTTCAAATGATAACCAAATGCACCCGCAATAACAACCGTATTCAGTTCATCGTGCTTGATATTACTATTTGTGAGCAAAATCTCCACGCCTGCCCTGATAGCCGCCTTCGCCAATTGAACCTGCCGTATGTCTTCCTGTGACAGCGCTACCTCATTTGCCAATTGAAAATATCGCTTCCCGTTTTTTTCAAATAAATACTTTTTGTATTTTTCCGGGATTTCATTGCCTTCTTTAGGTTGCAATCGACCCCTGGAGTTTACAAGTCCGACCCGTAAGAGTTCAGAAACAATATCCAGAAGACCACTTCCACAAATCCCCCGTGGCTGGATGTTGCCGATTACTTCCAGAGTTACCTCATCTTCAAGGCTGACGTGCTCGATTGCGCCATCTCCCGCCCGCATCCCCGAACTTATCGTCATTCCCTCAAAGCACGGGCCGGCAGCGGTAGACGTCGCTATCATTTTGTCATCAAGTATAAGAACCATTTCTCCATTGGTGCCGATATCCAGGAAAAGCGCCGGCAATTCCAGGGTATTACGGTTAATAGCAAGAAGGCCTGACACGATATCTCCACCAACATAGCCAGAGATACAGGGAAGGGTTGTCACGGGCGCGTATTGAGCACTATTGATGGCAAGTTCTTTTGCAGTCGTAGTAAAGGTATCAGAAATTTCCATTTTGTATGGGTATTCGCCTATCCCTTTAATTTCTTTATTTAAAAATATATGTTGCATTGTGGTATTGCCGGCTGCAATGATTTCGTAAATATTTTCTGGTTTTACGGCTCTTTCAGAAGATAAAAAATGAATAAGAAAATTGACCGTGAATATAAGTTCCCTGTGCATCCTGAGGAGTCCGTCTTTGTTGGATGTGGAGTACTTTATCCGGGACATGACGTCGTGACCGTAAGACACAAGCGGATTCAGCGCAGAGGAACTCCCCAATATCTTGCCGTTATTAAGATCGACCAATGCCGCCACGAGCGTTGTTGTTCCAATATCCAGGGCGATTCCATAGAGATGTGACTGTGTTTCGCCTTCCTCAATTGACGATAGTTTTTCGTTAATATACACACGTGTGCGGCAAAGACCTTGTTCATTAAGAACTCCTTCCTTTCTTACGGATGGATTGACGTCGTATTTCACGCCGCCTTCAGCATAAAAGCCTTCGACAATCTTCATGTCTTTTCTGTCAAGAGAGGGAATGGTGACTTCCATGTCACCTTCCACATGGGTTTTGCAGGCAAGTACGGTATCGAGGTTTTTGTTTACCCTTACCTGTATCATGTCCTTTCCGCATTTACCCATGCCACCGCACGGGCCTTCGAGGTGAACGCCAAGTCTTCGTGCTGCTTCCAAGATTGTAATCCCTTTTGGCACAATCCCTCTGGCCTTCATGGGATAAAAGATTATTTCAGCGCTCTGAGTCATATATTTAAATTATTATCGTAAATAATATTTTGTTCATTTCCCCTTTGCCATTTCGGTCATCGCCTTTATATGGCGGACAGGTGTTGTAGCGCTCAGGCCGCAAGCAGGGGCAAGGACATCTATCCCGAAATCTAAAAGGTTTTTTGAAACTGTTTGTATCTTGCTTACAGGGCCGTTTTGCAGGAGCAAGGCGCTTACATTGCCCATCAATTTCTTCCCCGGAATTGCACTCCGGGCCTCTTTTATGTTTACGAGTGCATCCACACTGATACATGCTGATGTTAACTTTGTGAGGGGTTCATAGGTAGAACCCACATTTCCACATATATGCACGATGACAGGTTTGCCAAGCGTATGTATACGGTCGGTCATGTTATTCAAATAGGGAAGCACAAACTCTCTGAATAGTTTGGGTCCCAGAATTTCGCCGGTTGCAGAAGGGTCTGAGATCGCAATAATGTCTGCACCATACTCAATAAGCGCATCACCGTACCTGATACAATTCTCTGTTAAAAATGCAAGCAGACTATGAACCTCTCCCGGTTCCTGTCGGAGCGCTTTGTAAAGCGATGTTGCATCTATCAGGGAAGTCGCAAGACTTAAAGGGCCAACCAGGTTGCCGATTACGGGTGTATCGGGATACCTTTGCCTTAGTATTGAGGTGCATTCAAGAATAACCGGGAGTCGTCCGTCTTTGTAAGGGTCAAGTTTTTTTAAAGTAGTCCATTGCCTTACTGATTCCAGAGGATATTTTACCATGCTTGGGCTGGTCGTTTCGTCGCCATCTTCCACTTCACCACCCAGCGCTTCAGCCTCAACAGTCATACAAAAAGGGATGCCAAGATTTTCAAGTCCTGTCTCTCTGTACATGGCGATTGAAAGTTCAGCCATTTTTTTTGTATCACGATGTGCCCCTGGCCAGGAGCAACCTGTTTGTACCATGACCTCTCTGCATGCCATAGTCATCATGCCGCCAGGACAGATAACAGGCGCTCTGTCAACGGGGATATTTCGTAAAACTCTTAACAGTCGTTCTTTTTCCGTCATTTTGAATTATTTACAATTAAGGAACTCGTGAATTCAAGAATCTTCCTGCTTTCCTCAGATTAATTTAATGTATAGGAATTTCAATACGGGTGTTTTATCCCTATAACCGTTTGCACAGATTAAACGGCTTAAACTGTTTAAACGGTTTATTGCCAACCACAAGAGATCAGCGCTGCAATAAAAAGTTGCCGAATACCTAATTCATAGTAACCGGGAGCCTTGCGAATCTCTTGCCCGCTTCAAGAAAGGCAACCATGTTTTCATGCGGTGTATGGATGGGCACCTCACACCCGGTGGCTACAATAAATCCTTTTGGATTGTCAGATGCCTTTGCCACACAATCCTTAACCAGGTGTGTTATCGTATCAGGATTCCCCTTGAGCATACCATCGGCCGGGCTTACATTACCCATGATACAGACTTTCTCTCCCACTAATTCTTTCGCCTCCCGCAGGTCAATGTTATCAATACTCAGGATATCAGCCCCACTCTCAGCCATGCATTGTATCACCCGTTTTGTCTTTCCGCAGATATGGAGGACGCCGGGGAGGTTGTAGGAATGAATATGCGCATATACCTCTTTGAGATACGGCAGGACAAATTCCCTGAAATGTTTCTCGCTGATCATAGAACCGGTGGCAACTGGCTCGACAGTAACAGGAACTCCACCTGCCTTTACATAAGCGTCAATAACATTTTTAACTGATTGGGTTGCAACCTTCATCACGGTATGCACTAATTCCGGATCAGTGTAGAGTTCTTTGATAAAAGTCTCTGTGCCCCGTAAAGCCGCAGACGTTGTAAAGGGGGCGCCAATAACAGGTACAATGAATACCTCATTCCCGATAGCATCCATACATCGTTTCACCGCCTCTAAATACACAGGGAGTCTCCCGTCTCTTTCAGGATCAACAGGTTTAAGTTTTTTAATGTCTTCCCGCGTCTGGATAAAGGGAGTTTCTACCTGCGGAGCATCGTCTTCGGGGAAATACATTTTCGTACCCATTGCCTCTGCTACGGTAGAGGTCGTAGAAAAGATATAAACGATATCATGCCGGTATTTATTGAAACAGGCAATATTCGCATCCCCCATGTTCCTGCCGTTTGTACAGAAATCCCTGACGGTCAGGTTTAGGCTCCTGGATGCAAAATTAAGGATCAGGGGACTTACCAGGAACCTGTCGACCTGCTTTCCCTGCAGAATTGACAGCATCCTCTCCTTTGGTTTCATTTTATCGGTATGGTTCATTGCATGCTCCTATAATTTAATGTTTACTATAGTCGACCCACTTCTTATTATTTCATCTGCGTATTCAACGCACTCGGCGTTAAGAGTTATTTTTTTCTAACCCTTACCAATTCCGGCGTTTTAAATGTCAGAGGCACATGAATATCCTGAAACAGACCCTTTGCAACCTTGACTGCCTCTGCGGCATTCTTTGCGTACCCATCGGCGCCAATCCTTTTGGCAAATCCTGGTGATATTGGGCCGCCGCCAACCATAACCCTGGATGCAATACCAGCCTTTTTAAGGTCGTCAATAACCGCCTGCATACCATCCATCGTTGTAGTCATGAGGGTTGAAAGACAAACCATGTCGGCATTTAGTTCTCCGGCTGTATCGACAAACCTTGCATACGGCACGTTCCTGCCCAGGTCGTGTATTTCAAATCCTGCGTTATCAAGCATGATTTTTACCAGGTTTTTACCAATATCGTGGGTGTCGCCCTTCACGACGCCGATTACAACCTTCTTCTTATCCTGGGTATTTTCCTTTGGCAAATGTGGCCTGACGACCTCGATTCCCGCGTTCATGGTATCGGCGCAGAGGAGTATTTCCGGCACAAAGTATTCCTCCTGCTCAAAGAGCTCATTGACCCTGTCCATGCCCCGTGCAAGCCCTTCTGTGATTATCTCGTAAGGATCAATTTTACGGTGAATGGCTTCTGTGGCTGCCACGACCGCACGGGATACATCCATTTCAATTACCGCCCGGGCTAAATCATTCAGAATTTTATGTTTATTTGTGTCCATAGGCGCCTCCTGGTGCTGTTATCGTATTATGTAAAAATATTCCTTAACATACACACAACTCTACTTTTACCGCACACACCTTATATTCAGGGGTGAGCGCAAGCATGTCTTCTCCGGGACCGGTCAACACATTCGTTGGGGTTTCTGGAAAATGGAAAGACAGAAACACGCTCCCCGGCCTCGATCGTGTGGTAACAAGCGCTTTTACTTCCAAAGAACCCCGTCTTGACGTTACTCTTACGCAGTCATCGGTTTTTATATCAAGCGCCCCGGCATCGTCCGGATGTATCTCCACAAATTCCTCCGAACTGATCGAATGGATTTCAGGATTGCGAAGCGACATCGAACCATTGTTGTAATGATACAAACGACGGCCTGTGGTTAAATACAAAGGATAGTTACTGTCGGGTAACTCCTCCGAAGGGGTGTACAGGAGGTCATTGAGTTTACCTTTTCCTCGTGTGAATGTGTCTTTATGGAGAATAGGCGTGCCCGGATGATTCTTATCCCATACCGGCCATACCAGTCCATCACCTTCAAGCCGTTTAAAAGAAATTCCGGCAAATTCCGGGGTAAGACTGGCAATTTCTTCCATAATTTCTTTCGGATGGTTGTAATGCATAGGATAACCCATAGCATTTGCAATTAAACACATAATTTCCCAATCATGTTTTGTCCCTTTTGGTAATTGAATGGCCTGATTGAGCAGCCTTACCCTTCTTTCTGCATTGGTAAAGGTGCCGTCCTTTTCAAAGAAGCAGCCGGCGGGTAGTACTACATGGGCAAGCCTGGCTGTTTCTGTCATAAATATTTCCTGCACTACAAGAAAATCAAGCTTTTTCATGGCTGATTTCACATGATGGATGTTTGCCTGTGTTGCAGCCGGGTCGTATCCGATAATATACATCGCTTTTAGTTTACCCTCCAGCGCTGCTCTGTACATTTGCGGTTCTTTCAGCCCCGGTTTTGCGGGAAGCTGGCAATTCCACGCCTCAGAGAATTTTTTGTTCGCTGCCGGATCATCCACCTTTTGATAACAGGTGTATACATCAGGCAATGCGCCCATATCGCAGGAACCCTGGACGTTATTCTGTCCGCGGAGCGGATTAATTCCCGTATTGGGTCTGCCAACGTTGCCAGTAATCAGCGCCAGATTTGCCAGGGACATAACGCCGTGCGAACCCGCTTTGTGTTCTGTCATACCCAGTCCATACACAATCATACCCTTCCGTGTACCTGCATAAATTCGGGCAGCCTTGATAATATCTTCTTTCGGAACACCCGTGATTTCCTCAACTTTTTCCGGTGTATACGGAGACACAACCTGCCGCAGCATATCTATATTTTCCGTACGCTGCTGGATAAACTCCTTGTTTTCCAAACCTTCTTTAAGAATAACATGGAGCAGTCCATTAATCAGGGCGACATTGGTGCCGGGTTTCAAACGCAGCCAGACCGTTGCATATTGGACGAGTTCTATTTCTCGCGGGTCGATTACAATCAATTTGGCCCCGTTGTGTCGCACTGTCTTCTTTATCTTTAATGCCGCTACCGGATGTGCCTCGGTAGTGTTAGAACCACTTACGATGAGTACTTCTGCGCCTTCGATGTCAGCCAGAGAATTGGTAGCAGCGCCGCTCCCTAATGCAGCCCTGAGCCCGGTAACTGACGGGGCATGGCATACACGCGCGCAGTTGTCCATGTTGTTGGTTCCCATGACGGCGCGGGTAAACTTTTGAGCGAGGTAGTTTTCTTCGTTTGTGCCTCTGGAGGAACTGAGGCATCCAAATGCATCAGCGCCGTATTTCCGCTTAATTTCCATGAATTTCTGCGCAACGAGTTTTATAGCCTCCTCCCAGCTTGCCTCCCGGAATGGTTGATCAATATGATTACGAATCAATGGAGATTTTAACCGGTCAGGACTTCTGTAAAACTCAAATCCGTATCGTCCCTTAACACACAGGCTGCCATAATTTGGAGGTGAATGGGTATCTGCTGTTACCTTTAAAATATCGCCCTGCTTGACATGAAGCACAAGGCTGCACCCCACGCCGCAGTAACAACAAACCGTACGCACCTTCTTCGTTTCCCAGGGACGTCCTTTTTTCATAGCGGGTTTATCCATAAGGGCGCCAACGGGACAGACGGAAACACAATGTCCACAAAATACACAACCGGATTCCTTGAGTGGTTTTTCAAAGGCGGTTGCTATTGAAGTTTGCATCCCACGGTTTGAAAATGCCCAGATGTGTTGGTTTTGTACCTCGTCGCAAATCCTGACGCATTTTCCACAGAGGATGCATTTATTCATGTCCCTGTAAATGGCCTGATTTGAATTATCGGGTTTGGAAGGTGGACTGCAATCAGCAAAACGCGAGGTCTTGACCTCGTATTCATACATAAATTTTTGCAGTTGGCATTCCCCCGTCTTGTCGCACGTCAGGCAATCGTTCGGATGATCCGACCAGATGAGTTCGAGATTGAGTCGCCGTGAACGCATGACTAATTCGCTGCGCGTGGTGATTTTCATACCTTCTGAAACAGGGGTTGCACACGAGGCAACCAGAGTTCGTGCGCCTTCTACCTCCACTACGCACATACGGCAGGCGCCGGAAGGAGTTAATCGCGGGTCATGACACAGCGTAGGGATGTGAATCCCAAGTTTTTGGGCTGCCCGTAAAATTGTTTGTGAAGGTTCCACCTCCACCTTTTTTCCATCAATGAATAAAGACACCATAATTCCTTATAACCTCCCTGTATAAAATGAAAAAGAATTTTTTGATTATTTCTAGGGAACGTTTCCAATAAACTATTGGAAGAAGGACGGCGTCTTTTGGATTGAAAAAATCGAAAAAAGAAAGGAATTGTTCTTCGGGAGAATAAGATTACAAGATGGAAAAATACCCTTGAAATCAGTAGGAAATGTAACAGGAAATACTTCCGAAGAGTCCGTGTCTTTTCCGCACAATCTGGAAATGGCGCCGCCACTTCAAAACGAATACTCACCCGTATTTGAAAAACATGGTTTGCCTCCAGATCATGAAAAGGACTCCTGAAAATATAAAGTAAAAGTAATAAAAAATGGTAGTGACGTATACGATACGCTCCTACGTTACAAGATGCCAAAATACAGAAAACCTTAGCATCTTTATGAGTACGTGATTATTTTTATACAACAACATTCTATAAATATCAAAGAAATTATTCTTAAGACAGGAAGATAATAAGAAAAACCCGGCGACTATGAGACTATCCTGGTTGTATAAAATACTTGTGTTGTTTTGATAAAACAATTATGCTTTATTTAATTAATGATGCTGTAACTCAAACCTTAGAGTTTGTGCAAAAATTCGAGTTTTAGGTGTCATTGCGAGCGAAGCGAAGCAATCTTTCCCGCCGTATAATAATTCCGGGAGATTGCTTCGGAAAAAACCCTCGCAATGACACGATGATTGTTTTTTTGCACAGGCTCTTCAGGGTTGCACATTGCAAGGCTAAATTCTCGCCTTACGTGTGATTGCAAACAAAACAGCAGAGTGTGTAATTTTATATTTGTTTATAAAAATTATTTGAGAAATAAGGAGCTAAAAAAATGAAAAAAAATTCGATATTGTTGATTTCGATGTTAACGCTGACGGTTATGGGCGGTGTGCAGAACGTCTATGCAGACTCAAAAAAACCTGCCGAACCACCCGCTAACATCTATATGAAAGAGAAACCGGAAGCGGCTACCCCTCAGGACGAAGCTGTTCTTTCCGGTAAGGTTGTGGAAACCATGAACAGCGGCGGTTACACCTATATTTGTATCGAAAAAGATGGCAAAAAGACATGGGCCGCTGTCTTAGAAACGAAGGTAACCGTAGGACAGGATGTTGTTTTGCAACCTGGTTATGAAATGGTCAACTTCACCAGCAAAACCTTAAATCGTACCTTTGACAAGATTATCTTTTCAACCGGCATGGTATTACAGGAAGGCACCACTGAAATGAAGAGCTTTCATGGAAAATCAATGGTTAGTAAGGGCGCCGGAAATCCTTCTGATGAGAAAATAAAAGTAGAAAAGGCCGCTGGTTCGAATGCCTATACCGTTGCGGAACTTTATGTGAAAAAGAATGAACTGGATAAGAAAAGCATCGTTGTTAAAGGTAAGGTCGTAAAGGTTTCTTCGGGAATCATGGGTAAAAACTGGCTGCACATACAGGACGGAACAGGGACTGCCGAGAGTGGTAATAACGACCTGGTTGTAACAACCAGCGAGATTGCCGCCGTCGGCGATATCGTTACCGTAACCGGAAACCTTTATAAGGACAAGGATTTCGGGAGTGGGTACAAATATGACGTAATTGTAGAAGAGGCGAGTATAAAAAAATAAGACCCCGTTTTACCGCAGAGAGTACATAGGAAAAGAAGGATGTTGGGAAGTTGAGAAGTCGGGTGCAAAATCCTTTCTTCTTAGCTTTCCAACCCCAAATTTCGGAGTGCTCTTTATTCTTTTTTATTGGTTTTTTGAAGGATAAATACAATATGCCGCCAATAATGATAGAACAAAAAAAGTGGACGTATGAAGATTACTTGAATCTCGATGACGAAAAACGATATGAAATCATGGCGGGCAAGTTAAAAATGATGACTCCTGCACCCGGCTCCAATCATCAATGGATATCGGGTAAATTGGAATATTTAATCAGGAAATTTTTAGAGGGAAAAAATCTGGGTTATGTTATGGATGCCCCTCTAGATGTAGTATTGG
Source organism: Candidatus Brocadiaceae bacterium (assembly GCA_046350595.1). Taxonomy (GTDB): domain Bacteria; phylum Planctomycetota; class Brocadiia; order Brocadiales; family Brocadiaceae; genus JAHFOW01. The sequence goes on along the minus strand of JAXMAC010000008.1, from coordinate 1,031 downwards.
ATGCTGAAAATGTTGTACAGCCTGACATTGTATTCATTTCAAGACAAAAACGGGAAATTATAAAGAAAAAAGGGATCTTTGGTTCGCCTGATCTACTCATAGAAATAATTTCTCCCTCAAGTCAGTACAGAGATACCTATGAAAAAAAAGATTTATATGCAAAATATAAAGTAAAAGAATACTGGATCGTTAACCCTTACATAAAAGGTGTAGAAGTATTAACACTGAATGAGCATGACAACTATGCATTATTCTCTGAAGGGTATCTTGAAGAAAATGTAAAGAGAAGCGTCGAATCAATGGTTTTAAAGGGTTTTGTTGTCGATCTTAACGAGGTATTTAAAGAAGAGTTTTGAAAGTGAGAATACGAAAGATGCCTTTGCAAGCGATAACAGTATTCGCCAACGGTGAGCCACAAAGGGTTGGCCGCAGAGCCACAGGTTTGTGACAAACGTTGTGTGTGTAGTTATTGGGTATTTGCTCTTTCTTGTTGATTTTCCTTGAGTTTGAATAATATTTGAACAAGAAGTAGCTGGCTATGATTTTGTAGATACCGTTGATTCGTCTTATCGATCACCCTCGATTATCAGAAGCGCCTAACACTCCGTCCAACCTGTTGCGCCAAAGGTTTACCGCATTGCGCCACCGAGCTTCCCGCGGTCAGGCTGAGCCGGTTATTCGGCAGATTTCTCATAAATTTTCATTGCAGCCCTGCTGATTTCTTCAATACTTTGATCTTCCCACAATGTTTTCTGCCATTTTGTATAGTCAAATGGTTCTCTTTGAATAAGGGCAATAAACCTCTCTGCCCCCACACTTCCCAGAGCCTTAGTAAGAGCTTGTACCCCTTTTACTCTAACTTCTGTATCAGTTATCATAAATACTACCGCCTTTGGCAATCTCAAATGCTGATTCCGAAATTCTGAAATCGATATAACGCATTTCGCTGAATTCTTCCATTGTATTAATCCCCGCTCGGCATAACTGATTCTGGACAGAACACATTCGTGATTTACAAAATGGTGGATTCG